>CALDSK010000304.1 GCA_937911865.1 uncultured Synechococcus sp.
TGTATGGCTTTCTTTTGAGCCTCTCCTCTTTCGAATAGCCGTTTCGTTACACTTCACCCGGTGAAGGAGGTCTCTATGAAACGCACAGTTGTTTTGGTTTCCGTTGGCTTGACCGCTGCTGCTTTTTTGGCTTTCCCCTTGAAAGTCTCTGCACAGCAAACGCCTGACTACAGCTATGTCGGTATTGGTGGTGGCGATGACGGCTTCGTCATCAATGGCAAAATCACCCTTGATGACAACCTCTCAATTCGTCCGTCAGTAGCTACTGACTTTAACTTCGATGATAGCGAAGATGTCTCCTATCTATTGCCCCTCACCTACGACTTCAATGCAGTAGATGCAGATGCTAACCTCTATCCTTTCGTAGGTGCTGGCATCGGTGGCGACTTGGGGGACGATAGCACCGTTGAGTTTGCGCTCACAGGTGGCCTCGACTATCGCTTCAGCGATCACTGGGTCGCGAATGGCTCGGTCAACTACCTCCCATTTGCTGATGCCGACGAAGTTGATTTCATGGTAGGCGTTGGTTACGTCTTTGGGGGCAACTAACCTCGGCTCGTCCTGGTTAGAAACTCTACACTTCAGTATCTAAAGCTTGATTGAATGTTCTTTACGCGCTCGCCTAGATTTTCTAGGTGAGCGCGCTATATAGCTTGCGAATAGTTGCTTAAGACACTCGCTAAAGGCCACGACTATCATCAAACAAGCAACTCTTCTGCGCAAACGTCCTAATGCATTAGGACGTTTGATATAGCTTCTGTCACAAAGCTTTCCTCACAATTTCTACAACACCTTTTTCTAAGGTAGAGATGAGTAATTAGAAAGTCAGCATTTGAGGCGACCGATGTCTAACTCAAACGATTGGAGTAAGCTGTTATTTAAGCTGATCTCTGTTCCTTTTTTGATTTTGGTATTGCTTATGGTTGCCAGCCAGGTAGTCGCGCTACACCGACATGTATTTACCAAGACCTCTGCAATTCAACGGATGAGGCTACAACAAAACTATCAGGTGGTACAGCCTTTTTTAGATTTTGAGGAAAACGTTTCGATTTCTTCTCACACTACCCTTGTGCTTACTCTTTAATGGGTGCTTTTTAATCTGTGACGTTCTCATCAATGTGACATTCTCATCAAAATGATGGATGTTATCAATCTGAGGAAACTCGATATGTTCAATAAAGTTTTAGCGGCGCTAGATCCGGTTGAGTCTGACAATGACGTGTTCCACAAAGCGCTTGCGATCGCACATATTCAATCAGATACCTCGTCAGATACTCAGCTAAAGCTGCTCAGCGTACTGACAGCAGAGATTGATAGTGCTTTTATCGTACCGGAATATAGTATGGTCGGCCAGTCATATGGGGTAAATAATTGGAACCTGTTTGAAGAAAGCTACAAAGAATACCAAACGAACAATATGGCTATGCTCCGTCGTCTGAGCGAGCAAAGTACAGAGAAAGGAATTCACACTGGTTTTGAACAAGTCGTCGGCAGCCCAGGACATGCGATTTGTGAGTTGGCCAAGACCTGGAAAGCCGACTTGATTGTGGTCGGCAGCCATCAGCGCAAGGGACTTAGTGAGATGATTTTGGGCAGTGTTAGCAACTACGTTTTGCATCATGCGCCTTGCTCTGTATTGGTGGTTCATCAGTCAACCAGTTTGTCCAACCCGTAATTTTTATAACCTGCGATTATAGTACGCTCCCCTTACGAGTTCCGCTAGCTTCAAGCCCGATGGTTTCAATGGTAGAGCCCTCACAAGGAAATATTTCTCAGCCTGCTCAACTCACTAACCAGCTCTGTACGAACACAGGCCAAAAAATTGACTTGAACAATGCTAACCTTGTGGACTTTATGGATTGTCCGGGGTTTTATCCCACATTGGCTCGCTCTATTGTGGAATATGGTCCTTATGCTCGAACTGAAGATGTTTTGAAAATTGCTAACCTAAGCGATCAGCAAAAACAAATGCTGAAAAATAACTTGTCTTCGTTTACCGTATCAGATCCGGTTATTCCTATCGAAATAAGAATGCCACCGAGACCTTCTATGAGAGCCAACCCGTAATCAAAGCGTTACTAGTAGAGTAAGTAAAAGGCTCAAGTGGACCAATGCTTGAGCTTTTTACTTACGTAGCGCTTCAGACAGCTTGGGCAATAAGTACAACACAGGAGCGAGCCTCAACCCGATAAGTTTCTTTGTCGTAAGGCTGGCTAAAACCAATTTCACAAACCGCGTCTGACAGTGCTAGCGCTGTATTAATGACTCGATGCCATCGTTCACCAATGCCCAGTAGCGGCAGCTCAAATTCTAGTGTTTCCCAGTAGGCATTGAGCATCACGTGGAGATATTCACCAGCCTTAGGATGGCGCAACGAAAAAGCCAGGCTGTGAGAAGAGGCTTGCCAGTCAGGTTGGCCTAGTTTTACCCCATGCCAGCTGATATGAGGCTTCAAGCTAGCATAGGCTACCTGTAGGCGCTCTTCCTGACGAAATATTTCCAGGCTTTGAGTAAAGTTAACCAGCCGACGCAAGAAACACCAAAGGTCGAACTGTGAATCGACTTGGCTCCAGTCAAACCAGCTCAGCTCATTATCCTGACAGTAGGTATTGTTGTTTCCTTGCTGCGTCCGGCGGATCTCATCTCCCATCAAAATCATCGGCGTGCCTTGAGAGATGAATAAGATTGTCAAGAGATTTTTAATTTGTCTAAGTCGTAGCGATTCAACGTCTAGATTATCTGTATTTCCCTCTGTTCCACAGTTCCAGCTAAAGTTTACATCGGCACCATCTTTGTTATTTTCTCCGTTTGCCTCGTTGTGTTTGGCGTTATAAGAGACTAAATCATTCAGCGTAAAACCGTCGTGACAGGTAATGAAATTAATGCTGCGGTTGATGTCAGTATCTTGCCGATGGTAAATATCAGGACTGCCCAAAATTCTAGCCGCCAGTGTTTTAACCATGTCGGCATCGCCTTTCACAAAGCGGCGAACATCATCTCGAAATGGGCCATTCCATTCGGAGAACCAGTCACCGTACTCAACAAACCCTCCTACTGAGTAAAGGCCCGCCGCGTCCCATGCCTCAGCAATCAGTTTAATACCCGCGAGCACCGCGTCAGATTCTATAGACCACAGGATACTGGCGCGCTCAGCCTTGATTGATGCAATTGGTCGTCCCTGCACCCCCCTAGCTAGCACCGTAGCTAAATCAAAGCGAAAGCCATCTACGTGCATTTCTGCGACCCAGTAACGCAGCGAATCTAAAATGAGGTGACTGCCGATAGGATGATTACCTTTGAAGGTATTACCGCAGCCGCTGTAGTTGCTGTAAGCCGCAGGGTTGTCTAAATCTTCAATGTAGTAAGTTGGATTATCGAACCCGCGAAAAGAAAGCGTAGGGCCATTTTCATTACCTTCTGCAGTATGGTTAAAAACAACATCTAGTATCACTTCGAGTCCTGCCTTGTGAAGGGCTTTGACCATGTCGCGAAATTCGTTAAGCGGACCGAGCGGCGTTTTATCAGAACTATAAGCCCAATGAGGTGCAAAAAAGTTGATGGTGTTGTAGCCCCAGTAGTTAATTAAGTCGTCGGGTGCAGCGTCAGGATCAAAGCAATGCACTGGCAGTAGCTCCACTGCGGTGATGCCCAAATTTTTGAGATAGGGAATCTTTTCAATGAGCCCAGCAAAAGTCCCTCGTTTTGATGGGCAGACTGCTGAATTAGGATTTTGAGTAAAGCCGCCTACGTGCATTTCATAAATGACGCTGCTGGCATAGGGATGGCGCAAAGGCTGATCGCCTTCCCAGTCGTAAATACTCGAATCAACAACACTACCCCGTAGTGCCTGAGAGCAATTGTCTTGACCAACGACTTGAGCCGCCTGGCGATTGTAAAGTTTGTAGCCCACAACGGTCTTAGCATAGGGGTCAAGCAACACTTTACTGCCATCGAAGCGTAGCCTCTGCTCTGGCTGATACGGACCATAAACACGATAGGCGTAGGTTTGCCCCGCTTTTAGCCCTTGTACAAATACATGCCAGTAATGATAGGTTCGATGCCGATCAGGCATCAATGTGATCGTTTGACTTGGAAGCGGCTCATTTGGCTTTGTAAATAACAGCAGCTCAACTTTCTCGGCATGCTGAGAAAACAAAGAGAAATTGACACCGTCTGCAAGAACTGTTGCGCCTAGTGGATAGCTCTGGCCTGGAAGTATTGAAAAGCGCATAGTTGAAAATCATAAAAAAGCTTTGTTTAAGTGTGCTGAACACTAACAAGAAAAGATGTTGATTCTGTGACGAGCGGTTCAGTACTAACGCCGCTACAGCTGTATGGAGTCCTCACAGGCTCCTCACAACTTGCCTGTATTCTTTTTGAATTGAATGATTAACCACACATCTGTCTACTAATCAGCCATTGATGACAGATATTGAGAAAATGAGTACATTACTAGAGACAACGCCTGACCTGCCGACAGCAGCAGGAGAACATCCTATTCACGATGTCATTATCATTGGTGGTGGCCCAGGTGGCTTAAGCGCCGCTATTTACGCCGCTCGTTCCAATCTAAAGACACTTGTGTTGGATAAAAGTGCGACTGCTGGTGCGCTAGGTATAACGCACTGAATGGAGAACTATCCAGGGGTTCCTGAAGTGGTCTCAGGAGAAGAGCTGCTTTCTCGTTTTCATCATCAAGCAGAAACCTTTGGGGCACAAATTATTCAAGCTCAGGTGTTTGACGTAAGCTTTGCGTCAGCTGTGAAGGAAGTCATCACAGCCGACCGGGTTTATCAAAGTAGGGCCGTCATTATTGCGACGGGCTCTATGGGGCACAAACCCCAGCTAAAAGGCGAGGCTGAGTTTATTAGTAAGAGCGTAAGCTATTAGCGTTGATACGATGCCATCTTTCCCTGAATACACCGTCACCAGTCCTTGCTCATCAGGAGTGAACCCTTGGAAAGTCGCTGTGAAGTCAGCTTGCTCAGTACCGCGAAGTTGATATAGCTGTAGAGGAAATTCACCGTCAACCGCTCGAAATGAGTCGATCAAGTCATCAATGGTGAGTAGTCCTTGCCCGTCAGGAGTAAAGCTTAGCGGTGCACCTGTGAATGTTTTAAGCTTTCTACCGCTAAGTGTGTATAGCCAGGACTGACCATTAGCGTAGGTAATGAGCCCTGTTTTTCTGGGGTAAATTCCTGAAATTCGCCTTCGTATTCAGAAATCTCGCGATTATCTAAGGACTGTAGGTGCGATCGCGCCTCTTCGACCGAATAAGTAGTCATCCCTGTTCCGTCTGGGGCCATCGCCCGATATTGTCCTGAAAATAGCCGTGCAGCTCTTCCAGAGTGCGAAGAAAACACGTTTTTCCGCACTTGCGAGGTGTTGTTATGTATGCTCGCTAGATTAACTCCTGTGAGCGATTCCCCAGTAAGTTGTGGCACTGCTGAGAGCAGTAGAAAAGTGACTGTGGTGCCGATAGCTATGGACAATCGATAGGATTGATAGCCCTTTTTCGGAAGTTCTGCGCTGTTGTTTGATGGTGGGTGGACTGCCTGATGACTTAAGACAGGTTTACGGTTCATAGCGTTTTCCAACGAAAGAATTTATGTGGAGAAAATGTAGTGCTTTCTAGATTTTCTATAGAGAAAATATTTTTTTAGAACAATTTTATTTCTGCTCACAATACAGTCTATGCAAAGGAATTAAAGATTTTGTGAAGAGCATTTCTATCCTTTTCTTCTTTGTTGTTTTTTCTTGTGTTTATGAGGTGGCTATGCCACAATATAGGTGTAGGAAGTAAGGAGTCACAACAGCCGAAACATTCTTCCGAAACATTCTTCAGGGAAGTAATATAAACTGTTCGTTGTTGATTGTTCCTTCTATCCTTTCAGTGAGGGTCTCTTCGTCACCACTCCCACTGGACGCCGCCTGAGCTTCACAGAAGAGGAGGTACGCCATGAGGACACTATTTACTCGCGATCGCATCAAACAAGTGGCTACGGTTACCGTTGCATTGTTGCTGTCAGCAACACCAACCTTAGCGGAAGCCCCTTTAGCCGGACCTACCTTGCTCCAGCAAAACAACGCCCGACGATTGGTCTTGACCAACGAATGTGCAGGCTGTGATTTGGCAGACGTAACCCTGCTCGAAGCCCATCTGATTGGCGCTGACTTGCGTAACGCCGACCTCACAGGAGCCAACCTCACAGGTGCCAATCTAGAAGGCGCTGATTTAGAAGGGGCTAACCTCACAGGGGCTAACCTCACAGGTACGTTTCTAACGGATACTTGCCTGGCCAATACTCAGCTTGTCGGTGTGAACTTTACCGAAGCTCACCTCTACAATACTGATGTGCAGGGAGCAACCATGGCAGACCTCAACTTGGTGGGTGCCGAGGTATTCAACACACCTATTAGCGTAGGGGGGGAGGCACCGACTAAACCTGAACTCAAGCCCCTGGAACCGATGATTCCATTTGAAGACACTCAGCCGCCTGTGTTGCATCCAGAATATCTGCTTGATCCCATTTTGTAGAATCGAATCAGCTAATTAATCCTTCCAGCTAATCCTTCCAGCCCAGAATCTCTTTTGTCAGCGCGGCAATTGTCTCTGGGCTGAATGGCTTGATAATGATTCCTGAAACACCCAACGCCTTAAGCACCTTTTGCTCAGAGTCTCTGGCTTTGGCTGTTAGAAAAATAACAGGAATATCTTGAGTGGAGTCTTCAGCTTGCAGCGCTTTGAGGACCTGTGTCCCATCCACTTTTGGCATACTCACATCTAGTAAAACTGCGTCTGGATGCTCGGCTATAGCGATCTCAATGCCTTTAGTGGCTGAGGAGCAGGTGATGATTTGCCAGTCGGTCGTTGCTTCTAATGAAGCCCTAAGCACGATGATAATAGCCTCTTCATCATCTATTACTAATACTTTTCGACTCATAAGGGCGACTCCAGAACAATTTTTAACTGAGTGGCGATGTGCTAGTGCTAAAAAGCGGCACTGTAAAGTAGAAACAGCTCCCCTTCCCTAATACACTTTCGACCCAAATCTTACCGCCGTGCTGTCGAACAATGTTATGACAAATCGCCAGACCTAAGCCGGTTCCACCCTTCTCTCGTGAATCGTCGTAATTGATCTGAGTGAATCGTTCAAATATTGCTGAAAGGTCTTCTGAAGGAATTCCCCTGCCTTCATCTTTTACCTTAAAGAGTGCTGTGCTCTTTCCTTCCTTAGACGATAGAGACGCCTGCTCTACACTTATCCAAATCGTTGCGCTGTCAGGCGAAAACTTAATGGCGTTGTCGAGCAAATTCGTTAGTACCTGCATCAGGCGATCGCCATCAGCCATGAGCGCTAGTCCTGGATCGCTAACCTGCATTGTGATGTTATGAGCCTCAGCGGCCACCTTGAAGGCGCGAACCGCCTGAGCCGTAATCTGCTGCGAAGTCACTTTTTCTGGTTTTAGTTTGGTTTTATCAGATTCTAGCCGTTCTAATTCTAAAATATCGTTTACCAGTCTAACGAGTCTCTGAGAGCTTTCAGCAGCCACTTGTAGCAGCTCTTTGCCCTGAGAAGAGTTACTGGCCACAAGGCCGCTGGTAATAAGATGTAGTCCGCCATGAATCGCCGTGAGTGGTGTACGCAATTCGTGGCTAACCACAGATACAAATTCCCCTTTCATGCGCTCCACAGCTAGCCTCTTGGTGATATCTTCACCAATGCTCATAGTGCCGATAATAGTGTTGTTATGATCGCGCAGAGTAACGTTATGCCAGGCAATTATTCGTGTTGAACCCGAGCGTGTCAGAATCTCATTTTGGTGATGCAAGGGAATCTCTTCCCCGTTAATAAATGCTTGAAAATATTGATACGTGTGGTTTTGTTCGCCGTAGGGCAAAAAGTTCTTAAACCACGATCTTCCCAAGACTTCCTCAGCGCTGTAGCCCGTTAGCCGGAGAAAAAACGGATTAGCATAGTTGACGCTCCCTTCTAGATCTAATCCAATCACCACTAGGTGAACTTCTTCTAGTAGACTGCGCCACCGTCCTTCGGCTCGTAGCAGATCTGATGTGCGATGTGCTACTCGGCGCTCTAGCTCAGTATTGGTTTGCTGTAGTGTCTGCTTAGTACCTTGGAGTTTTTGCAAGGTCTGATTAAGTTCTTTGTTCGTTTTCCTCAGCGCATTGTGGCTTTTCTCCAGTTCGTAGTAGGCCTCTTCAAGCTGTGCCTGAGTTTGTTGTTGCTCTATCTGCTTATCTTCTAATTGACTACTCAAGGTGAGATGTTCTCGCTCTAGCTCTTGGTTGCGGGCTTCTAGCAGCATTTGATTCTCGGTGCGTAGCTGCATGACCTCTTGCTGTAACAAGGCCACCATTTGCTGACTATCTTCTGAGTTTAACGCCTGTAGAATGCCCTCTTGAGTGATCATTCCGACTAGCTGACCATCGGTCTGAATAATGGGGAGATGGCGAATCTGTTGCTGGCGCATGCGCGCAAAAATGGCGGCGGCGTTGGTGATGTCTTCTTTTCCAATGGTTGGAATCTGCACTTTCATGACAGCTGCGATCGCCATTTCCTCAAAAGGCTGCTGTGAAGCGATTGCTCGCACCAAGTCATGCTCGGTAAAGAGGCCTACTAAGTGCTGCTTTAACTCATGAGTTTTTAGCAGAGGCGCTGGCCTTCGCTCCGCAATGATTGCATAGCTAGATCTCGTTTGATGCATCTTAGCGATCGTTTCACTCACAGAAGCTGTCGGGGAGACCGTTAATGGTGACGTGATCACAACCCGCTCAAATAAGGTATCTCCTGTACCTGTGAAATCATCCAGCATTTTGCGTTCAATCGTCTCCCGTCACATTCAAAATTATGACAATACTGAATTAACTAACCTAGCAGTGAAATATCCAAAACCTGTGAAGATCATTTCACCGCCGCAACAACTTGTTTTTGCTCCTGCGCGTGATCTTGTGTTCGGCTCGCTGCTTTTGCCTTTTGTAAAGCTGTATCTGCTACCTGGTACAACTTTTGTAACTCGTTTGTTTTTTGAGGATAAACTGCAAGACCTGCCGTAAAGGTAACCATCAAGTTGCTACTTTCACCATCAAGACATATCTGCTGCCAGTAGCTCAGCAAGTTTTTCAAATATTGTTTACCCTCGGCATCTTCTACGCCGTACATACCGACCACAAATTCTTCTCCTCCCCAGCGCCCAATCACATCTTCCTGGCGAAACGCCGATCGCAAGCATGCACCAAACTGGCGAAGAATGCGATCGCCTGCCGCATGCCCCAGCGCACTATTCACCCGTTTGAAATTGTCAATATCAATCACAGTCAAACAAAACGGTTGATCGTAGCGCTCAGCTAAACCCAACAGTCGCACCATTTCCTGCGTAGACTTTCTTCGGTTGTCTACGCCTGTGAGTGTATCGACGTCTGCTTTGAGCTTTCGATTGCGGGCACGCTCTAGCCAACTCGTCACACGGGCAATCAGCTCCGCAGCAATGATAGGTTTGCGAATGTAGTCATCTGCACCGATAGAAAAGACTCTTTGAATCGCGTCAGCTTCGGTATGTGCCGATAAAAAGAGAATAGGCAGCTCGCTCCAGCGAGGCTCGTCGCGCAGCCGCTGACACAAATCGAATCCGCTAACATGAGGCATTTCTATATCTAACAGCACCATATCAGGCGAAAACTTTTCCATCATCTCCCAAAACTGCTGAGGGTTGCTCAGTAGCTGAAGTTGAAAGCCCCAGTCTTGTAATAATCCTTTTAACAGCGTAAGAATAGCCGGATCGTCATCAACAATCAGCACTTTAGCGGCTTTAGTATTCCTTTCAGACGGTATGGAAACGTGGTGGGTGTTAGCCACTGGTATTTCAGTAATCGGTTCGTTCGTTTCCAGGGTCTGTTGCACTTTGGCAATAGCAACACGTAGCTCCTGTAGCTGCTCGCTTCCCAGTGTTTTGTGTTCTCTAAAAAGTCGTTCGATTTGTCGGAACTTTGGTGTTGCTTCAGAAAATCCAAAGCTACCCAATGAGCCCGCTAGGGCATGTGCTTCGCTAGTAATAGTCTCGCGGTCATTCTGATTCGGTGAGCCTGCTGGCAAATCATTGAGCGTTTTTGATAGAGTCTCTACCCGCTGTATGTACGTAGACTTTACCGTCTGCCAAAGTGCTGAGAGAGCTACTAAGGGCTTAGTGTTCTCAGCGGCAGGTCTTTTCTTAGTGCGGTTTTCGGTTACTCGCTTGGGTGATTGTTCCAGGTCTCTGCCGGTCTCGTTAGCGGTGTTCTGGCCAGTAGCTTTTTGCCTAGAGACGACTACTGCGATCGCAGGAGACAGACGATAGCCCAGGCCATACACCGTATCAATTACCTCAGCGAGCCCCGCAGCTCTTAACTTTTGGCGTAGCCCTTTGATATGAGTACGAATGGCTCCTGTTGTCGGCGCATCATCAAAAGGCCACACCTTATCGATTAAGGCGTCCATGCTAAAAATACGACTGGGATTGCGCAAAAAAACTTCTAACAGACCATATTCTTTAGGTGTAAGTGAAATCGGCATTGCTTCACCATTCGGCGAGCAACAGCTAACCTCGGCGCTGCTAGGGTTAAGCCGTAAATCGCCCCATGCCAAAACAGGAGAAGCAATGCCTTCCGATCGGCGGAGTACCGCTCGAATGTGTGCTAACAGCTCATCAAAGCCAAAGGGCTTGATGAGGTAATCATCAGCCCCAGCATCTAGGCCTGTGACTTCATTGGTGCTGCTGTTTTTACCCGTCATCAAGATGATAGGCGTACGATCACCCTGCTCTCTGAGGGCTTCGCACACCTGTATGCCCGTTTTCTTGGGCAGCACCCAGTCGAGCAAAATCAAATCGTAGGAAAAGACCTCTGTCATTTCCTGTGCCATATGCCCGTCAGCGGCGACATCGACCGAATAGTAATGCGTTTCTAGCAACTGCTGAACGCTTTGTGCGAACGCCTGATCGTCTTCTACCAGTAAAAGCTTCATAGAGGGCTGCTGTGTGAGGGCTGCAACATTATTATATCGACGGGTTGATCCACCAATCAAGACGTACTATGGGCTGTCCGAGAAGCGCTACTTTCCGGACAGCTTTTGTTCTTTTTTATTTCCTTGGTCCAAAACTAAGAGACTGGAATTTTGACTGATTCTTTCTTAGTTTCTTCTGTTTTTGGAATGGTCAGCTTGAGTACGCCATCTTTATATTCAGCAACGACCTGATCTTTGGCAATGCTAGAGGGCATCGGAATTAGGCGCTCAAACTTACCATAGTGAAATTCAGAGCGGAACTTACCGTTCTCTTCTGACTTCGTCTCAGACTTTCGTTCTCCTTTTATCGAAACCGAATCATCCATCACCTCAATTTCGAGATCGTCAGCCTGCATGCCAGGGACTTCCAGCTTCAGATGAATCTCTTGCTCGGTTTCGTCAATCTCTGCTGAGGGCATGAAGGTGAGTCCATCTCCACTATTGGGTAGGTTGGAGGTAAACTGCTCTAGCAGATTATTCATCTCTTTCCTGAGCGTATCGATTTCGCCGAAAGGCTCCCAGTACTCAACTTATAAAAACGGTCGAAAAAGTTTGATCGGCATAGTAATATCTCCTATACAGCTAACGACTGAATGATTGTAAGTAGGGTTGAACGCTTTGATGTTTTCAGAACGTTCTATTCATAAGTTAGGCAAACAAGTTGAGGAAACTGTGAGGGTAAAAACGGCAGGTTTTGCCGTCGTCGGGCGCGCAATAAAATGCTCACAAAGTCCTCAAACTAAGTGTTTAGGCTGTAGCAGCTTCAGGATAATTAAGCAACCCAATTAAACAACCCAATTAAACAACCCGGTGTCTGCTGTTTTGTCCCCTCACAGGCTGTTCCCTATATAACTGTTAGCAATGGCTGTTAAGACGCTCACTATCAACGATCAGCTCATTAGTGGTCGCTCAGGCGAAACCCTCTTAAAGACTGCAAAAGATGCTGGAATAGGTATTCCAACACTTTGCTATTTAGAAGGGGTTTCTACGGTCGGTGCTTGTCGTCTTTGTTTGGTAGAGGTAGAGGGCACGTCTAAGCTGCTGCCCGCCTGTGCGACCCCTGTAGCAGAAGGCATGGTCGTGCTCACAAATACAGCGCGGTTACAATAGTATCGGCGAATGATTGTAGAACTATTATTTGCAGAAGGAAACCACGTTTGCTCTGTTTGTGTAGCTAACGGAAATTGTGAGCTGCAAGATCTAGCTGTAGAGGTAGGGATGGATCATGTCAGCCTTGCTTATCAGTTCCCTGAGCGCTCAGTGGATATTTCTCACGAGCGGTTTGGGCTAGACTTCAATCGGTGTGTACTGTGTACGCGCTGCATTCGTGTCTGCGACGAGCTAGAAGGGGCTCATACCTGGGACATGGCCGGACGCGGGCATCATTCTCATTTGGTGAGTGACCTCAACCAGCCTTGGGGAGAGGCCAGTAGCTGTACCGCTTGCGGTAAATGCGTCAATGCCTGCCCGACGGGTGCTCTTTTCCCGAGGGGAACTACAGTCGGAGAACTCCAGCGCGATCACAAGCGACTCAGTTATACCGCTATGGCCCACCACAGGAGGCATCATGAATCGCATTAAGCTGGCAACGGTTGGGCTAGGCGGCTGCTCTGGCTGCCATATGTCGTTTCTATATTTGGACGAATGGCTGATTGAACTAGCTCAGCGGGTCGAGCTAGTGTATAGCCCGCTTGCTGATATAAAGGTCTATCCCAAAGGGGTAGATGTTGCGCTGGTAGAAGGTGCGATCGCCAATCAAGACCATTTGGATATGATTCATCAGGTACGTAAACGCACAAAGGTTCTCATTTCCTTTGGTGACTGCGCCGTTACTGGCAATGTCACTGCCTTACGCAATCCGCTGTTTCAGCTCAGTAATACAGAGATAGAAGGTAAAACAGAAGATCATGGTCAATCTGTTCTTGCTCGTGCTTACCTAGAAACTGCAACGCATCCTCAACTGCCAAAAAGTGATTTGGTACCGCCATTACTGACACAAGTGCTCCCTGTACACAAAGTAGTTGACGTTGACTTATATCTGCCAGGATGCCCGCCTGATGCCAATCGTATTCGAGCAGTGCTAGAGCCGTTAGTCGAAGGAAAAAGGCCGGAACTTCTGAGTGCTGGGAACATTCGCTTTGGATAATATAGCAATAGGAAACCACCCTCACAGAGTCCTCAAATTCTTGCACTACAACTAAATTGTTATCGTCCTAGTCGCTCAAGTTTGGCTCGGCAAGCTTGGACCGGTAAATTTGATTCTGCTGGGTAAAGGAGGATTATTATGCTCACCGTTCGAGATATTATGACTCGCTCTGTGGTAGTGATTCGCAGTTCTGCAACGATTGAAGATGCCATTTGGTTAATGCGGGCTAAGCAGGTGCGATCGCTTGTCGTTGATAAAAACTATAAAGATTCGCCCTACGGCATCATTACAGAAAAAGATATTGTTTATGGTGTTACGGCCGCTGCGAAAGACCCAGAGATGGTATTTGTTGGTAGCCTCATGCGTCGGCCTTGTATCGAGATGCCTGGCCATATTTCTATTCAAGACGCTGCTCAGCTGCTCTCAGATGCGGGTATTCACCGTGCGCCTGTTGTAGAGAATAACGAGCTACTAGGGATGCTTTCTGTCACCGATATCTTGATTAAGGGTGCGCTAGAAACCCCCGCAGAAGATCAGCTATCAATAAACATCAAAGCAGCCTTGCAACAGGCTCGCATCATCGATAATGAAGAAGCCCAAATTCAGCAGGAGTGCGACTTAGCGTGGCAGGTCTATGAGTCGATGAAGCCAGGCTTGGCCATTGGCGTCTGATTTCTCTCAGAAGTCACATTACTCGAAAAAGCGGTGTCTAAAAGAATTGTTATTGATCCAGTTACGCGTATTGAAGGTCACGCTAAAATCTCTATTTATTTAGATGACCAAGGCGAAGTCTATGATGCTCGGTTCCATGTGACTGAATTCCGAGGCTTCGAAAAGTTTTGTGAAGGACGACCCTTTTGGGAAATGCCAGGAATTACCGCGCGTGTTTGTGGCATTTGTCCCGTGAGTCATTTGTTAGCTTCAGCAAAAACAGGTGATCAGCTGTTAGCGGTTAAAATTCCACCTGCGGCTGAAAAACTTCGACGACTGATGAACTTAGGTCAAATTATTCAGTCCCACGCGCTCAGTTCCTTTCACCTCACCAGTCCTGACCTGCTGTTAGGCTGGGAGAGCGACCCTGGTAAGCGAAATGTGTTTGGCCTGATGGATGTAGATCCAGGGATGGTGCGTAGCGGCATCCGGTTAAGGCAGTTTGGCCAGCAGATCATTGAACAGTTAGGCGGGCGCAAAATTCATCCGACGTGGGCAGTACCTGGTGGTGTACGATCTAATCTTTCTACCCAAAAAAGGGAAGAGATATTATCTAGACTGCCCGAGGTAAAGGCGACCGTCTTATCGGTTCTAGAACAATTTAAGCGCCTGTTAGAAGACTTTCAGGAAGAGGCTGGTGTCTTTGGTAACTTTCCCAGTTTGTTTATGGGATTAATCACGGCTAACGGTAGCTGGGAGCATTACAGCGGCCTTTTGCGCTTTGTTGATAGCGAGGGCAATATTATTGCCGACAAGCTACGAGCCAGTGACTATTCAGATTTTATCGGCGAAGCTGTTCAGTCAGACTCTTATCTTAAGTCGCCCTACTACAAGCCTTTTGGCTATCCTAAGGAAAATCAGCGTAATCCACCAAACAGTGAGCTAGACAGTGAGTTAAACAACGACGGGCTTTATCGGGTTGGGCCGTTAGCTCGGTTAAACATTTGCGATCGCATTGGCACCCCCTTAGCTGAACAAGAACTGGCCAACTTCCGTCAGCACGGCACTGTTAATAGTTCATTCTTTTACCACTACGCTCGCCTTATCGAAATTTTGACTTGTGTAGAGCGAATTGAAACAATGCTAGATGATCTAGACTTGCAAAGTCAGCATCTGCGTGCCCGTGCCGATGTCAATCAGCTTGAAGCGATTGGTGTTAGTGAAGCCCCCAGGGGGACACTATTTCATCACTACCAAATTGACGAAACTGGCCTGCTCACCCAGGTGAACTTAATCATTGCAACCGGGCAAAACAACTTAGCTATGAACCGGGCAGTCGCTCAAATTGCACGTCATTACATCCACGGCCCCAATATTCCAGAACCCCTACTCAATCGGGTAGAAGCAGGCATCCGCGCCTTTGATCCCTGTTTGAGCTGTTCAACTCACGCTGCTGGGCAAATGCCGCTACACATTCAGCTTTTTAATGCTGAAGGACTCGTTATCGACCAGCGCTACCGATGAGTCAATATGCCCTCACAGGATCCTCAAACCCTTTATCTATGGTTAAAGATGAAGAGAACAAGCAGGAGTAAAGCCATGGCAGTAAGCACGCTTTCACGTCAGACCATAGATACTGACACCGCTCAGCGTTCGGTTCGCTACACCTTTTTAGTGATTGGTTACGGCAATGAGCTACGCGGTGATGATGCTGTCGGTGCTCAGGTTGCTAAAGCGGTCGCCAACTGGCATCTCTCAGAGGTAAAAGCGATAGTCACTCATCAGCTGTTACCTGAGCTAGCGGTTGAAATTGCTAAAGCCAACTACGTTATTTTTGTAGATGCCTGTGGGGAAGAAAGCTGTGCTCGCAATGTACAGCTGACACCTATGGTGATGCAGAGAGGGAAGTCTCCTTCTGTGACATTGGCCCATACTCATAGTGCTGAAGGACTGCTAGCACTGACTCAAAAAGTCTATGGTTTCGTGCCCCAAGCTTGGCTGTTGCAAGTGCCTACAGAAAGCTTCGGTTTTGGTAAACAGCTTTCTTCCATTGCACATAGAGGTATTGACGAAGCTGTTCAGACAATTGAGCGATTCTACCTCAACTATCAAGTTCCTTATTTCGTCACTTTTAGATCATGCATGAAGTCAGCTTAATGTGCTCCGCAGTTACCTTGGCATTAGAACAAGTAAAGGCCCAAGGGCGAAGCAAAATTCATAGAATAGATCTCAGCGTAGGAGAGCTCTCTGGCGTTGTTCCCGATGCGCTCATGTTTGCCTTTGATGTGGTCAGCGCAGGAACCCCAGCAGAAGGAGCTAACCTGCATCTGACGACGGTCCCTACGCTGTGTTACTGCGCCCACTGCCACCGGGAGTTTTATCCAATGAGTTTGATTTATGCCTGTCCTCACTGTCATCACCTTAGCAACGACATTCGTGAAGGCAAAGATTTAGAGCTTGTATCACTGGAGATTTCTTAAGATGTGTGAGTTAGCAGGTCATCGAGAGATTCTATACTTACATCAAAATGTACTTAAAAAGAACAACCAATCTGCCGAGAAAAACAGAACGCTGTTTCGTAACTTGCTTGCGATTAACTTGATGTCGGCACCAGGTGCTGGCAAAACAACGTTGATTCAGCAGCTTATAAAGCATACGCATTTTCGCTCTGCCGTGGTCGTTGGAGACTTAGCGACCGACCACGATGCTCAACAGATTCGTCAGACAGAAATCCCCGCTGTTCAAGTTACAACGGGGAACCTTTGCCATTTGGATGCTGAGAATGTTGCTAGAGCTGTCGGAGAGCTAGAGTTAGCGACTTTGGAACTCGTGATTATTGAAAACGTCGGCAATTTGGTTTGCCCTGCGATGTATCACCTGGGTGAAGACTTACGCATTGTGTTGATGTCAGTCACCGAGGGTGAAAACAAATCCCTAAAATATCCCACATTGTTTAAGTCTGCTGATGCTGTGGTGATTAGTAAAACCGATTTGGCTGCAGCTGTTGACTTTGATCGTGAAAAGGCGCTGGCCTATCTAAGTCAGGTGGTACCGCAGACCCCAGTGTTTGAAATCTCAGCGCGTTCAGCAAAGGGTATAGATGCTTTTCACGCATACTTAGCACAAGCCCTAGAAGCCAAGCGACTATTGCGATCGCTGTCGATATAGCGTTGGAAGGGAGGCTGCTCATGATAAAGCCGATGGATCGTCGTCGCATTATTGTTAACGGTCGAGTTCAGGGGGTCGGGTTTCGACCTTTTGTTTACCGCTTGGCTACAGCGCTAAGGCTGGCTGGCAGCATGCAAAACACCGCTGCTGGTGTTGCCATTGAAATCGAAGGCGATCTAGAGTCCTTAGAAGACTTCTTGCAGCGGTTAAACACCGATCTACCTGCGCCAGCCAGCATTCAGTCATTGCAACAAAAAAGTATTGCGATTAGAGAATCTAGACAGTTTGAAATTTTACCTTCGGAGTTAACTAACCAACAGGTCAGCCAGTCAGGGAACCAAACTGTTCAACCATTGAGTCCCACAACACAAATTCTGCCAGATCTTTCAACTTGTTCTAACTGCTTACAGGATATTTTTTCGCCGCAGAATCGCCGCTATCGCTATCCTTTTACTAACTGTACGCACTGCGGCCCGCGATTTAGCATTATTCAGGGGCTGCCCTATGACCGCGACCGCACCATAATGGCTAAGTTTGAGATGTGCCTAGCCTGCTATGAAGAATACAGCAATCCCTAACAGCGGCGCTTTCATGCCCAGCCCAATGCTTGCGCCCAGTGTGGTCCGACCCTTTCTTTTTGGCAGATAGGGAAATCTTGTCAGGAGCCACTACTAGCAGCAATTCCAAATTCCAACTAACAGACAGTTATAGTAAGCAGCTGCCAACGA
>CALDSK010000305.1 GCA_937911865.1 uncultured Synechococcus sp.
TTGCCTGTGTCACTGTCTCAGAATCGTACCTCACGCAATCAGGAACCGCTATAGTGAATCGCTTTGTCGTACTCGTTTATTTGAAAAAAGGTGTAGCCAATAAACCAGTAGTGCCTGTAGCCCTGTGGCTCTAGCTGAATGGCACAAAATAGACGATTTAGGTAAAACTGGGCTTTTTGTTTTTTTCGTTTATGCTCTGGGTAGTGCTGTAGAACCAGAACATCTTGCCAAGCGGCGTAACCCTGACGGGCCCTTATATCGAGCTGGACGTTGTCGTGGACGAGCCCCACGCGCTTAATGTCTCGACTGAACAAAGGGAGCTTGTAGTCTAAGTAGGCCAGCTGATTGGCTTGATAGGTGGGCCAGGCACAGAAATAGCCAGAAATTTCTGGATTTTCTGGCTGCTGCATCAGGGTTTGTAGCTGCGATCGCTCCACTCGCTCGTCTGCATCCAAACAAAAAATCCAGGGTGTTTCTAGCTTTGTTATGCCGTGGTTGCGCAGGTCACCAAAGCTTTGGCACCGCTGCTCATTAAGCGTGGCAGGAATGGGCTCAATGTTAAAGCGATCGCGCAAAATATCTTGCGTATGGTCAGTGGAGCCGGTATCAAAAACAACAATATCTTCAAACAGATCAACAATATCTTTCAGACAATTTTCGAGTCGGCTGGCCTCGTTTTTAACCATCATACAAAGGCCGATTCGCATACTTACCACAGCAGACGCCCATAAAATTTCCGGTATATCAAACGTCCTGATGCATTAGGACGTTTGCGCAGAGACATTACTTGTTTGCTAAAGGGTGCAACCTTCAGGAAGTGTCTTAAGCAATGCTTCAAAAGCTATAAAAGTTTACTCGGAAAGCCTACCGCTATCGATCAACTGTTGGAACATTTCGGCTAAAGAAGTTTGCAGCGGACGATAGGTCAAACCCAGCTCTTTTACGCCCTTGCTATTGTCTGCCTTGAAAGGCAGACCCACATTACGCGCAATATATTTACGCGTAATCCCTTCAGAGACCCACGGACCGACTATCCACACCAGCCACTTTGACAGCGTGCGCTTGGGAAAAGGATAGGCTTCGCCGAAGCGATCGCGCAGAATCTCAGCAAATTCTGGAAAGCTAGAGTTGTAGCCAGACGTAATGTATCGTCCCTGCGCTGCCGGATCAAATCCCGCAGCCATATGAGCATCCGCCACGTCTCGAACGTCTACCGCGCCCATCCCAAAATCTACGACACCAGCACTCATAGTCCCATCACCAAACTGCTCTAGCAATGAAAAGGACTCCGAAGTAGCAAATGGGTTTATCCCCGGGCCCATTACCAGCGACGGATTCACAACCACCAGCTGCCAGCGGTCTTGGGCTTTAGCAATTTTCCAGGCCTCTTGCTCCGCCAGCGTCTTGGAATAAGAATAGGGCTGATGACTTAGTGAAGAGCTGGTGTTCCAATCAGATTCAGTAAGGGCCCCTCCTGAAACTCCAGCCAAGTCAGCATTGTCACCGTAAATCGCTGCGCAGCTGCTGGTGACCACGACTCGGTTTACAGACGGCGTTTTGTTCGCCTGCTCTAGAACGTTCCGCGTTCCGCTCTGAGCCGGTTCAATCAAATCTTTTTGAGGATCGTCTGGGTTTAGCGTAAACGGAGAGGCGGTATGAAAAACCACCGCGCAGCCTTGCATCGCTTCGGCATATGAACCGACTTCTAACAAATCAGCTTTGAAATATTGAATATTGCCGGGCAAGCTTTCGGCTAAGGCGTTCAAGTACTTTAGCTTGTCGGGATTAGACGGGTCTCGAACCGCTGCGTGCACTGTAAAACCCGCTTCTAACAGCCGCTTAACTAGCCAGCTAGCCACGTAGCCGGTTGCGCCGGTTACCAGGACAGGTGCAAACGTATTGTACTCAAGGTTGGCCATAGCTCTGAGGTAGTAGGTAGATCTAGCGTGATAAGTCTAGGCGACAGCTAAGGATAATTCGATTTGAGCCCTACCCCAGCGTGACATCTAAAAACATCATCATCACAAAACCGACCATGACGCCCAAAGTGCCCACCTGTCCTAACGCCTTTTGATCAATATCTGGAATGATTTCGTCGACAATCACAAACAGCATAGCGCCCGCGGCAAAGGCCATCCCCCAGGGAAGCAGCGCCGCTGAAAAGCTAACTAGGCTAGCGCCAATCAGGCCACCAACAGGCTCGATTAGCCCCGTTAAGGTTGAGATACCGAGCGAGTAAAAGGGACTATAGCCGAGATTTCGCAGGGCGATCGCAACCACCAGTCCCTCTGGAATATTCTGCAAGCCAATGCCACCGGCTAGCGCTAATCCGCCGCTGAGCGTACCAGAACCAAGGCCCACACCCACCGTCATGCCTTCAGGAAAGTTGTGAAGCGCGATCGCAATCACAAACAGCCAAATCTCCGCAAAATCTTTAGAAGCGCTGCCTTCTCGCCCCTTAAAAAAGTGCTCATGGGGAAAGAACTCGTGCGCTAGCCACAAAAACACACCGCCCCGCATTACCCCTGCCACCATAAGCCCAGCCGCCGCTGTCTCTGAGTAGCCCAGATCCCGCGCCGCCACTGTACCTGGAATTAGCAGAGAAAACGAGGTCGCAGCGAGCATTACTCCGCCACCCATACCCAGCAAGATGCCCTGAGCCTTCTCAGACAGGCTAAACGGCAGCAGCACAGGCAGCGCACCGACACCTGTCGCCAGCCCCGCACCCAAGCTTGCCAAAAACCCCACCAAAACATAATTCATTTGGCCATCCTTCGCACAGTAGCGACATAGAGGCAGTATCTTTTAGACCTCTTAATCATACTCGTTATGAGTACGCATTGGACACACTATTAATGACGCGTTAATTGACAGAGGCTCTCTAATAAACGCTGGCATAATGCAAACGCTGGCGTAATGACGCTAACTAGGCAAGAAATCGTCCGACCATAGCCCTTTTGACTCCAGCCATTCTCGATTGAAAATTTTGGACTGATAGCGCGAGCCGCCATCACAAAGAATCGTTGCGATTGTATGACCGGGCCCCATCTGCTTAGCCAGGGCAACAGCCGCCCCCACATTAATCCCTACAGAGCCACCCATAAACAGCCCCTCTTTGTACAACAGCTGATAGATAACTCGCAGCGCTTCGTGGTCATCTATTTGAATGGCATCATCCATCGGTGCGTCTTCCATATTGCCGGTAATGCGGCTATTGCCGATACCTTCAGTCACCGAATTACCTTCCGGCTTAATCTCTCCTGTTTTGACATAGCTATAGAGACCGCTGCCCATCGGATCGGCCACTACGCAGCGCGCGTCAGGATTTTTCTCTTTTAAGAACATTGCTACGCCTGCGTAGGTACCGCCTGTACCCGTTGCCGCCGTCCAACCATCGATTTTGCCATCGGTTTGCGCCCACATTTCAGGCCCGGTAGTGGCATAGTGAGCCTCGCGGTTAGCCAAGTTTTCAAACTGGTTTGCCCAAATGGCGTTATCTAGATCTTCGGCTAAGCGGCCCGATACCTTTACATAGTTATTGTCGTCTTTGTAGGGGACCGCTGGTACGGTGCGAACCTCTGCGCCCAACGTTCGCAAAAGACCAATTTTCTCCTGCGACTGCGTTTCTGGAATCACAATCACACACTTATAGCCTTTGGCGTTACAGATGTGCGTCAGGCCAATGCCCGTATTGCCCGCAGTCCCTTCTACAACTGTGCCACCGGGCTTTAGCCGACCGTCCTTCTCTGCTTGCTCAATGATAAATAGCGCCGCACGATCTTTAACTGAGCCACCTGGATTGAGAAATTCTGCCTTGCCTAAAATTTCGCAGCCTGTCTCTTCACTAAAGCTATTCAACCGAATTAGGGGCGTATTACCAACGGTGCCTACAAATCCAGATTTAATGTCCATTACCTACGCACGCTTGCCATTCAACCCCTTTATCCTAATGGGGAACGGCTCAGCGGTGAAACACTCTGTGGCATCAACTTTCTAAGTATGGTTCTACCTCAAGCAGTCCACGCAGCTAAAGAAGCTGATGAACCGCTATACTCTAGCCACAGCCGTTGACAGAGAAGGGATGTTTCGATGGTATCGGTATCTATCACGCTAGAGCAGTTGATTACGGCTATTCAGCAACTGCAACCTAGCGAACGAACTCAAATAGCACAGGCATTAATTAAAACAGAACTACAGTCAGGCTTAGAGAGACTGATTCAGGAACTGTATGCTCAGCCGCCTGCGGATCATATTACAGATGCTGACATAGTGGCAGAAATCAAAGCTGTGCGCCGTGTCGCTCATTAGGATGGTATTACGAGCTGTTATAGACACCAATATATGGATTCGCATTCTGTTGAGGGGACGCGTCACCTTACCGAATCTTGGCATCTTTCAATCAAAATAATTTTCAACTGATCATGAGTCAATTCTTGTTTGACGAGTTGCATGACGTTTGGAATCGCCCAAGGTTGCGAAAGCATATTAGTTTAGACAGTGCTACGCAGCTAGAACAACAGTTAAAACTCCGCGCAGTATGGGTTGAAGTCATTACAATACTTCCCACCTGTAGGGATATCAAAGATTTACCTGTGCTAGCAACTGCCATTGATGGAAAAGCAGATGTTATCGTCTCTGGAGATGATGATTTGCGTGCTGATGATGTTTTGAGAGCAGCTATGGCCGACTGTGGTATTCAGCTTTTGGGCGTGAACTCTTTCCTAGCAGCGATTAGTTAGCTGACGAGACGATCGCGCTGACGAATCGGACTTTTAATACCCCAATAGCGAGCCGCCGCTTCAGCCGTCATCGTTAGCAGCCGTTCGTCACCAGCAGGCAGCGTTACATTCGGCGACGTTGGCACGTATTTAAGAGCCTGTAGAATTTGCGTCGCGATCGCTCTAGATAAAGGGGGCGGTACAGAATTTCCAATCTGTCTGGCGCCGTGCCACTTGGTAGCATGTAGCCGAAACCAATCCGGGAAGCCGTGTAATCTGGCCATTTCTCTTACCGTGATGCAGCGAGCATAGCGATAGTGAATCGGCCTGGGGCTGGTAAAGGAGCCGCGCGCTGAATCGGTGCCCGCACGCAACGTATTGCAAATGCCGTCTGGCGGAAGACGGAAAAAGTGAGAGATCGGTTCGCGCTTGCCGGGTGGGGTGGTAGCAAAGCGATCGCGCGTACGAACCGAATGATTGGTGCGAATACTGTTGGTTAGCTGGTTACGATCCCACTGTCGGCGATAGCCATAATGCCACCCTGACTGCCCGTCTGCGTGAGCCCCGATCGTAGAAACGCAGCGCAGCAAGGCCGCATACTCACTGGTCGGCTGAGGTAAATGGGTCTTTACTTCGCTCACGCGCTTAAGAACATCAAAGGTTTCAGCATCTGGCAAATCTTCTAGCGCCTCCTGACAGGTCGGCTGCGCGGGTAAAGGAACAGGATAGCTGGGCAAAGGCAAGTTACTTTTTGCACCGATCAAAAACAATCTCTCTCGGTTTTGCGGAATGCCGTAGTCACAAGCGTTGAGCACTTTCCAAGGTGTGATCAGCTGGTAGCCAATGGCCTTCATATCGGCCACCGTTTCTTGCAAAAACAGGCGATTTCTGTTCTGTGTCAGGCCTTTTACATTCTCGAAAACAAAGTAGCTAGGCCGAAGCTCTCCTACCAATCGCACAAACTCTTTGACTAAAGCATTGCGCGGATCACTACGAGAGCGAGGCCCCATAATAGAGAATCCCTGACAGGGCGCACCGCCAATTACAGCAGCAATCTTGCGCCCAGCAGAGAGTCCTGCGGCGGTGCGAATATCTTTACCCGTCATTTCAGTAACTGAATGAGGAATAGTCTCGCACTGCGGAAAATTGAACTGATGAACAGCCGCGTGCACCGGATCGATTTCGACCGCCACAGGAATGTCAAAGCCAGCCTGCTCAAAGCCCAGCGCTAGTCCGCCAGCACCGGCAAAGAGATCGATTGCAATAGGTCTGTTGTTTGCAGCACGTTTCATGCGATTCACTGTACCGCGTTGTGCGAAAAAAAGCGATCGCACTCACCAATCGTACTGGCCAGCACACGCAGCAACTTTCAGCAGCACCCAGACTTGCCTTTGAGAGAGTTACCGTTCAGATTGATGACTCAGCTAAATCAGCTATTGTTCGCACTTTTTTCCAATGTTGACTGCTTAATGAGTCCTAAACCAATAAGACCGAGTAGAGCGATCGCAACCACCCACATCCAATTCACCCAAAGCCCCCAGTCAATCACCTGAACTTCCCTATCTACCAGCCAAATGCCCAGCAGCACCAGGCTACTAAACGTCACCTGAACAGCGCCCAACGCCCGGGTTTCAACAGCACTTGCCTGGCGAGAAAGCAAAGCAGAGCCTACCGAGCCAGTCAGAAAAATAGCACTGTACAGCTGCGAGTGAAACACATCTAAAGGCCACAGCCAGGCCCCACCCGCTGCTACCGGCGCAAATAACAGACTCAACCCGTACGCCCCCAAAACGCCGGATTGAAACCCGAGCCCCATCGGCCACAAACCAGGCAAACGACGCAATTCAGTATAGGTATGAAATCTAAAGTAGCCCCAGTAATAGCTCGCCCCGACGCAGTCCACCAGATACAGCCAAAACCAAATATCGGTTGCTCGCCGCCCCGGATTGAACTGCTGAATCTGTAAGCACGACACCATCAGAACAATCGTTGTAAATACCCACATCATCGGAATAACCAGCCGGATTAGCACAATGCGCCTAGATACAATCAGGCTTGCTAAACCGACTAGCGCTGTCAGGTAAATTGCACCTAAAAACCGAGTATTAAAAGGTTTGAGCGGCCAGACCCAGCGAGACTGCGCAAGCTCAGGGAAACAAAACAGCGCCCCCCCGACGACAATCAACAGTACGATTGAGACGGTCACTATCGTTAACAGCAGCGGGGGTAGTGTTGCAGGCTGCGATCGCGAGTGACTGAATCGAGGCGACGGCGTCACCGGACCGGTGGCCAAGCCAGTAGCTGAGCCAGCAGATGATTTGGAGTGGTGTGGTTGCGGATTATTCATCTCGAAGATCTTTAACGTAGATTGACGGCTCCTAGCTGCTCTAGCGTGGATATTTCGGACTCAGTTAATCCACTCACTCCTGTAATGTTCATTCCCTCGTAGGGTTCTTTGTTCTTAAGCGTATCAACACACGTCCCTGTTTCTACATTCCACAGCCTAATTGTTTTGTCATCGCTGCCACTGGCAAGATGCTTCCCATCCGGACCAAATGCCACTGACCACACGCTGTTCGTATGGCCCGTTAGCGTATGCATCAGCTCGCCACGCTCAGCCGACCAAAGTCTTACAGTATGATCGGCGCTCCCGCTAGCAATCCACTGCCCATCTGGACTGATGGCAACGGCCATCACCCAATTTTCATGTCCGGTTAGTACCTGCTGACAGGTCCCAGTTGCGACCTCCCAAACTCTAATTGTTTGGTCAATGCCGCTACTCACCAAAAAGTCTCCTGCGGGTGAAAAGGCAATGCACCAAACCCCGCTCGTATGGCCACTCCAGGTAGCTGTGCAACAACCGGTACCCAGATCCCAAAGCTTGATGGTGCGATCATAAGAACCGCTGGCCAGAATGTTTTGCTGAGGGTGGAAAGCAACAGAACACACCCAGTGCTGATGTTCTGTAAACGTGTGAAGACACTTGCCGCTGCCTACATTCCAAAGCTTTATGCTCTGGTCGGCGCTACCGCTAGCAATCATCTCTCCGTCAGCATCGAAAGCCACTGACCATATAGATTTGGTATGCCCTGACAAACTACGATGAGTTCTGCTGTTAGAGCTCTGTTTTTCAGAATGGGTTTGTTTTAATTGCCACAGATGAACATTCCCATCCTCATTACCGCTAGCTAGCGTATTACCATCGGGGCTAAACGTCACTGACCAAATAGCATTCTGAGCGCCCGCTAGGGTCTC
Organism: uncultured Synechococcus sp.; assembly: GCA_937911865.1. Lineage (GTDB taxonomy): Bacteria > Cyanobacteriota > Cyanobacteriia > Phormidesmidales > Phormidesmidaceae > Phormidesmis. Next base: position 7,974 of record CALDSK010000305.1, read on the forward strand.
TAACGGCTTACCCGAGAGCGTATCACCTGATGTTACAGTCCACAGATGAACGAGGCGATCGCCCTGGCCGCTAGCTAACTTAGTGCCATCGGGGCTAAACGCCACCGACCACACCCAGTTACTGCTGCCTTGCAATGTCTTTAGGCACTGGCCACGCGATAGTTCCCACAGCCGCATCGTTCTGTCTTCACTACCACTCGTTAGGTAGCTGCCATCGGGGCTAAACGCCACCGACCACACCCAGTTACTGTGACCTGACAGAACTCGCAGGCACTGCGGCGTCTTTTCTGCAAGAGTCCACACGCGGACCGTCTGGTCCGCGCTACCGCTCGCGAGCGATCGCCCGTCCGGACTAAACGCCACCATCCACACCCAGTTGCTATGCCCGGTTAACGTCTGCTGACTCTCACCCGTTACGACATCCCACAGGCGCACCGTCTGGTCCGCACTACCGCTCGCGAGCGATCGCCCATCTGGACTAAACGCCACCGACCACACCCCATGCTTATGGCCTTCTAGCGTTTGCAAACACTCACCCGCCGCCACGTCCCACAGCTTAATCGTGCGATCGGCGCTACCACTTACAAAACTTTGTCCATCTGGACTAAACGCCACTGACCATACCCCGTGCCGATGCCCTGCCAGCGTTTGCAAACACTTGCCCGTTGCCACGTCCCACAGCTTAATCGTGCGATCGGCACTACCACTAATCAACTGCTCTCCGTTGGGGCTAAACACTACAGACATCACCCAATTGCTATGCCCTTCTAGCGTTTGTAAACACTCGCCTGTCGCCACATCCCACAGCTTAATCGTGCGATCGGCTCCGCCGCTAACCAAGCGCGTTCCATCAGGGCTAAACGCCACCGAACAAACCCAGTTTTCGTGCCCTCGCAATGTTGAAATATGAGACTTAATATCGCCCGAGGCTGAGGAGAGATCTGTTTGCCAAAGCCAAATCTCACTGTTGGTATCGCCAGTAGCTAATGTCGAATTCTCTGACTCAGCGACTGGGCTAAACGCCATCGTACGAATGCTGCCAAAAGGTTGATTAAAGACAGATCGAGAGAGATCTGAGCCTGCAAAATTTACATCGTACAGCGTCGAGCCTTGAAGATAAGCCTGCCAAATCGCCAGGTTGGAAAAGTCGTATCCTGTCAGGTCTACTTTGAGGTGGCGTAAAAGGGTCAGCACATTACCGCCGACATAACCGCCCAGCGTAGGGTCTTCTCGCATGCTCTCTACACACGCTGCTAGTGCAGTCGAGATGGCTTCTGTAGAAGCATAGTTTTCTCGAAGATTCTCAACGACCAGGGCCAAAATGAGTCGAGTTTGGGCCTGGCGGATGTAGTCTCTTGCATTTGCTTTTACCAGTGCATAGCGTCGTAGAAAATCTAACTGAGAGTCCTGTTTCTGATGGTTAATTTCGCGACAGACCTGGGCGATCAGCTCGCCAGTGAAGTAGTCCATAATCACTGCCTGCTGAGTGATTTTAGAGCGATCTCTCTCTAGCAGAGAACGGCGCTCCAAAGAATCGATCGCCTGTAGAATTTTGTTCAGAGGGACTGTTTTGGCTAAGTCAGACTGAAGCGTTTGCCAGGCCACTGGCTCTCGGTTGATCGCCAGCCAGAACATGATGTCTTTTTCTAGCGGTGTTAAGCGATCAATTTGACGCACCAGCAGCTGTTTAATGTCACCGAAAATCAAAGAGTCTTCTTGCGATAGCGCTAAAAAGCTCGCAATACTGCCATCAAAGTAGTCTCTTACCGCAGCAGCAATCATCTTGAGTGCGAGCGGATTACCGCTATAAGAGGCCACCAGATGTTCCCATTCTGACGGCGTGCCTGTTAGCTCGCCGAGGTCTTGAATAAGCGCTTTTCCATCCGATTCTGCCAGACCGGAAAGCTGGAAACAACGAGCGGGCAAAGCCTCTCCCGATTGCAGCGTAATTTCCTTAGGCAGCTCACGAGAAGTAACCATCAGGCAGCTGTTGTGATCGGTTTCGCCTATCGTCTTGAACAGATCGCCGTAGGCTTCGTATCCTGGACGATAGGTGCCTGCGCGATCGCCTTCTGCAAACAGCGGCTCTACATTGTCCAACACAATCAAGCAGCGATGGGCACGCATACAGTTAATTAGCTGCCGCAGCTGCGCATCTAACGTTTCAGGCACCTCATTTGTCGACAGAGCGATCGCGGGCTGCTCTACAAAAAAGGTCAGCAGATTCGTCATCATCTCTTGAATCGGCGGTGCATTTTTCAGGCTACGCCAGATGAGATAGTCGAAGTGCGCTTGGATGCGATGGGCTAGCTTAGCGGTCAGCGTTGTTTTGCCGATTCCTCCAATGCCGCCGAGCGCGACTAAACGACAGCGATCGCGCACAATCCAGTTTTCTAATGTTTCTAAGGGCTGCGATCGCCCATAAAAGATAGAAACATCGACCGCCGCACCCCAGTCTTGAGCGCAGCTAACTTTAGGCGGTTGGGTCGCTGAGGCCTGGGCGGGTGAAGTCTGGCTATCTAAGGTCTGGCTATCTAAAGTCTGGCCACCTGAAGGTTGAATGGAATCTGTGGAGACAGCGGGCGGTGAGACGGGTGGCGATGCGGTGCGATCGCCCAAATCAGCAATCGTTTCCCAGTCTAAGTTCAGCGTTTCGCAAAGCTCTGTAAACGTTGCAAAATCGACCGGCTTGCAGCCCAAAAACTTTTTCACTGTTGCCAACGAATAACCCGCCCGCTCAGCCAGGGCGCGCTGGGTTTGAAAGCCATTTCGCTTAATCGCAATTCTGAGCGTATCAGAATAGCCTGCTTGAACTTTAATCGAACGGGGCATCGTGATTAGTCCGTCAGCTCAGTAGAAACATCAAAAGAATCAGGTCCTTGCAGCATACGCACGGACACCTACCCATTAAACCAGTCAATCTCAGTCACCGCACAATGAACTACCCCGCCGCAAGCGGACGGGGTATCAAACTTAAAAGAGCATTAG
>CALDSK010000306.1 GCA_937911865.1 uncultured Synechococcus sp.
CCTAACTCTAAACGGCCCAAAATAGATGGGGGTATTGAGAATGGTTCATCTCCACCAAATTGTTCAAGTACTTTATCTGCCTGGTTTCTGTCGATTTTGGCAGGGACTCGTCGGCTTTCAAAGCTTCGATTGCAGGCGGATAGGCCGCATTCTTATCGACGGTGATAACTCTCGGTTCAATGGTGTGAGATGCGTTAATAACTTTTCGCAGAAAGCGTTTAGCGGCCTTGGCATCGCGCTTGGCATTGAGCATGAAGTCCAGGGTATTACCTGCCAAATCTACGGCTCTGTAGAGATATTTCCACTTTCCTTTAACTTTTATGTACGTCTCATCCTCCCGCCACAAATCATTGGTGGGCTTGAGATACGAGCAGCAGCGCTTGTCCAGCTCTGGACTATAAGCCTGTACCCAGCGATAGATGGTTGTGTGATCCACCTTGACGCCACGCTCTAACATCATTTCTTCCAAATCCCGGTAGCTCAGACTATATCGCAGATACCAGCGGACGTTCAGCAGGATGAGGGCTGACTGAAAGTGATGCCATTTGAACGGTTCTGAGGATGGCATGAGGTCGGTTGCGAGCAGAGCATCTCAGAATACCAAGTCAGAGCACATGCATTTTTTGCAACACTGCCCTTTTCACCGCCGATGAAGCGGCTATTGCTGAGGGCTCTTGCCATCCACAAGCGACGCGATACCCTAGCTGAATCAACCCGCTATCAGTATCGGCTTGATATCAAGCGCAGGTTACGGCGCATTTTAGCGTTAGACCCTGACCAAGCGGACGGTATTCGCTTGAAGAAACGATACACTGCAATTCATGACAATCTGTTTCTGTTCCTGGAGGAGGATTCGATTCCGCCGACGAACAATTCTAGTGAACAAGCCATTCGGATGAGCACGCTCTTCCGAAAAGTCACTAATGGCTTTCGTTCTGATTGGGGCAAAGAATTGTTTGCTGCGTTTCGCTCTATCGTCAACACAGGAGCTAGACAAGGCTTATCTGCTTTCCAGGCTATTGATACTGCTCTCTCGCCCGAGTCCTCTTTGTTTCAACACAGTTGAGCAATTACCAAACACTATAAAAGCAATCCTGAAATTGCTTCTGAGCTTTTCTTAGTATTAGCACGGTCAAAACTCATCTTCGCGGCATGATGAACAAACTGTCCGTCAACGATTGTGTGCAGACAGCCGTGGCCGCTCTAAGAGGTGGGTTGATTTAGTCATTCGCGATTGAGATTGGGCATTGCTAGGCCATTCTAATGGACCAGCAACAGAACTTTAGACAGCATATGTTTACATCGTAAACTTTGAGCTAGAATCATATTGACGATGTAAACATGTGAGTGATTCAGCTTCGTCACGGAGGTGATTTATGAAATCTACGACTTGCAAAGACTATGACCTGATTTTGATTGGTTCTGGAATTGGCGCGCTGACGGTTGCTAGCCTCATGGCCCAGCTACGCAACAAGCGAGTTCTTATATTGGAGCGTCACTTTGTTGCTGGCGGATTTACCCATTCTTTCCAGCGCCGAGGGTATCACTGGGATCCGGGACTGCACTATGTAGGCCAAATGGAGACGGGCTCTAGTACTCGCAACTTATTTGACTTGGTTACAAATCAACAGGTGCAGTGGCAAAAGATGCCAGACTCCTTTGAAAAGTTTGTTTATCCAGGACTGACGTTTGATGTGTACAGTGACCCAAAACTCTTTCAGGCAGATCTGATTGCTCGCTTCCCGAGAGAGGCCGAGGCGATTCGTCAATATTTCAAGGTTTTGAACAAAGCAGCCGAAGCCCTTTTTCTCGATGCGGCTAGGCATAATGGAACATTGCTGTTCAAGCTATTCGGGTGGGCTGCCAAACTTTGGAATGGCATTGATCTGAATCTGACAACTCAGGAATATCTAAATCAGTACTTTCAGGACCCTCAACTCAAGGCATTGCTAGCATCTCAATGGGGAGATTATGGTGTACCCCCTCAAGAAAGTCCCTTTGCACTCCACGCCACCATCGTCCAGCACTACTTGGAGGGCGGCTACTACCCGATAGGAGGCGCTGGCACAATCGCTCAGAGTGTCCAGCAGCTAGTGGAAGCACAAGGTGGAAACATCCGGTTGAACCGAGAGGTCACTACAGTCTTGATTGAGGATGGACGAGCTGTTGGGGTTCGGGTGCGTAACTTGAAAACAAAAGAGTCAGAGATTGAAGACTATTATGCCCCTGTTATCGTGTCCAATGCTGGGGCCTACAACACCTATCTGAACTTTATTCCACCTAGCTACTCCATTCCCTTTCGAGAGTCGCTATGTCAGTTTTTCCAAGATCATCCTCCGGCAACGAATGTAGCCCTATATATTGGATTTTCTGGCGATCCCCGCCAACTAGGGTTTAAGGGAGAAAACCACTGGATTTACAACACTTTTGATCACCAAGCGGCTGATCGCCACAAAAGTGACTGGATTAAAGCAGGAGAACCGCCGCAGGTGTACTTATCTTTTCCATCGCTTAAAGATCCCAAAGCCCAAAAGCACACGGCTGAAATCAGTGCGGATGCTGATTATGATAGCTTTGCTCAGTGGCGCGACCAGCCCTGGCTACATCGCGATCAGCAGTACAGAGATTTGAAGCAACGCCTCCAAACGGTGTTGCTAGATGTTGTTGATCATCACTATCCAGGTTTTTTGGAACTGGTAGATTATTGTGAAGTGTCCACACCATTGACCAATGAACACTTTACGGCCCATCCTCAAGGGGCGATGTATGGTCTGCCTATGGTGCAGGAGCGCTTCGCGCCTCAAAATCGAGCTTGGACCCAGGTGAAAACGCCGCTTCCAGGTCTCTATATGACGGGCAGTGATGTCTTTTCAACGGGTGTCGTGGGCTCGATGATTGGGGCGCTGTTCACCACCAGCCATCTCCCGGATGGCGTTTCGATTCCGCAGGGGTTTACTGCCGCCGCGAAGGCAAAAACTCAGATCAAAAGAGAGATCAGTGGTGCGGTGTCGTAGCTGGGTGTCTAGGAACTTGCAGACTATGACCCTCAGTGGCACTTCTGACGATTTTCGAGAGCTCATCGTAAAAGCGCGATCGTACCCCCCCGGCAGGTAACTGGTTGGCTTTAAAGCTTGGTCCTTTAGCTGGAATGAGCGCGTGTATTAATCCGGCTGAGAAAATCTAAATCATGAGAGATGGTCAGAAGGCCACCTTGATATGCGTTGAGCGCTTTTACCATTTGGTCAACAGTTTCAAGATCCAAATTGTTGCTCGGTTCGTCTAAAATCAGCAGATCAATCTGTGCAATGGTAATCATTGCTATTGCTAACCTGGCCAACTCGCCACCGCTCAGCACTGCTGCAACTTTGTGTATGTCATCATGAGAAAAGAGAAAATTTCCTAGCTGCTGTCGCAGTAGCTGATACGCGACAGCAGGGTTGGCCCGTTGTAGATTTTACAGCACGGTCTGGGTGCGATCAATTAGCTCATAGCTCTGATCGAGGTAGACCGTTCGTATGTCTGCTAGCTGCTTCTCACCCCGTCTGTATCAGCGCAGCGACCGTCTATAGGCCAGTTGTCAGGTGGCTCAGGTGTGCCCAGTTTTCGCCTTGACCCAGCCAGGCTTTCAAGGCATCGTAGAGACGGGAGTTTTTTCACAGCATTCCAGGGTTTTGAGTGGTATCTGATTCTAGAATGATGGCTCCCGCTTTTTTCTTTAATTACTGAAAGTCCTGCCTGACCAGCATTTCAACCCTACAAGCGCTATCTTTTGTCAGTCAATCAGGTGGAATGGTTATAAGCTGTCACTTCAAAGTAGTTAGCTGCAGCTACGTAGTGTACTACTGTGTCTATATAGGCGTTACTCATAGTTATGTTTCACTTAATACCTGCATACTAACTTAGGCAAAACGTCAAGAAGCGGAGAAAAAGCAAATGCAATCTATAGCAATTAGATGATGCGCTTTTACGGTTAGATGATGTATCCTGGCGCACAAGCATTTTAGGGTTGTAAGTCCACTACGAAGGTTCTGGGAAAGGATTGAGAACATAAATACCTACTGCGCTGCCACTATCTCAGAGCACAGTCGCTCTCAGGGCACAGTCTTTAACCCTAGTATTCCTTTGACCTAGAACCTTGAAGTCGATATGAACAGCCCTTTTCCGATTGTTGGCATTGGCGCGTCAGCTGGAGGGCTAGAGGCATATACAGCGCTGCTGAGAGAGCTGCCTGCTGATACAGGTATGGCCTTTGTGCTCGTCCAGCACCTGAGCCCTGATTCCGCCAGTATGCTCAGCGAGATTTTAACTTCAACAACGGCGCTACCTGTTGTTGAAGTTACTCATGGCATGGCGGTGCAGCCTGACCACATCTACGTGATGCCATCTAATGTGCAAATGACGATGCGTGGGAGAACGTTGCAGCTCATTCCTAGGGATACCGTGCAGGGGCGATTCATGCCGATCAATGCGTTCTTTAAGTCCCTAGCAGATAATCATCAGGACTGGGCGATCGCAGTAGTGCTCTCCGGCCTAGATGGCGATGGTTCGGCTGGACTTGAGCGTGTTAAACGGGCAGGTGGCATCACCTTTGCGCAGTGCGAAGGCACCGCTCAGCATGATGGCATGCCCAATACCGCCATCGAAACGGGGGCGGTTGATTTTATTCTCTCACCTAGTGAGATCGCCCGCGAGCTAGCGAGTATTGCTCAGCACCCCTATCTCAGTTCATCGTCGAGTTCACTCGCTGAGGTGCATAGGGGTCGCGAAGGAGAGCGCGAGGAGACGGGTGGAACAGCCAATGCAGAGACCATCGAAGAAGGAGCCAGCGAGGAGAGCGAATTAGAAGGTCGATCGCGCGAATCGGATCTTTCGTCCGTCTATCTTCTGCTACGAGCGATTACTGGCGCTGATTTTACCCTATACAAACGGGCGACCTTTGAGCGGCGGCTAAAACGGCGAATGGCACTCAATAGAAGCTATACCATCAGCGACTATACCGAGCATTTGCGCCGTAACCCAGCTGAAGTGAAAGCCCTCTATCACGATGTGCTGATTTCGGTCACCAGCTTTTTTCGAGATGCAGATGCCTTCGACTTTTTGCAAACTACGGTGTTTCCGGCGCTAACCGAGCACAAGGACCTCGACTCGTCCATTCGACTCTGGGTAGCGGGCTGTGCGACGGGCGAAGAATGCTATTCTTTAGCGATCTGTTTACTGGAGCACCTATCGGCGCAAGACATCAACGTTTCCGTGCAGATCTTTGGCACTGACCTCAGTGAAACTGCGATTGAGACCGCTCGGCAGGGCATCTACTCAGATAGTCGCATGGCGAGCGTATCGCCCGAGCGGCGTCGCCGATTTTTTCATCGCACCGATGGGGGATACAAAATCAGCAAAGCGGTGCGAGAGCTATGCGTTTTTGCCCGTCAAAACTTGGGCAGCGACCCGCCATTTTCAAACATTGACTTAGTGAGCTGTCGCAACGTCTTGATTTACTTTGCGCCGACGCTGCAAAGGCGTATTTTATCTATCTTTCACTACAGTCTCAATCCTAGCGGATATCTATGGCTAGGCAGTTCTGAAAGTGTCAGAGAAAGCGCCGAACTGTTTACAGCAGTCGATCAAAACCACAGAGTGTACAGTCGCAATGCTGTGGCAGGTCAGGTCGATTTTAACTTCATTGACAGCCATTATCCTGAACTAGAATCACTATCTACAAGCGAGCAAACGATGCCTGAGGCGGTGAATTCTTCAAACATGCAGCGTCAGGTCGATCAGATCGTGCTGAATCAGTATGCACCAGTGGGCGTGGTGGTCAATGAGCAGCTAGAGGTCTTGCACGTGCGCGGCGATACCAGCCCCTACCTCAGGCTAGCCCCCGGCGCACCCAGATTTGACCTTTTCGATATGCTGCAGCCAAGCCTAAGGGTAGCGGTGCGAGAGGCGATAGAGCAGGCCAAAGTGCAGGGTATCCCAGTTAGACGCGAGAATTTGCAGATTGATAGTGCGCTGCAATACATCCATGTGAGTGCAACGCCAATCGTAAATCCCGTGTCGCGAGATCGCCTCTATCTGGTGATGTTTGAAGAAGGGGCCCCAACCACCACAGAGAGTGCAGTCGCAGACAGTCAAGATCAGCCGCTAGAAATGCAGTGGCTACAGCGCAAGCTAGCTACCACCGAACAAGAGCTACTCGATACCAGGGCCTATTTACAGGCAACCATAGAAGCGCAAGAGGCCACCAATCAGCGACTGACAACCGCCAGCGAAGAAGTGCTCTCAAGTAACGAAGAGCTACAGAGTACAAACGAGGAGCTACAAACTGCCAAAGAAGAAATTCAGGCGGCCAATGAAGAACTCAAAACCACCAACGAAGAACTCACTACCCGTAACACCGATTCGCAGCAAGTCAATGACGACCTGCTCAACTTAATCAACAACATCAGCATCCCGATTGTGATGTTGACTAACGATCTGCGGATTCGTCGATTTACGCCGACTGCCCAGCGGCTGTTTAACTTGATTCCGACAGATGTAGGACGACCCATCAGCAACATTAGGCTCGATATTGAGGTGCCCAACCTAGAACCGATGATTAGAGCGGTTATCGATACTCTCAACCCTCACGAGCAAGAAGTCAAAGACAGCAAAGACCACTGGTACTGGCTCCGCATTCGCCCCTATCGCACCACCGAAAATCGAATCGATGGCGCGGTGATCACACTCGTAGAAATCGACACCATTAAGCGCACGCTGCGTCAGCTTGAAGTGTCGCGTCTCTACATTGAGAGTATTGTTGAAACGGTGCGCGAGCCGCTGATTGTGCTGACCGCAGATCTAACGGTAAGAACGGCTAATCAGGTTTTCTGCGAAACCTTTCGGTGCTCACCCGCTGAAACGAGAAATCAGCCTTTCTTTGATATGAAGCAAGGGCAGTGGGATATTCCTGAGCTGCGAAATTGCCTGGAGAATCGTTTGCCAACTGATGCAAATATCCGAGATTTTGAGATCGATCATACCTTTGCTGAGATTGGTCACAAAGTGCTGCGGTTAAATGCCTGCGAAATCAAACAGAGCATCGAAGGGAGACTATTTTTGCTCTCTGTTGAAGATCTCACAGAGCAGCGGCAGGCTGAGGTAAAGCAGCTTCAGCTACTGAGTGAACAGGCGGCTCGCACCGAAGCCGAAGCGGCCAATGCTCGCAAAGATGAGTTTCTCTCGATTCTCTCTCACGAACTACGCACCCCCCTCAACGCTATTTTGGGCTGGGTCAGCATCCTTCAACGTCAAAAAACAATAAATCCAACCTTACTCAACCGCGCCTTACCCATCATCGAGCGCAACACCAAGACCCAAACCCAAATCATCGATGACCTACTACAGATTTCTCGAATGATCCAAGGGCGGCTCTCTATTCAGCCCAAAGCTATCAACCTTAATCACTTGGTGAATTCAGTGGCTGATTCGATGCTGCCGATCGCCAAACAAAAAGAAATTCAGCTCTTAACCGACCTGGCTGATTCTCCTGGACTGATCATGCTAGACCCTGATCGCATGCAGCAAGTTTTCTTAAACGTCCTTTCAAATGCGATTAAATTCACCCCTGAGTACGAACAGATTAATGTACAGCTGATCTACACAAACAATCAGGCTCAGGTTGCGGTGACTGATACAGGTGATGGCATCTCATCCGAATTTTTGCCCCACGTCTTTGATCGGTTTCGTCAGGCGAATAGCTCGAATACTCGTCAGTATGGCGGACTAGGTTTGGGGCTCGCCATTGTCAAAACGCTGGTTGAAGCACATAAGGGCACTGTTCAATTGGATAGTCCAGGCGTCGGTCAAGGCACAACGCTAACAATCACCTTGCCACTGACTATAGCCGCTACTGTCCCAGATGAGCCGGTCTCGACTATAGCCGCAGAAGACAATCTGCTAGAAGGTCGGCATGTGCTGGTAGTCGAAGACAATGCTGACAACCTAGAGATTTTGGTTCTAACACTGGAAACACAAGGTGCAGTGTTAACAACTGCTATGTCTGTAGCTGAAGCAAAGGAGAAGTT
>CALDSK010000307.1 GCA_937911865.1 uncultured Synechococcus sp.
CGAGCCGATGCTCATCGTCTGAGACAGGGTGAATTGCACTTAGTAATCCGTTCAGCGTCGATTCTACAACTTCAGCACTGACAGAGGTTGAGTAGTACTCCAACGGCTGATCGGCGCTAGAAGCGATCACCGCTAAGCGATCTGGCAAAATAATCGGATAAATGACAGTGGCGTGAGGATCTACCTGATCAATTTGTCGAGCATCAACGTCAATACAGGCTTCTTGGAAAAAATTATCTAGTTCAGCGAGCTGCAGGGCTTCAATAACTTCCCTCGCCTGTGCTAGGTCTTTTTGACTGGGCCCAGCGGTACTTTTTTGCCCCACTTGTGTTGAGGCATCATCCACCAGTAACAAACTAACCAGTTCGCGATAGATAGGCTCCACATTTTCTCGGAATGAGAATTGAACATCTGGATCAATCGCTACCAGATCGCTGCGCAGTGACTGGAGCGCTTCTCCAGCCTCACTGTAGGCCTCAATGGCTTCGTCAGTTTTGTTTTGTTGTTTTAAAATTCGACCCAGCTGCCAAGCTGATTGAGAAGCAATATCGTCAGCACCTATAGAACGTGCGATATTCAAAGACTTTTCTGTCAATCTGAATGCATCTGACCACTGCTGCGTTTGCATATACAGAGCGCCCCACTGATTAAGCGCATGTGCTTCTGCCTGTTGGTCTTCTAGAGCGCGTGCTGCCTGCACCGCATCAGTTAGTAGCTGGTTCATCTGGTCGATCGGAAATGAACGCCCTAGCTGCGTTTCTTTAGCAAGACTAGCGCTCATGTTAACCGCGCCATAGACAGATAAACGACTGGGCGGCAAAGCTGATAGCTGCTGAGCTAAGTCAGCAGCAACGGTGCTCATATTTTCCGAGTCATCTTGATTGGCATAAAATCGCAGTCGGTTCAAGTCAGCTTGCAGAGCATCTGCTGGATTCAAAGCTGACTGCTTCGCTCGCTCAAACATGGTCATAGCAGCTTGAGAATCGCCCCAGTCTCTAGCTGTTCTGCCTAAGCTGAGATAAGTTGCACTCAGCTCATTGGTTGATTCAATAGCGATCGCAATATTCGCACTCTCAAATAGCGCGGCCCGACTCGCCGACAAATCGCCTAGCACCTGTAAGGCATTGCCCAACGTTCTCAGCCCATTCACCTTCAGCTCAGAATCTGGCATATCGGCCAAATCCTCCGCGACAGATTCTAGCTGCTGCCGCGATCGCCGATAAAACCCTAAGCTCTGTAAAGCCTGTGCCTGATTGATTTGGCTACCTAGCTGCCCTGAGCGATCGTCCGCCTGCCGGTAAAAATCCTCAGCCTGTGTCCAAGTCTCCAACGCAGTCTCTGCATCACCCAGGTGATAGTCCAACCCAGCTTTGGTATTAAACAGCTGAGCCCACAGCATCGGGCTAACAGCGTCGGCTGCCTCTAGCAAAGCCAGACTGCGGTCGATAGCGGCGGCAGCCTGCGTCCACTGGTTTAGCTCTTGATAAGCCAACGACACATAGCTCAAAGCAACCGCTTGAGTAGCCGCCGCCTCTGTTCTATCTGCGACCTGTTGCCAGATTGCAGCCGCCTCCGCAAACTGCCCAGATAGATACAGCTGCCGACCGTGCGCGATCAGATCGGCAGTCACAGCAGTCTCTTGGAGAGAGTTGCCCTGCGCTACGGCCAGTAAAGTTTGCGTCGCGGATGCTGTAGGTAGCGTTGTTGCAGCAACAGAAGGAGACACCAAACCGCTCACACAGCCTGCACCCAATAGTCCCACTGATAAATATTTCCAGTTCCAGGTTAAATATTTCCAGGCGCGCTTCATTTTCTCGTTCCGATAGAGCTCTATAGAGCCAGTTCTATTCGCTAGAATTCCCGACTCTAAGAAGCCAACTACTATCGAAGCTCTTGCAATTCTCAACAAAGCACTGACATTAAAAGTGTCGGTGCTTTGTTGTCAGAGGCTATTTTAATCGACGCTTCGCGGTTCAGTAGCACTCACTTCAATTGTGAGTGCTTGAATGTATGAAGTACGAACACTGGAACTATGAAACAAAACGAGCAGCTGAGCTCTGCAGATTAAAGCCGCCGTTGCCCCTAAGAGCAGCGACTAGCTCATCTTGGCCTTCCTGTTGCAAGTAAATAGCAACAGCTTTCTCTGAGCCTAAAGAGATAGAACCAAGGCGATAGTCGCTGGCTCGACCGTGAAGCTGAATTTGATCACCTTGTGCAGCGTTGAAATCTAGGATGTAGGCAAAGTCATTAGCGCCAGCAGTGCCCTTTTTGCCATCATTATAAAAAGCTTTGTTGCGATCGCCAATAATAAATTTATCAGCACCTGCACCCCCGTGAAGCACATCTTTCTCACCACGGCCAGCATTTCGATTACTGTTTGTTGACCCTAGCAGAACATCGTTACCCGCTTCTCCGTATATATAATCTTGCCCATCTCCACCCCGAATTCGGTCATTGCCGCTGCCACCGTATGCTCGATCATTGCCATTACTTGTAGAAATAAGGTCATTGCCATCACCGCCGTACGCCCGGTCGTCGCCACCGCCTGCAAAAATGCGGTCATTGCCCGCAAGCCCTTTCAACGTCTGTGAACGGCTGTTGCCTCTGAGCGTATCGTTTTTGTTAGTACCTGTAAAAGGATCGCGAGGCGAAGGATTAGGCACTGGACTTGGCTTTGGTGCAGGTATAGATGCTTTCGAAGAAGCTACAACCTGGGTCCAGTAGTTTGTATAGTTCACCTTGCCAGAGTCATTAGAAAGCTTGGCAAGCCCCAGACCTAGGTCGGTAGCCTTAGGGTCTAGTAACTTATTTCGAGTACCAGAAGATCTCATAAGTGCCTTAAAAAAGGCATCTGCAGAAGAGTAACCACCACCAATCGTTTGGCTAAGCTGTTGGGGTTGGTAACCTGCTTTTTCTATCCGAGTTTTCAAAGCAGTGCCTCCGTTCCCATTGGTACTGAAGAAATCTTGCTCTGCCATAGCTTCCGAGTGCTGATCGGCAGCCTTGTCCAGCCTGCCGTCAAGTCTCAGTCTCTTTAGACCTTGCTTCGCTCTTTCCTGATTGACTAGGTTTAGAAACGCTTTGTCAAAGCGATCTGTATCGCCAGTAAAGGCATCAGTATCAGGTCTCGGTTCAGGTGTTGGCTCAGGTCTCGGTTCAGGTGTTGGCTCAGGTCTCGGCGCTGGCGTTGGAGTCGGCGCTGGTGTTGGAGTCGGGTTAGGTCTTGGCGTAGGAGAAGATCCGTTGAGCGTTTTCAAAGATCCCTTGCCACTACCATATAGTGCGCGGATACCGTTAATATCATCAGAATATAAGAAGGCCGATCCCAGTCCTGAATAGATGTCTTTGGCGGTTGGCTGCATTACCGCATCTTTACTCGACTCATGGCGTAGCCCTAGAGCGTGACCAATTTCATGAACAGCAACGCCTAAAAAATCTGACGCAGAGCGGGTACGATCCGTCTCCCAGCTGTCCTGATTATCAAAGTTGACAGTGGTCGCAAAATCACCGTAATACTGCAAGCTAGCGCGCCCGCGCGTCCCACCGCGTCCCCCTAAATTTTCATGACCGATGCGAATATCTGCTGCGTTAGGATTGCTTCTAGACTTAACGCCACTATCTTTTACCTCTACAAAATTGAGCGGCGCATATTGTGCCCACAGCCTAAAAGATTCTTCAATCGCAGATTTAATTTCAGCCTTTGTAATGCCGCCTTTGATGCCACCATCAAACAGATTGCCATAGCTGTAAGTAATGGTAATCGGTGAACCTTTTCCACCTGGTTGCTGCCAGCGAAAGTTAGAGTTTTGAAGAGAAAAGTCCTCTTCAGCAGTTGTGCCATCGCTAGAGAAGTCTACGCTGTAATGATTGTGACCATCATGCCCATTGCCACTGCACGCGCTGCATCCACAGCAGGAGTCATGCTGGTAGCTACTACTGGGTTCAGACTCTTCTGCAGCCACTGGCGGTGTTAGTAACCGCGATGCCGCATTAGATAGGAGATCACTCTGCGTCAGAAGAGGGCGTCTACGGTTAGAAAACTGTGGAACAGATGGCTGAAGGCCTTTTCCTGCAAGCGAAGATTGATCTAAATCCGTAGTGATTATTGAATTAGACGAATAGGTCATTTGAGAAAACTATTAAGTTGAAGTTCTGTTTAAATTTGAAGAGTAGACAACAGGCTTTGCAGTCACAGATAACTGGGAAAAGCTAAATCTAAAAAGCCACTCACGCTGAAATTGATCGGCTGCCGAAAGCAAGCCTTCGTACCCTATGACAAACACCTCTGTCGGTAGGGTTCACTTGAGCCAAATTTGTTGAAAAAAACCGGACTTACTGCAAAAGGGACTGGACAGATCCAGATAAGTACCTCATAGGAGAGGGAGAATACCGCAGTAACAGTCAAGCAGAGATTCATACAACCAACGTAATCAGGAACATCAACATTGCTGCATCAATACGTAAGCCGTGTAGCAGCAACAGTTGCTACACAGCACTACTCAGTAAACATTGCTGGGAAGCGAGCGGCTAAGTAGGACGCATGCGTGTCTGTGAATGTCTTCTGTAATTTGTTAATTGGTCAGGAAATATTAGTGATGCAGCGCACAAGCTCAAAATAAGTAGCCATAACTTAGACCATAACTCGCGGTCTATTTTTTAATTGTCTATCTCAAAGAGCAGAACCATAACAACGTCCAAGCTCGTAACGTTGCTTAGAACATTCAGAGACTATATCTATATGCTCTGATTTAGAGAGAATCTCTAGGAAATAGCCCAATTTCCACCTGACACCAACACGCCACCTTCAGCAACTACTGTACTTAAGGTCATACGATATACCCAAGCCTGCTTCAACAACTGATAGTGGCGATCAAAGACATCCAGCCAACAGCGTTCATAGTCATTGTCGCTAGTCGCTAAAGAAGGTTGATAGCCTTCTAACCTATCTAGCTGACTCAAAATCTGAGAACAAAGGGACGGCGGCTGAGAAAACACCAGCAGATAACCTTGCACCCAATCATTGCCAACCGTCATTCCTGGATAGCCCAAATGGGGAAAATCGAATAGTTGCCCTCGCATAGCCGCAGGTATAGCCGTCGGCAGATAAACACCACAATAGCGCTGGTAGTATCTTCCACCTGGCTTCAGCGTGCCATAGACAAAAACGCAAAGTTCGGCAGTAGCTATCCTCTCAGCAGGCTCAGGTTTCATTTCGTCCATAGCGTCTAATCATCTGACGAAAACTCTACTTCTACGATCACATTCCACCCTTCACCCACTAAAATACAACCTTAGTAAGCAGACCTAACTTAAGGAACCGTAGCGGCGTGGAATTGCGATATAGCCCAGCAGATATTGAAGCAAAATGGCAAAAATACTGGGCTGACAACGATCTGTACAAGACGTCAGCTGGCACTGATACCAATGCCAAAAGTTTCTATGCACTCGCCATGTTTCCCTACCCCTCAGGGAACCTGCACATGGGTCATGTTCGCGTATACACCATTACAGATGTGATTGCCCGCGTTCGCAGAATGCAGGGCTACCGGGTGCTTCATCCTATGGGCTGGGATGCCTTTGGCTTGCCTGCTGAAAACGCTGCCATCAAAAATGGCACACCACCTGCGGACTGGACGCTCCAAAACATCGCGCAAATGCGTGAACAGCTCAATGCGCTGGGCATTTCCTACGACTGGAACCGGGAAGTCACCACCTGCTTACCCAATTACTACCGCTGGACCCAGTGGATATTCCTTCAGTTTTTTGAGGCGGGCCTTGCTTACCAAAAAGAAGCGACGGTTAACTGGGACCCTATAGATCAAACTGTACTTGCTAACGAACAGGTTGATAGTGAAGGTCGCTCTTGGCGCTCTGGGGCCAAAGTAGAACGCAAGCTGCTGCGCCAGTGGTTCTTCAAAATTACTGACTACGCCGATCAGTTACTTAACGATTTAGATCAGCTCTCAGGCTGGCCCGAACGAGTCAAAACCATGCAGGCTAACTGGATTGGTAAATCCAAGGGTGCGCAGGTTATCTTCAAAACAGAAGCAGGTGAAGAACTAGTCGTCTATACTACCCGTCCAGACACGCTTTGGGGCGCAACCTTTATGGTCGTCTCACCAGAGCATCCACTGATAGAGCAGCTCACAACAGCCGAGCAAGCAGACGCCGTACAGCAGTACCAAACAGCCGCCGCCAATCTCAGTACCATTGACCGCACCGCCGAAGGACGAGAAAAGACCGGCGTCTGGACCGGTAGCTATGCCATCAATCCCGTCAACGGCGAAAAAGTCCCTGTCTGGACCGCTGATTACGTCATGATGGACTACGGCACTGGCGCAATTATGGCCGTGCCAGCCCATGACCAGAGAGACTTTGACTTTGCACGTAAGTTTGACCTACCGATCAAAGTAGTGGTTCAGCCGGAAGGTGAATCCTTTGACGGCGCCACCATGAAGGAAGCCTATCCTCATGATGGCGTTATGGTGAACTCCGGTCCGCTCGATGGTGTACCGGCGGGCAAAGGAAAGAAAAAGAGCGTAGGCAGAGCGATCGCATATCTTGAAGAACAATCTTTGGGCAAAGGCACCACTAACTATCGCCTCCGAGACTGGCTAGTCTCTCGTCAACGCTACTGGGGAGCGCCTATCCCTATCATTCACTGCGCTGAGTGCGGCACCGTACCCGTACCAGAAGCCGATCTGCCTGTTCAACTCCCTGAGAATGCAGAATTCAGTGGTAAGAACGTGGCTTCTCTCTCAAAGTTTGACGACTGGGTTAGCGTTCCCTGTCCCACTTGCGGTAAGTCTGCCAAACGAGAAACCGACACCATGGACACCTTCTTAGATTCGTCCTGGTACTTCTTGCGCTACGCAGATGCCAACAACAAAGAAGCTGTTTTTTCAAAAAATCAAGTCAACGACTGGCTCCCCGTAGACCAATATGTGGGAGGAATTGAACATGCCATTCTGCATTTGTTGTATTCTCGCTTCTTTACTAAGGTGTTGCGCGATCGCAATCTTCTCAACTTCGACGAACCTTTCCAACGCCTCCTAACTCAGGGCATGGTTCAAGCCATCACCTATAAAAACAAAGAGGGTCAGTTCATCGTTAAAGAGAAAATTGCTGACCTCAACAACCCCACCGATCCAGACACCGGAGAGGCGCTCAAAGCCTCCTTCGAGAAAATGTCGAAGTCAAAGTTTAACGGTGTCTCACCGCTGTCTGTATTAGGCAAATACGGCGCAGATACTGCCCGCATGTTCATATTGTTCAAAGCGCCGCCAGAGAAAGACCTGGAATGGGAAGACGCCGATGTCGAAGGACAGTTTCGATTTCTTAACCGGGTGTGGCGAGCCGTGACGGAATTTGCAAAGTCTAATAATGTCCAGGCTGTAGAATCAATCGACACTATTGACCAAAGCAGCCTCAGCAAAGCAGATAAAACACTGCGCCGAGCGACCCATACAGCCATCAAAGAAATCACAGAAGACATTGAAGGAGACTATCAGTTCAACACAGCTGTCTCTGAGCTAATGAAGCTTAGCAACGCTATTAACGACGCCAAAGATAAGAGCACCCCTGCTTTTGCTGAAAGCATTTGCACACTGGTTAAGTTAATGGCCCCGTTTGCACCTCACATTGCAGACGAGCTATGGTCATCGCTGCCGACAGCACCCGGCTCTGTACATCAACAGCCCTGGCCCACAGCGGAAGCTGCGGCCTTAATCGCAGATGAAATTACGCTGGTCATCCAAATCATGGGCAAAACCAGAGGGACACTGCAAGTGCCCGCAGGTGCTGACAAGGCAGCGTTGGAAACCTATGCCCGCGACTCTGATATTGCGCAGAAGTATCTAGAAGGAAAGGAAATCAAAAAAGTGATTGTTGTTCCTGGCAAACTGGTCAATTTTGTGGCCGTTTAATCAAATCCTATGACCGTTTCATGACAGCCGGTAAGGGAGACGTCTAGCCCTTACCGGCTCTTGCTTTTCAGAAATTACGCACTATCTATCAACACACAGGCTTTGTATTGTAGGCGACATTCAGAAGTAAAGTTTACTCTAAGTCAAACATCTACGGATAGAAGGCTCTACCATCACTGGTAAAATTTTTGGTAGGTACTCTCACGTGTAAACATCCACAGGACGGCAAGGAATGGCTGCGCTGACATCTCCACAAATTCAGTCGAATGTTCGGATTGGTCTAGGCAAAGTTCTGCTAGTCGAAGATGAAGAGCTTATTCGTGAAACTGTCGCCCTTTCACTGGCCGACGAGGGCTTTGATGTTTGCATTGCTGACAACGGCCAAAAAGCACTGGAGATGCTGTTAGGGAATAACGCTAAAACAGCAGGGGCTATTGGGCAATCCGCCATTTCAGATATCAGCCTAGTCATTCTCGACCTGATGTTGCCCGGCATGAATGGATTAGATCTTTGCCGCCTGGTTCGTCATCAGGGAATAGATGTTCCTATTCTAATTTTGAGTGCAAAAGGTACCGAAACCGATCGGGTCTTAGGGTTGGAAGTCGGCGCTGACGATTACCTCACCAAGCCCTTTGGCATGCGAGAGCTAATTGCCCGGTGCCGCGCACTGCTGCGTCGCTGTCAGTCTCAACAAAAAGCAGACGACAAATCCGTTCTGCGATTTGCCGATATCTCGCTCCATATAGATGAATGTCGCGTTTTCTTAGTCGATAAAGAAGTCAGCCTGTCCCCCAAAGAATTCAAAATTCTAGAGCTGTTGCTCAGTCAGCCCAAACGAGTCTGGTCTCGTAATCAAATTATTGACCAGGTGTGGGGCTACGACTTTATGGGCGATAACAAAACTGTAGATGTCCACATTCGCTGGCTGCGTGAAAAGCTAGAAGAAAATCCTAGCCGGCCGAAGTATCTTAAAACGGTTCGTGGATTTGGCTACCGATTAGGCTAAGCCACCCAGAAAACATACGAGCAATCTGAGAAACCAGACAGAAATTCAGCATCAGTTTTGCAGAAAACAAGGCCTTGACTGCCCTTGACTGATTGATATCAAGTGCTGACGAGCGGACAGTATGGCTGTAGAATTCGACGGAATACCCTTCTCGTCCTTTCTGCCGACAATTCATGCCTGTAAAACGTCATGCCACGCCCACCTATACTTCTCGGTCTTGGCTGCCTGTACTCGTTATCAGCGCAGGCATTGCACTGACGTCATGGATACAGCTATTTACCCAAAACGGCGTTTTCTACAGTGAGGATAGTGGATTAAAAGCACTGGTTGCCCGTCAGCTGGCTCAACAGATCCGCTCAGGCAGCTTTCCCCTAGACATTGCCTTGAATTTGCCCGCCACAGACTGGATTAATAGTCTCTGGCAAGACGGGCTCTACCCATTTACGCCGCCTGACGTCTACGCTATTGGATCTCAGTATTTCATCGCGTCTCCTTTTACATTCCCCCTATTAAATGCGCCCCTTTATGCGCTAATAGGCGATCGCGGCCTCTACGTCATTCCTTTAGTATCGCTGTGGGTACTTTGGCTGCGCTTCTGGCAAATTGGCATCCGAGCCAGATGGGGAACTACGTCACTGTGTCTGAGTCTTATCACCCTAATTTTTGCCTCGCCGCTGACGCTCTATGGCGGAATGCATCAGGCGCATACGTTAGCAGTCGCGATCGCATTTTGGGGTATTAGCAGCCTAATTTTTCCAACAGGAGGTTGGCTATCACGTTTTAGCGTTTTCTGTAGCGGTATCCTAATTGGCCTCTCCGTTTGGCTACAGCCCGAATTTCTCTATCTGGTCGCTGCGGTTAGCCTATTAGCCATCATTGGCTGGCTATTTCCCAAGTGGCGACTCGCTCCTCGCTTTACGTCTATCAAAGCCTTCATTCTCATCGGCAGCATGTTCTGCGTGGTAGGGCTATTCCTAACCATTAACTATGCAATCTACGGTCATCCAGTCGGCATTCAGTCGCCTAGCGCTCCATTTAACACTCCATTTAGCGCTCTGGGCACAGCAAATTTCACCGACCCCCCACAAATGCTGAGCAAGCTTCAGCAGTATTTTCCAATTGTCTGGGTAGCCAGCATAGTAGCCTTCTTTAGTCCAGAGCTACGCAGGGCCACTGTTAAAGTGAACCCTTCAAAAAGCAGTCCCCTCAAAGGTAAGCGGGGCCAAAAGAAACAGAGCCGTTACTTTGAGCGATTGGGCATTCGTAAGACTGCTGATAGTGCAATTATCCCCGGTCGATTTGCACTCTGTCTAAGTCTTTTATTCACCTTAGCTGTTGTGCTATTTGTCCCAACCGATGCTGACAAAAGCCTGTGGGGACCGCAGCACTTTCTCATTTTGATACCCTTACTATCGCTAGTTTTGGCAGAACAGCTGAAGCCTAATTTCTTTCGTACCTGGGGACGCCAGCTGGTCATAGTGGGTGCTGCGATCGCCTTTTTATTCGGCAGCTATCTCAACACAGTACAGGGCGCTTTCCTAAGCAACACAAGCAACAGCCGCATTCCACTTCAGGCCAACTACGAGGCCAGCATTGGTGCGATCGCCACCTTTCAGGAAAATCCCACACAGTGGATTGCCGTTTCTCAATCCTCCGTTGCTCAGCAGCTGTGGAACGCTCTACCCAACAAAACGTTCTTCCATACCGAAACTATCGACCAGGTAAAGCAGCTAGCTAGCGAGCTACTAAACCAAAACGAACGTGAATTTCTCTATGCCTGTGCCCCGAATCTAAACTGCCTAGTCTCTCAAATCACGGGCAACGATCTGAACTTACCAGAAGGCACGCATACGCTAAATATGTCGTTTGTAGGCGACTATGGCCCCTACCCTACCTACAAAGTAGAAATAGCTGAGCTGGCCGAACAAAATACAGAGCCCGTCGAAACCTCACAGCCAGAAGAAGCTCAGCCGGAAGAGGCTCAATCAGAAGAAAGCCAGCCAGAGCAAAACCAGCCAGAAGAAAGTCAATCAGAAGAAGATCAACTAGAAAACGCGGACCCCATAGAAGCAGAGGCTGAAGCTTGAAACCCGTACAGCCGTTGCTTGAAAAATTGAGCAAATTGCCAATTGGCCGATTTCTACGCTTTGGCGTAGTCGGCTTCAGCGGCCTGTTTGTAGACCTTGCTGTTTTCTCCCTCTTACGAGAAAACACAGATCTAAACTGGCGGCTATGTACCGCTATCTCTATTGAAGCGGCTATTGTCAACAATTTCCTATGGAATGATGCTTGGACCTTCGCCGACCTCGCACAGCAAAATCAAAGCTGGCAGGCCAGGTTACAGCGCTTTGTCAAATTCAACTCGGTCTGTCTACTCGGCGCATGCTTACAATACATTCTGATGGAAGGACTGCTAAAGCTACCTATTGTCTCAGCGCTGCCTGAACTAATGGCCAGGAACAACAGCTTCGCTGCCGACAACAAGGCAGACGAGTACGTTTCAAAAATCATTGCGATCGCAGTTGTCACTTGCTGGAACTTCTGGATTAACCTTAAGCTCAGCTGGCGCACGCCTAAACCTCCCCAATAAATCCCAAATTAATTTCAAATAGATCCCGAATAAATCTTACGCAGCCGGCCGCTGATACACCTGTAGCTCAAAGCTATCTAAATTCATAGTCCCTCGCAACGACTGCTGCGCCATCAGCTGATATCGGCTTTGCAACAGCTCATCGGTCGCGGTGATAAAAGTGCGCGCTTCAGCCTCAGTTTCCGGCTTATCCCACAGCGGGTAGTTCGCCTGCAACCACAAAACCCGCGCATAGTTTTTTTTATTTAACGCCTGTTCCAGCGCAGCTGTGATCTCCGCTGGCGCAGCGGCTAGCACATCTGGATTTGCCTGCTCATCTAAGTAATAAGTCAGACGGTTAACATGTCCCCAGGCTCGCGAGTTCATTACAACCAGCGTGAGCTCAGTACTAGACAAATCAGTGCCTAATAAATCAGTACCAGATAAGTCAGCGCCAGATAAAAGAGCCGCATTGACCTGATGAAACATCTGGCGATCGCGCCCTACAAAATCCCCCACATTAACCGCTAAATACACAGCCAATAGGCCCATCGTTAGCAGCGCCTGCCAGCGCCCCGTTGCCTTTTCCAGCCAGGCCGCAACAAAGAGCACGCATCCAGGCAAAACAACAATCGTCGCCCGCCCCCAGCCAAAGCCCAGCGTATTCTTATTCGCAACAACATCTACACCCAACGCTAGCAGCAGCGGAAACAGGCCGAGCAGCCCACAGGTTACCAGCACCCAATACTGCCGCCGCCGATACAGGTTAACTGCGCACATCAACACAAATCCAAACACACCCCAGCCAATCGCAACCGCCATTGGCTTAATGGGTTCAGCCATCGGCTCCATACCTGTCGTCAAATGACCCAGCAGTAGGTAATTTGCCAGCGTTTGAGAAAAATCTCTACCATGCTGCGCCATGCTGTTTAAAAAACCGCCATTTGCAGAAATACGCTCTAGCACATCCCGTCGATTACTCAGCTGTTTCAGCGTCCCCCACAGAGCCCAGGGCATAAATAAGACCGCACCGCTCCCCAGTGTCAGTGCATGCATAAACCAGTGTTTACGATCTAAAAACAACACAGCGGCGGCTAGCGCAAAGAACCAATATCCAAACAAATACTGTGTCATCAGCCCTGCGGTTAACGCCAGTGCAACAGTTCCCCTTAGCAACCACAAGCGCCACCCGCCTAGCCGATTAGCCGCCCTCTCAGAAGTTGCCAAAGAAGCTGTAGAAGCTGTAGAAGCTGACCGGTCAACATTCATCAAAATCATCAAACACAGCGCACTTAAACAGGCCCACAGCGCCAGCGGAGAGTACATCCGCAGATTTAAAGAATGCGAGAGAAAAAATGGGTTGAGCGCCAGTAGCGCCGTGAAAATAAGCCCACCGCGCTGCCCTAAAATTCGCCGACCCAAAAAATAGGCAACCGTCAACGTCACCAGGCTAGCTAACATCACCAGGCTACGCGTAGCTATCTCACTATTGCCAAATAACCGCATCCAGCCATGCTCAGCCAAATACAGCAAGGGCGGATGTGGCTCACTCAAATTACCCTTCAGCAGTGCCTTAACCGTTTGCAACGCATATAAAAGTCCGTTCTCCGGCGGAATTTTCAGTACTGAAGCAAGATCGCTCAGAGAAAAAGGAACATTTTCTGGCAGCTGATAGGCGCTCTTTTGCCCAGTAGACAGTAGTACAGAAAGAACTTCGTCATACCAAAACTCTCTTTTGCCTATCCACAGAAAACGGAGTCCCACACCCAAAACAATGCTCAATATTAGGCAACCTTGAAGAAATCTAGAGGCTGTAGCCTCTGATAGCTGAGTGCTGTAGGCCCTGCTCAGCGTATATTTCGATCTTAATTTCAAGTTCAGCTTAGAAGAGAAAAACTTAAATGGAGAATAGTTCATGTCGCCTGGCGCTTGAGCAGAAAGCGACCTAATTATTCACCAAAAGCATCAAAATCCATCATTATGTCTTGGACTTTACGCAAACTGGCATCCGAGGTATTGCCTACAGCGAGCGATAGTCCGAAATTTGGGCAATCTGCGAGTAGTCTACGCTGTAACCTACATTTGTCGTCCTTCCACTAGTAAAAAGTGTGCACAGAATCTGCACAGCGCCTACATTGAGTTATGCCTAATCCCCTACTTTCAGGTCTCGTCGGCCCACTGCAAATCTCAGACGCTCTGAATGAGAAACCAGGCATAAGATTATCCCTCATCATTCCGACTTATAACGAAAGCAGTAATGTTCATAAGATCGTTGCCCAGCTCACTCAGCTACTGGACGATTTTATTCCAGAACAGTACGAGCTCATCTTAGTAGATGACGACAGCCCTGATTTAACCTGGAAAATCGCTCAATCCCTGACAGACAAGTACCCTCAGTTGCAGGCCATGCGACGTGAGAGCGAACGAGGCCTTTCTTCGGCAGTTATTCGCGGCTGGCAGGCAGCTAGCGGCAAAGTGCTGGGCGTCATTGACGCAGACCTTCAGCACCCTCCTGAGATATTGTTGCAGCTGCTTCATGCTATTTTTGACGGTGCAGACTTGGCGGTAGCCAGTCGCCACATAGAAGGCGGTGGCGTCAGCGACTGGAGCATTGCCAGGCGCTTTTTATCTAGAGGCGCACAGGTACTAGGACTCATTGTGTGTCCAGCCGTGGTAGGTCGAGTCAGCGACCCTATGAGCGGCTACTTTATGGTGCGCAGAAGTGCGATCGCAGGCCCAGCGCTCAATCCGCTTGGCTACAAAATTCTGCTAGAAGTCATCGGGCGTGGCAATGTTGGAGACATCGCTGAGGTGGGCTATGTATTTCAAGAGCGCGAGTCTGGCGAGAGTAAAGTTACCTGGAAACAGTACGTTGAATATTTAGGTCATCTGGTTAGATTGCGATCGCAAGGACGCATCAGCCGTTTTAAGCAAAGCTTCCCTAGAAAACGCTTTTCTAGATACGCCATTGTCGGCCTGTTCGGGGTAGCCGTCGATATGGCAGTACTCTACTTGCTCCATGACTCGCTGGGTCTTGGCCTCACCACCAGTAAAATCATCGCCGCAGAAACCGCCATCGTTAGCAACTTTTTGTGTCACGACAGCTGGACCTTTGCCGATTTAGTTGGCAAGCAAACAGGAATGAGCCACCGGGCTAAGCGATTACTCAAATTCAACACTATTTGCGCTATTGGCCTTTTCTTCGACGTCTTACTATTAAATCTCTTCTTTAACGAGATCTTTGAAAAAAACCTGCCATACTTAGCAAATATAATCGCCATTGGCGCTGTAGCCACCTGGAACTTTTGGGTGAATCTAAAGCTTCACTGGCGAGTGACCGCGCCACCTGAATGAAGCCGGTCAGGCAGAAAATCGTCAAATCACCTCACCATCGAGCTTTAACACGCTTAAAAGTTCCGCCTGCGATAGCGCTTGCACAACAATCTTCTCCTTTTGCGCTTTTGTCAGCTTTTTTACTCTGTGCTCGGCTTTCGCAGCTAAAGTGTGGCTACGCATGCTCACGCTGTACACCAGCTGTAAAGGCCCCTTGGCACGCAGATACTTAGCGCCTTTCTTTCCAGCAGCGCTATGCTCAGCGAAGCGTTTGTCGATATCTGTGGTAATGCCTGTATAGAGAGTATTTTGCCGAGTGCGAATAATATAAAGAGACCAGCTAGCCATGCAAATATCGTAGAAGTAACCGTCGTTCTCAAAGCCGGGAAATCACCGCCAGCTAATCGCAGCTAGCTAATCACAGCCAGCCAACATAAACTTTTTCAACAACTTAGAATACCAGCGACAGCCCTCACGATACCATTCATCTATAGCAGCGTTCGTCTCGATAAACCAAAGAACGACTTACAAGAACGGCTCTACACACCTAAAGTTCTATCCATTCAGCGCCTGCCGCTCTCGACTGCTATGCGCATCAGCTATTGAGTAACCATTCAGGAATACAACCATTCAGTTAATAATAGTCCCGCAGTACTGGCGTACAGTGCTGGGGTAGGAGAGAGTAGTTATGGCCAGCAAAGTAACAAGCAAAGTAACATCCGATAGACCTTCTAAGGACAGACAAACAGCCCAGAAAACAGCCCAAAGAACAGAAAGCTCGCGCAATATCGCAATTGTTGGGCCTTACGGCAGCGGGAAAACAACACTTTTAGAAAGTTTACTCTCGGTAACAGGCGCGATTAGCCGTAAAGGGGAGGTTGCCAAAGGCAATACCGTGGGCGATAGCGCTCCAGAAGCTCAAAACCGTCATATGACCGTCGAAATAAATGCCGCCTACGCAGAGTATGGCGGCATTTGTTTTAACTTCTTAGACTGCCCGGGCTCTGTGGAGCTATTACAAGAAACCACTAATGCCCTCGTTGGTGTAGACGCAGCTATCGTAGTTTGCGATCCAGACCCGGGCCGGGCTCTAACCGTTGCACCGCTGCTGCAATTCCTAGATACCTGGGAAATCCCCCACATTATCTGGATCAACAAGGCAGACAAAGCCAACAACAGTTTCAGAGACGTCCTAGACGCACTCAAAAGCCTATCTACACGGCCCCTAGTGCCGCATCAATATCCGATCGGCTATGGCGCAGATCTTATCGGTTTCATTGATCTCGTCACCGAGCAGGCCTATCACTATCACATAGACGCACCTGCGGATCCGGTTGAGCTGCCTCTGGCGCTGGCAGCCGCAGAAAAAGCTGCTCGCAGTGAAATGCTCGAAACCCTAGCAGACTTTGACGATCACTTGCTAGAAGAGCTGATCGAAGAAATCGAGCCGCCTCAAGAAGAGATCGTCAAAGATCTAAAAATGGAGCTGGGTGCGGATTTAGTCGTGCCCGTCTTTATTGGTGCTGCGGAGGCCGACTATGGTGTTCGCCCCCTGCTAGACGCCCTGGTTCGAGAAGCCCCAGAGCCTGCGCTGAGCGCCAAACACCGTAAGCTTCAGCAGGTAGGTGAACCTGTCGCCCAAGTCTTAAAAACCTACTACACCCCTCAGGGTGGCAAGCTATCGCTCGTTCGCCTCTGGCGAGGTACGCTGCAAGAAAACGACACAATCAATGGCGATCGCGCAGGTGGCTTTTACCGTTTGATGGGCCATACTCAAACGCGTTTGCAAACCGCTCACGCCGGAGATATCTTTGCCATCTCTCGGCTAGAGCACGCCAAAACAGGTGATACCTTGATGCTCAGCGACAGTCCTTCTATAGAGCTACCAGCCGCTGAAGCACTAGACCCAATGTATGCACTGGCGATCGCACCTGAAAACCGCAGTGACGAAGTCAAGCTCAGCGGCGCACTGACCAAATTGCTTGAAGAAGACCCCGGTCTCCACTGGGAACAGCATGGTGACACCCACGAGGTCATTTTGTGGGGACAGGGCGACGTTCATCTGCAAATCGCCCTAGAACGGCTCGGCAGTAAATATCACCTGCCCATGGGTACCCACATGCCTCAGGTACCTTACAAAGAAACCATTCGCCGCTCTGCTAGTGCTGTCCACGGTAAATACAAACACCAAAGCGGTGGCCATGGCCAGTTTGGCGACGTCTATATCGACATTCAGCCACTGCCCAGAGGCGAAGGCTTCAACTTTCAGCAAAAAATTGTTGGCGGGGTCGTGCCCAAGCAGTACATTCCGGGCGTCGAAATGGGCGTTCGCGAAGCCCTAGATCACGGCCCGCTGGGCTTTCCTGTTGTCGATGTGGCAGTCACACTCACTAACGGAACCTATCACAGTGTTGACAGCTCTGAACAAGCGTTTAAACAAGCCGCCCGCATAGCAATGCAATCTGGCATGTCAGACTGTGAGCCGGCTCTACTAGAGCCGATTGCTGATATTGAAATCTCAGTGCCTTCCAGCTTTACCTCCAATGTACTCAGGCTCATTAGCAGTAGGCGAGGTCAGATACTCGGCTATGCTGGAAAAGAGAATTGGGCTGGATGGGATACAATTTCGAGTCAGCTAGCAATTTCTGAAATGCAAACGTTGATTTTAGAACTGCGATCGCTCACCCTTGGCGTCGGCTTCTTCAGCTGGCAATATGCTCACCTTGCCCCCGTTCCCGACAAAATCACCAGCCAAATTCTAGCGAGGACAACAGTAGAATAAAGTTGTCAGATTGTTTTCTCTCAATATTTTCTCTAAAGCTCTTCTCAGAATAAAGAGCTTTAGAGAAAATAAATTTAACAAGAAAGCATAAAGAACAAGAATAACCAAGAAAAAACAAAAGAAGAAGAAAAACAAGAAAAGAAAATCGCGCTTCAATCTTTTTTCTTTAATGTTGCCGCATCCGGCAACAAACTTTGCCTACAAACCGCTTTTTTGAGCACCTACAAACGCTATAGCATATACGCCTAGCAACAAAGAACAGCTTGGGCGTATCACTATGGTTGACATCAACTTCAATGCAGTCGGTCAGTTTAAAGGCGTCAGCAAAAAGCCGGACAGCCTAACAAATCCAACCGCTCTACAGTTCGGTCCAGATGGGCGACTCTACGTCTCCGAACAAAATGGCACCATCAACGCTTTCACCATCGAAATGCGTGACGGCAGCTACATAGCTACCGACGTAGAAGAAATCAACCTCGTCAAACAAATTCAGAACCACAATGACGATGGCACGCTTAGCAGCCTTACAGAGCGGCAAGTAACCGGCCTTGTCATTACAGGCACCGCCGACGATCCACAGCTATATATATCCTCTAGCGATCCGAGAATTTCATCCAACGGTGAAGACAACGCCGATACGAATTCAGGCATTATCACTCGCTTAACCCGCAAGAATAATCAGTGGCAGGCCGT
Organism: uncultured Synechococcus sp.; assembly: GCA_937911865.1. Lineage (GTDB taxonomy): Bacteria > Cyanobacteriota > Cyanobacteriia > Phormidesmidales > Phormidesmidaceae > Phormidesmis. The sequence goes on from CALDSK010000307.1 coordinate 18,309, forward strand.
TGATATTATTCGAGGATTACCTCGCTCGGAGCAAAGCCACGCAACCAATGGGATAGCCCTTAGCACCAACGGCAAAAAGCTATACATTGCTCAAGGTGGCAACACCAACAACGGTGCGCCGTCCCGGTTCTTCTCCTACGCCAATGAATACGCCCTATCAGGCAGCATTCTAGAGGTCAACCTCGCCGCTATTAACCAGCGCCCTGTGCTAACTGACCCTGCAGGCAACCAGGATGGAACCGCCAGAAAGTACGTCTATGACCTACCGACACTTGACGATCCAAGCGTGGTCAACGACGGTAGCCGAGAGACCAGGGCCGGAAAAGATACCGCAGGCCCGTGGGGAGGGAATGACGGCTTTAACATGTCTATTTTGCCTGCCAATGCGCCGCTAAGAATCTATGCGGATGGCTTTCGCAATCCATACGATATTGCGATCGCTCAAAATGGCAAAATGTACACCATAGACAATGGCTCTAATGACGGTAACGGAGGCGATCCGATTACCGATCCAAAAGGGCTTACGACCAGTCAACCAAACAATGGCGGCACCGGTAATGCAGAGCCCTTATTTCTGGTCGAAAAAGGCGGCTACTACGGCCATCCCAATCCTGCTCGCTCCAATCAAAAGCTAGCCTGGACGGTCTACAACGACAGCGGCACTGCCGACGATAGCCTAACCCCCAACACTATCAGCGACCTCTCAACCCTCGTTCCCAACGGCTTGCCCATCAAAGCAGGCTTTGTCATCGATCCCAAACGGTTTACCGGCAACGCTGCCCGCCTTCGCCAAAGCGGTAGTCGCATTCCCTACAACAGCAGCTTGAGTCCGGCGATCGCAACGCTAGGCTCCTCTAGCAACGGGTTAGTGGAATATACCAGCGATGCCTTTGATGGAGCTCTAAAAGGAGCGCTCCTCGTTGCCCAGTTCAATGGCAACGTAACCCTGTTGAACGTGAATGATGCAGGTACGGCCTTAGTCCCCCTCATAGGGCCAGGAGCTGATGAGAAGCTAGGCACCGCCGACGATATAACGGTTGATGAAGATGGCATCTATCCACTGCTAAGCGGCTTCACAACGGCCCTAGATGTAACAACAGGGCCAGATGGCAGCATTTGGGTAGCCGAAGTCGGCGGTGATTTTATCAAGGCATTCTCTCCCTCCGATATTTTGCAAACCACCAGCACTGACTTTGATGGCGATGGCATAGACAACACCATTGACCGCTTCATCCGTGATGCCAGCAATGGCACATCTACAACGCTCTCGCCCAAGCAAACCCTACTTTGGGACTTTGATGCCAACCAGGACAATAACCTGCCAGGCGCAGACGGCTATGGCGGCGGCCTCACAGGGGTAATGATCAACGGTCGCACAGACTTCGAAGATTTCTTTAGATCTAGCGCCGATGGACCTGAGCAAAACATCAAACTAGACAACGTTAAATTCATCACCACGGCAGGAGGAGGAACAACCGTCATCGAAAACGTATCCAACGGCCAAATAGAAAGAAAAAGGAATACTGGAGAGTATCTCTTTCATACCGGTGTTTCAATTGAGCCTGACGTAGACGTTTTTACAATTAAATGGAGTGCCTTTAACCCTGGCAGAGCCTTCCGAGGACCGAAACAACAGATAGGTGGATATATAGGCACTGGCGATCAGAGCAACTATCTCAAAATAGTTGCCACTCAATCCCCTAGAGGTGAAATTCAGTTTGTTCTGGAAGATAAGGATACAGTTAAAAGCAAAGGAGCTGAGCAGGCAGACGATCTATTCAAGGTGCCAAAAAACAGCAACCGGAAAATATTTTTTGAGCTGACAATCGATCCGAAAGCAGCCACTGCCACACCGACAGTTACCTACGAAACTAGACGAGGCGACAAAACGGTCAGCGGCGACCCGATCAATCTTAGAGGGACCGCTGTTTTGAGAGCAATCAAAGGGAAATACAAAGTAAAAGGACAGCCGTCTGCACTTGCAGTAGGTTTGTTTTCTAGCAATGCTGGTCAGCCAGAAGATAAAACATTTCAGGCTATTTTTGACGACATAGAGATCACGGCAGGTGACGGCTCATCGGCCACGAGTACAGCCACTGCCAATATCACTACACAAAAAGACCCGCTTCTACACGGAGGACAGCTCAATATAGCAGCAGAAGCTATGTCTGTTGATCTTGACCTTAGCACCTTAGAAAAGACAGTTCTAGGCCAAGTCAATCAACAGATAGATTTATCTCTATCGCAACAATTGCCCTTCCATGCTGAACAGCTCAGCTTGAGAGAGAAGAGTGTACTGCCTTTATCTTCTGAATTCGCCTTTCTTAGCATTCTATAAAACCGTACAGTCTAGTTCTTAACAAGGCAGCAGGTATAATCACTAAACCGTTAATAACACCTGATATGACGGACTATCTCAAGTACAGCGCAATCTCGCCGACTGCTTATGCCGATGGTTTGCCGCGATCGCAATTCATGCATTTCAGCATTCACGAGCTTTGGCCACAAATTCCCCGCATCGCAGGCCCGGCTTATACCGTCCGCTGTCCGCCAGGTGATAACCTCATGCTCCATGCGGCCATTTACCGAGCCAAGCCGGGCGACATCATTGTTGTAGAGGCGGGTAATAGCGACTATGCCATGAGCGGTGGAAACGTATGTGCGATCGCTCAAAACAGAAACATCACTGGCTTCATTATTGATGGTGCTATTCGAGACATTGCCGAAGTCCGTGAAGCACGGTTTCCAGTATTTGCCAAAGGTTGCATTCCTAAGCCCGGCGTGAAAGAAACCTTAGGAGAGCTGCAAGTCCCGATTGTTTGCGGTGGTGTCACAGTTTATCCAAATGACATGGTGATTGCCGACGAAGAAGGAATAGCGGTTATTCCTCAAAAGGAAATAGACAAAATTTGGCAAATTGCAAAAGAAAGAACAGAAAAAGACGCCGCTCAGTCGCTAGAGAGCTGGGCACATAATCATCGAGTTAGAATTGAGCAATTGCTGGCACAAAAAGGGTTTGAAGCGCCCTAATTTAGGGCTTTACTAGCACTTTAATCGAAAGCTATGGTCTGTAGTCTATATGATGACCTTACAGACACTCATGCTAGTTCACCCCTAAAAGAAGTTAGTCTTATCATGAATGCCATTAGGCATGCGCTACATCTAGTCGTTCACCTTCACTGAAGCGAACTCGCCGAGAAACTTTTAATCTAGAGCCTTCATAGCCTAGAAGCTATCTAGCCTAGGAACTTCGTAGCCTAGAAACTATCTAGCCCAGAAGCTATACCCCTGGATACATCTAGTTTTCTCTCTATCGTGAGTTCGATTTACGTCGCGTCACGGCTTGTTCAGTCCACTCTCTTTATTCATGAATGCGTTCTTTCGTACCGATTGGGCTCTTAGCAAGTCAATATCAGTCTGGAAAATTTATAGCAGTAAACTGGCCGGTGCTCTCCTCACCGCATTGCTGGCTGTGCAGCCAGCCTCCGTACGACCTGCTTCCGCTCAAGTTGCCAGTGATGCCAGCTTTCAAACGCTGGTCAATGGCTCGATAAGCGATAGCTGCACCACAGGCGTTTGCACCGTTACAGGCGGTCTTCAAAACAACGCAAATTCTGTTCTCTTTCACAGCTTTAGTCAGTTTTCTTTACCAGACGCCGCTGATGGTCCCTCCGTTCTGTTTATCGATCCGGGTGTCGATGACATTGTTGCTAGGGTCACAGGCGGCGATCTATCCATCATTAACAGCACAATCTTCACAAGCGCTGACTCCACCGCCAATCTTTTCCTGATCAACCCTAGCGGTATTCAGTTTGGTCCTAGCGGTCAGCTCGATTTGGGCGGTGGCTTTGTAGGCAGCACCGCCAGCGAAATCTTTTTTGATTCGCAAACTCGTCTGCCGTCAGGCACACCCTCTACCCCAGACAGCGCTCTCCTCACTGTTAGCGCGCCCGTTGGCCTCGGGCTACTAGCAGACTCAACCGCCCCAGTCCAGATACGAGGAACCGGACATGCCCTGACGTTTAGTTCAGCCGTAGGCCCCGCTCCTATTATCGATCGTTCGCGTCAGCAACCCAGTCTCACAGATGTTCCGGCCGAAAACATCAGCTACTCAGCGGTCACCGCCCGCCCAGAACAAACCTTCACGCTGGTTGCCAACGGCATAGAATTTATCGGCGGCAACGTTGTTGTCCCCGCAGGTCAAATTGAGCTGGGCAGTGTCGCCCAGGGGAGTGTTAGCTTCAACGCAGACGGCTTACTCGACTACAGCCAGGTAGAAGAGTTTGCTGATATCACGCTGGCAGGCCGATCATCATTAGATGTCAGTGCAACCACGCCAGGCCACATTATTATTCAAGGAGACGATCTCTTTGCGACTGAAAACACCGCGCTGCTAGCCGAAACCTTGCCGCCAGAAGGTCTATCAGCACCCACCGTCGCCGGCGAGCTGCCAGCGCCAACGGCAATTCCAGCCGCACCCACTGCAGCACGACCAGTAGCCCCCACCGCGCCAGCACCGCCAGCGGCCAGCGGCAGTATTAACCTCAATGCCGCTGGCGATCTGGCTATCAGTGACTTTGAAACGACCGAAAGTCTCACAGGCGAGCCAAACTTTACAACCTACATTGGCGCCGACGTCGGTCGAAACGCCACAGGCACAGGCAGTAACATCACCCTGCGCTCAGAGAACATGACGTTGGACCGAGGCGCTCAAATTGGTACCAATGTCTTTGGCAATGGCACCGGCGGCAATATCAACATCACGGTTCGCGACACCGCCCTAATTACAGATATAGGTCCGCTGGGCATGTCGAGCCTACTCTCAAGCGTTGATCCACTGGGCACTGGTGACACAGGTCGAATCTCGCTAAACGCCGGGCAGCTTACCGTAGAAGAAGGCGCGCTCATTAGAACCGCTAACTTCACACAGGGAGTTGCAGGCGCGATCGCACTAAACGCCGACCAAATCAATCTACGCGATACCAATAACCCACCTTCAACCGCTCAGCCCAATGAGGCCCCTCAGCAGATAGTACCGCCAGCCCGCATTGATTCGATTACGACCGGGCGTACAGGAGAACAGGGAGAACCCCTGAGCGTCAACGCCCAGCAGTTCAACGTCACAGGCGGCGCTCAGCTGGTCACGGTCACCCTGGGAGAAGGAACTGCTGGCGACGTCAATATCACCGCAGAGGAAGCCAGGCTTTCGGGGGTCTCTTTCTCACCTTCGGATATATCCAATAGTGGACCAAGCCTGATCGCCACCGTAGTCTCCCCAGAGGCCACCGGCGACAGCGGCGATCTTACCGTTAACGCACGCCGTCTCTCCGTTGTAGACGGCGGACAAATCGGTACGGCCACCCTGGGCTCAGGCAATACCGGTAACCTGACGGTTAGCAGCAAGACCATAGACATCGCCGGACTCTCTTTTGGCGGGCGCAGCGGTTTGTTTTCTACAGCGCTCAACGGCACCGGTAGCGGCGGCAGTCTGGTTATCAACACCGACAGCCTCAACATTAGAGATGGCGGCGCCGTTAGCGCCAGTAACTTCAACAGCCTGCGGCGATCGTTTCTGCCACCCGGTCAAGGCAGCACCAGCAACCTCGACATCAATGCCAGCATCATCCGCCTGAACAACAATTCGCTAATCTCCGCCGATACCGTCACCGGCGATCGCGGCAACATTACCCTCAATACCAACTTACTTTCACTAAGAAACGGTAGCCGCGTCACCACCGATGCCACTGGAGAGGCCACAGGCGGCAACATTCAAATCAACGCACCAGACGGATTCGTCGTAGCCGTTCCTGAAGAAAATAGTGATATCACTGCCAATGCTGTTTTTGGCGATGGCGGCAGCGTTAGCATCTCTGCCCAAGCGGTGATTGGCATTGAGCAAAACGCGTCGCCCACCGGCGCCAGCGATATTACCGCTAGCTCAGACTTTGGAGCAGACGGTGAAACACGGCTAAATACCCTCAACCCAGAAATTCGCCAGGAGGCCAGCGCGCTGCCTCAGTCCCTGGCAATGCCCGCTGTAGCACAAGGCTGTAAGGCCAGTATCAGCGGGCGATTTGTTCAAACAGGGCGAGGCGGCGTTAGCACAACGCCATACGGCATCCTTAACAGCCGCAGCAGCTTGGCAGATGTCTCTTTACCCACTACGCTAAACACCGATGCGGCAGCCGAAACAGCAGCATCACAAGGCACCTTGCATCTGCCAGAACCAGCAGCTAGCCCTACGGCAAATAACGTACCGGTAGATAACGTACCGACAGATAACGTACCGACAGATAACGTACCGACAGATAACGCACCCGCAACACCAGAGCAGGAGGCTCAAGCCTGGGCTTTTAACAGAAACGGTGAAGTTGTTCTCCTTGCCGAGACTATCGCAACCACAGAAAATGAAAGATGCTTGGATTGGCGATCATGAAGATACTTCGTCTCACGACCCGTTTTAGGCGATGGCTAGCGATCGCTTTTAGCAGTTGCTGGATTGTTTTATTCCTACAAAGTCAGACTCCTGCTCTGCCAAATCAGTCTGTAGCCAATCAGTCTGTAACCAATCAGTCTGTAACCAATCAGGCCGTATCTACAGGCAGCATCACCGCAGGCATTACCGCCTATGAAGGCAGACAGTTTTCGGCTGCGATCGCCCACTGGCAGACCGCACTCACCGCTATCGACACAACAGAGCCCAACGCACCGCTTACACGCGCCTACCTTCTAAGCAACCTGGCGAGCGCCTATCAGCAGCTCGGCCAAATCCCAGCGGCTAGTACCGCGCTCACCGAAAGTCTAGAAATTCTTGAAGCTTGGCCTGAGCACACTCAAACTTACTGGCAGGTCGCGGCTCGCGTACTCAACACGCAAGGACGAAATCAGTGGCAGCAGGGCCAAACCGCAGCTGCCCTCACCAGCTGGCAAACTGCCGAGCAGTACTATCAGCAGATCAGCCTGTCTAGCGAGACGAGCCACACAGATCGCCAGTCATCTGACCAGACCAAAATGGGCCTAATGCTGACTCAGATCAACCAGGCCCTAGCCCTACAAGAACTCGGCTTCAACGCTCAAGCCACCGAACGGCTCAGGCAGCTTAGGCAGCAGCTGCCGCCTCTAAACGACAGTATTCAGCTCAGCATCGTCACAGAGCTAGGCAAGGCCATGCGTCGCATTGGCGCACTCAACGACGCTAGGAACTTACTCACTACCAGCCTAACGAACGCCACCCGCCAATCACTGAGCTACCCAACACTACAGCTGGAGCTGGCTCATACGGTTAGATCGCTCAGCCACAGAGCGATCGCACTTGGCCAGCGTGCAGACGCTCAAAGCTATACAAACGAAACCATAGACCACTACAGACAGGTCGAAAACATTGCAGGGGCCTCACCCACGAGCCACTTACTCAAAGCAAGAGCACAGCTCAACCGGCTTAGCTACCTAATTGAAATTGGGCAGATAGAAAATGCCCAGACGCTTTGGCCACAGATCGACTTAACCGCGCTGCCCACCAGCCGTGACAGCACCGAAGCCTACATTAGCTATGCGCACAGCCTAAACTGCCTGCGATCGCCTACTTCAAACACCTGCACAAAAAAAGAATGGCAAAAGGTTGTTGACGTCTCCGCCAGCTATCTTCCTCCTACTAGCGAACAACAAAACAGGCTATTGCAATCGCTGACCACCGCCATTCAGCAGTCTACCGACTTAGCAGATCCGCTAATAGAATCCTACGCCGTTGGTGAGCTGGGTCACACCTACGAGCTGACCGGTCAGTACGCAGACGCCATCCGCCTCACAGAGCGAGCCTTACAGCTAGTCGAAGGCAAGCAAAAGCCAGAAGTTGCTTACCGGTGGGAATGGCAGCTGGGCAGACTCTATCAGCAGCCACAAGCCCTGCAGTCACAAACTCAGCAGCCACAAGCTCAACAGCCACCAGCAAATGCCTCAAAGCAAAACAGGCAGCGGACTGCTGAAAAAGCCAAAGCCAGCGCCGCCTATCAAAGAGCGCTGACCTCGCTAGCATCTGTCCGCCAAAACCTGCTAATAGTTGACACACAGGTGCAATTCTCTTTTAGAGACAACGTAGAACCCGTCTACAGAGAATTTATCGACCTGTTGCTGAGTACGTATCACCAAGAATCAAGCGCCGAACTCAGTCTCAATCCCAGCATCAAAAGCACAGATAATGACCAAGCAGCAAACAATCAACGGCTGCTTCGGCTAGCCGTCCAAACCCTCGACGCACTCCAGCTCACAGAACTTGAAAACTTCTTAGGATGCAACCTCTCCCAGATTGTCAGCTTGAGCGATGCCAACAGCGATCCTAAAGCGGTCAAAATATATCCTATTTTGCTGCCTCAGCAGCTCGCTATTATCATTGAGCCACCGAATCAGCCACTCACGCTCAGAACAGTTGACATCAGTCAGGAGAACGTTGAAGCAGCCCTGAGCGCACTCAGAGAAAACCTGATTCTGCCTGGTAAAACGCCCGCTGTCGTAGCCTCGGCGCGGCAGCTCTATCAGTGGCTGATAGAACCCATAGAGCCAGTACTGGCAGAAAATGACACCATCGAAACGCTAGTTTTTGTGCTGGACGGTGCACTGCGAAACGTGCCAATGGGCGTACTGTACGACGGCGAGCAGTACTTAGTTGAAAAAGAATTCGCGATCGCCATTGCCCCACAGCTCGATCTCTTCGCACCTCACCCCACCCCGCAAAAGCTCAAAATCTTACGCGGCGGCATCGGCCTGCCGCAAACCGTACGCGGCCAAAATTTTCCCCCTATCGAACTCATTCAGACAGAGCTCAACCAAATCCCTGAAAATCTCACTGTCTCCAGCCCACTGCTCAACGAAGCCTTTACCCAGGCCAACATCGAAACGCAGCTCGCCACTAAAACCTACTCTGCCATTCACTGGAAAACCCACGGCGTCTTCAGCTCCAGCCCTGGAGAAACCTTTCTCGTCGCCTACAAAGACGGCATTACAGCCAACGAACTCAGCGACTTAGTCCGCTCTGCCAGCGAGCAGCAGGCAGAACCCTTAGAGCTTTTAGTCCTCAGCGCCTGCGCAACGGCCCAAGGCGATCGCCGTGCCGTCCTTGGCCTAGCGGGCATAGCCGTTCGAGCCGGGACTCGCAGCACGCTATCGACCCTTTGGCGAGCCGATGACCGAGCCAACACCGCACTCATGTCCAGCTTCTACAAGGGCATCAACAGCGGCCTGACCAAAGCCCAAGCGCTACAGCGGGCTCAACAAGAACTTCTTCAAGACTTAAGCTATCCGGCCCCCTACTACTGGGCACCCTACCTCCTAGTCGGCAACTGGCTGTAGCAGGCTCTCTTCTTTTTTAAGCCTCTCCCTCGCCAGCACCCAGCAAATCTGCCACCAGCTGCGTTTGCGGAAAGGGCTCTAGCAGCAGCTTTTTCACCATAACTGTCAGCGGCAGCGCCAAAAATGCACCGATCGGGCCAAAGATCCAGGCCCAAATAATCACAGCTAAAAAGGTGACTAAGGCGGAGAGATCTAACCCTTCGGCCAAATACTTTGGAGCAATAACCAGATCAAAAAAGTTGTTGATAGCAATGTAGGCGATCGCAAATAAAATCGTTTTTAGCCACCCCAGCTGAATCGTCGCTAGCAGCACCGGAGGAATCACCGCCAAATAAAAGCCAATATTCGGAACAAAATTCAGTAAAAACGACAGCACACCCCACAGCACCGCAAAATCTAGACCCAGTATCCACATCAGTACAATCTGCGTCAGCGCCGTCAGCGCTCCCAGCCACCCTTTAATCAATAGGTACGCGCTTGTACTGTTTGCAAATGCTTCTAGCCGCTGCAACGTCGGCAAATCGTTCTGCAGCCCCTTCTTCAGCCGAGCTGAAAAGCCCGGTGCCGTCGCCAGCATATACACAAAAATAATCAGCGTCAGCCCGACATTTGAAACCGTGCCGAGCACACTGGTGGTCACGCTCACCGACAGCTGCAGCAGTCTCTCCGGCTGCAGCCAGCTCAACGCCTGAATATCTTCAAGTTCAATCCCCCACTCACCGAGCCACGCCCACAGCTCGCGCAGCTCAGACTCTATCTGTGTGCTGTAAGTCGGCAGCAGATCTAAAAGCTGGTTCAGCGAAGTCGCCAAAAAGAGCGTAAACACTAGACCAACGACAAACACCCCCAGCAAAATAACCAAATAAGACAGCCAGCTTGGCAGCCCTTTCCCCTTCAGCCAGGCCAGCAGTGGTGCCGTCACCAGCACCAAAAACAAAGACAGCAAAATAGGTGTCAGCAGCCCCGACAGCGTTCTTAGCCCCGCCACAATCACCACCACGCTCGCCAAGCTGATTAGCAAAGAAACCTGTTTTGGTTGCTGCGTATGCTGCGTAGTCATGCCTGCCACTCCATAAAGCCTGTACGGCTTTACACAGTAGCAGGCTCTTGGAAAGGTCCAGAAACTGAAATTAGACCTGAAACCAAAACAACGGCAACACCGTGAAAAAAAGAGATGAAAAAAGAGCACAGTCACAGCCATGCTCTTACCCTATTGAACCCTTATTGAACAGTCATTTTTAACCACCATGCGCTGACCTAGTAGGCTCAACAGCGAGGCCTACAGTACAGCTGTCGAACCAGCAAGGGTAGTGTCTGCGGTGGCAAAAAGTGCACTGGCAGAGCGATCGCTCTCAAACGGATCGCCCGCTGTTGCAGATTGAGCCGCAGCGCCTTTAGTCACAACCACATCGTCGATAAATCCACCCACCTTGTCATTCGTACCGACTGCCCGAAACGCCAGCAAACTCTTATCATCCTTACCCTTTACATCGTAAGAGAACGTATCCCACTGGTTCTTATTACCGCCGGCTTTTGTAATCGTATCGATCCAGCGATCGCCCCAATAAACGCGAATTTTGTTAGTTTCAGCGCTCAAGCGCTGACGAGGAGAGTACTTGAAAGAAAGCGTATAGTCCTCACCCAGCAGCGTATCGACCTGCTGATACATTGTGCTATTGCTGTTGCTATCTAGCTCTACCCAGGCTTTACCATCGGCCGCACCCCCAAACTGGTTGCGTCTCTCTATCTGAATGCCGCTGCCATCGTAGGTTTTCCATCCGTTAATCTGATTGAAAATACGAAACTGATTGTTACCGACAGAAGAGTTTTCAAAGCTGCCGTTAATCACCAAGTTCTTATTGGGATTTGGTGTGGGCTCCGGTGCTGGTGTTGGGGCCGGCGTGGGCTCCGGTGCTGGCGTGGTGGGCGCTGGAGACTGACCCAACGAGCGTACAGAGCCCTTTCCAGAGCCATAGATGCTTCTGATACCGTTAATATCGTCTTGAAGCAAAAACGCCTCATCACTGTACCGGTTCTGAATGCTGGAGTTCATAATTGCCGAGGTACCATTCTCGTGCCCTAGGCCCAGAGAATGACCAATCTCATGCACGGCCGTCTCCAAAAATAAAGGCTCACGCCAAGTTTCGCCTGAGTCAAACGTAATATCTCCATTCTTTGGAAAATAGGCAAACGCTAGCGTGCCAAACGGGCCATCTCTGTACTGATCGCCCACTTGAATATCCACCAGGTCTCCATTTCCAGGATCATTAATCTCCCGAAAATTTAAGGGCGCGTAGTCTGCCCAGACCTGTAGCGCCTCTTTAAAGAGAGACTTCGCTTTACTGATGCTCAAGCCTGGAACGTCCCAATCTTTCTTAAAAGAATAGGTAATATCGACAGCCGTTCCCCTACCACCAGGCTGAGCCCACTTACCGTAATTGCGACCAAACTCATCATTGTCATTGCCCACTGTATTGAAACCAGCAGGCTTCTGCGCTGAGCCAGTACGCCCGTCGTCTCCCGTCTTGGCACAGATAGAGCAAGCGCAAAAGCTAGCCTGCGTTGGGTCAATACGCCCCGTACCTCGATAAGGGTCCAAACGGTTTGTCTGGCCAGAAGAAAACTGAGGGCCCATCATCTCAGTCATCAGGTTCACAGAGTTTGTAAACCCTTTAATAGTTGACTGAATTTCGCCTGCCAGCTGACGGCCCCTCTGACCGTCCGGCACCTCTATGCTCTGCAAGCGCTCAGTCAGTGCGTCTAACCTGTCCTGTATGGCTGTTTGAGAAAAACGCGATCGCGCACCCTCCACTTTCTCTAACAAATTGGTTGATAACTGCACGTTTTTCAGCCGCGTGGCTGAACTCTTAGCCGGTGATGTAATAGCCATAGATTCTGTTTAAATTACCTTGATTGAATGCAAGGTAGATTTATTGCACTTCCTGTCTAAGTACAGATACGAAGCTACACCTACTTTGGATTGATTTGTATGACCACCCATACGTTATGCATAAAACCCGCACCTGCCGTAAAACAAAAAGGGTACGGCAACCGCCATACCCCTACTCTGAATTAAAATTAGTCGGATGATTCAGACAGTCGCGGCCTGAGCCGATGAGCGACGCGATCGCTTTCGCTCGCTTGTACGCACGCCACCCACCATTTCATATTCGCTACTATCTTCATCAAACTGCACAGCAACCCCTTTCAACACTTTCTTTGAAAGTTTGGCCAGCTCTTTTTCAGCATCTTCAAACTTGTTAGACAGATCATCTGCCTGAGTCAGAATCAGATGATAAGCCTTTAGCAGATCGCGCACTTCATTGATCTTTGCCTGCATGGTTGCAGTCGTACAGCCGCCGCCCAAATCTAGCTTTGTGCTGATGGCCATCATGCCATGAAGACGCTCTTCAGCTAATGCCAAAATGGCTGATTGTCTTTTTATTCTGGACACAAGTGCACTCCTTCCTATAACTGTTGGAATTAATCAATACAACAAATGACTGGCCGGTAGTCTGTTGCAGTGGTCAGTCATTCGGCTACGTTTACAGTGCCCGTGATAACGAACAAAAAAGACAATCACAAGTCTGTGTAACCACTGCTTTTTTGAAAATCTGAAAAAGGATTCTATATTGTGTCAGTGGAAACGCGAAAACTATAGACAGAATCTATACCAAATGCATTTTGTATAGATAAAAGGTACTTTTAATCAAGTCTGAGGTACGTCAAATCAACTGAAAATTACTTTATATTGGCTTCGGAGTACTTTGTATAGATTTTGAAGTCGTTCAGATTAACTTCAAAATACCTTGGATCAGTTCCTACATACTTTCGATCAAGTTCAGAGTAGTTTAGAACGAATTACTGTCGTAGTTGCCTACAAACTCGACATCATCTAATCAAAATCCAGCTCAAACGCATCATAAAAAGAACAGACATCTCAGCGGTTCAGTCTGTCATCAGACGAACGAGCAGGCATCGCAATATCTCGGGTGTTTTTCTGAACAGCGATCGCACCAAACAAGCTCAGCGAAAACGCCATCCCATAAAAGCCTTTCTCACTAAGCAACAAATCAGCATTAAATAGCCCAATCACCAATAGCAGCACCGCCAAAATCAGAGACACCCAACACAAGCCATAGTAAACATCCGTCACCCGCACCCCTTCACTCTTATCTCGCACGCTTTTTTGCAAAGATACCGCCGAAAATAGCGCGTACATCAACACTGTAAAATAGTATCCTCGTTCATTCAGCTGCATTTCAGAATTCCACAGCCCAATCAAGTAGGCCACAATCCCCACAGACATCGCAAAGTAAGAAGCACCGACAAACGCAGGGGTAGGTCTATTACTCATTCCAAATTCTCCAACAGACAGAGCAAAAAGCAGCACCAGACTATCACAGCCTGCTCTTATCGTATATATATCGATAGTTTCAGCGCTTTGTCACTCAGTAAATTCTCTTACAAGGCCACCGCCTAAACCAAAACCGCCTAAACCAAAAGAGCATGGCTTTGGCGATGCTCTTTTGGGGTTAGTTGGGATGAGTTTTCATTGATATTCCACACATCATGAGTGCGTAGAAATTAATCAATCTGTAGATATCAATCCCAAAAGCTTTCTCCTTCGTAGGTGACACCCGAAATAAACCACGAGTCTGGGCTAACGTAGCGATACTGAATATCGATATTATCGAGCGAGGTGCGCGCACGTTCTGACAAAGAATGCGAGGCGGCAGAAAAATTCTCAGCAATCCGGCCAGCATTGGTAGATTTAGGAATAACAACTGTACCTCGATCCATCGCCCAGGCAATCAAAAGCTGAGCCGGGCTAATGCCTTCCTCAGCAGCGATCGCATTAACAGTCTCATTTTCCAGCAGCGGCGGCTCATCTTTCAACTTCATGCTCTCCGGGCGATCGCCCGACCCCAGCGGAGAATAAGCCGTAACCCCTATCCCCTGCGCCCTACAGTACGCCAACAGCTCATTCTGCGGATTGTAAGGATGCAGCTCCACCTGATTCATCGCAGGCACCACCCCAGTCTCCTCAATCAGTTTCTTCAGCTTAGAAACACTAAAATTAGAAACGCCTGCACTCTTTACCAGTCCCTTCTCTTTTAGTGCCAACATTGCCTCATACGTAGCCGAAAACGGAATTTCAGAGAGCGGCACAAGATCTTCCGGCTTCGGGCCCAACGTTCCTGGCTTAAACGCCACCGGCCAATGCATCAGGTAAAGATCTACATAGTCCAAACCCAACGCCGTCAGCGTCTCCTTACAGCCTTTTTCCACATCCTCAGGAGCATGAAAGCTGTTCCATAGCTTAGAGGTGACAAACAGATCTTCGCGATTAATTACACCCGAGCCAATCGCCTCACCGATACCCCGTCCAACTTCTTGCTCATTCTGATAAATCCAGGCCGCATCAACATGTTGATAGCCAACCTTTAGCGCTGTTTTCACCGCTTCATACACCGCATCCTTTGGAGACTTCCAGGTGCCTAGCCCAAACGCAGGAATAGCAGTGCCATCATTCAACGTAACTGTCTTCATCGACTTACTCCTTCAACTCCATCCGCATAACAAAATCCCGTAGGAGTACAGCATCTGTACCCTACGAGATCTCATGCTATCGAGCAAACAGTCATCTGACGACCATCTAGCGACTATCTAAATGGCTATCTGAGCGACTATTGAAGAAGCGACTATTGAAGATAAGTTCTCACATTCACAATGGCCTGAGACGCATAGCCATCGCCAGGCCGTTCAGCCAGCGCGGCCTCAAAAAATCTCATCGCTTGAGCATAATTCTCTCGCTCTGTAGCATCGTAGCCTCTGCGCATATAGCGATCATAAGGACTCTCCGCCGTTTCGTTCAGGCCAAATTCGCCATCCTTCAGCGCATCCATTGCATTCCAGTAAGCCACTGTCGCCGTCCGATCGTTAGGCTGGTCATACAGCGCACTTCTAAAATACTCACGTGCTGAGTCAAAGTCCTCTCGCTGCACTGCCGCATAGCCCAAGCGCATGTAGCGGTCGTACAAGGGCTCACTAGCGTAGATTCGATAGGTAGGTGCTACATCTGTAGGAGAATCCGCCTCAACCCCTCTTGTCATATATGTCCGCACGTTTCGCAGTGCCTGGGCGGCATAATAATCGTTGGGCCTTTGCTGTAAAGCCGCTTGGAAACGAGTCAGCGCAGTGTCGTAATCGCCCGATTCAGCAGCATCATAGCCCGCTTCCATATTGTCGTTATAGACCTGAGCACGGTTAGTCAGCTCACCCGTTTGCAGCTGCGCTCTAGCGTTCCAGTAGGCAGTGGTTGCTTCTCTATCTTGCGGAATCGCGAACAGCGCATATCGAAAATAAGTCGCCGCGTCTACGTAGCGGCTCTCTTGCTCAGCGGCAAAGCCTAGCCGCATGTACTCGTCATAGTCAGACTCAAGAATGTAAGTCGTTTCTGTAACCGGTGTAGCTGTCGTCGGATTAGTTTGAGCACCAACAACTTCTGGAACGCTTGCTAGAAAGCAAGAAAACAAACTAATAACAGCGACTTTTCTAATCAATTTCATCGAATGCGTGATTTTTCAGGATACGTATTGTTCTCCTAAACTAAACAATTTTCAAGTCTATTCTTCTCTGGCTATCGGTCTATGCTGAACTATCAGCGCTTATCATAAGCTCTATCTTTCGACAGCAGATTCTCTCTCTTTAGATGTATCACTTACCCCAAGCATCACCTATCAAAAAAGAATAGAAAAAGAATCCATTAAAAATTAAAAAGCTGATAAGTCCATAGATTTTCTAAGCATACGGACTTACCAGCTTGCGTATATTAACTTGTGCCAACTAAATTGAGCTGCCTCTAGCTATAGCTATTGCATAGAGAATGTACAGAGAATGAAGAAGTTTCACGCTCTATTGCTAACCCTATTCGTACAACTGCTCAACGCCCAAGAGAGAAGTCAACTCCTGCTTTAAAGCTTCCGGAATCAAAACGCGATTAACCTGATGAATAACACCGTTGCTAGCTGGAATATCAGCTTGGGTAACGCTGGCATTGTTAATAACGACGCCACTCTCAGAAACACCCACAGCTAAACCGCCGCCCAACGCGCTAATGCCGCCAGTCGTCAACTCGTCCGAGGTCGTCTCTCCAGAGACGACATGATAGGTCAGTACCTGGCTAAGAATCTCTTGATTCTCAGGTTCCAAAAGGAATTCGATTGCCCCATCTGGAAGCTCTGCAAAAGCTTCATCGGTAGGGGCAAATACAGTATAGGGACCTGGCTCAGAAAGTGTAGAAGCCAAATCAGCAGCCTCTACAGCCTGTGCAAGCGTATCAAAGCTATCGCTACCACTAGCAATGTCAACAATGGTGCTAGCAGACGTATCTTCGCCCACAGTTTCATCCACCGGCGCTTCCATCGTTTCATCCACCGGCTCTTCTATCGTCTCGTCCACCGGCGCTTCCATCGTCTCATCTGCCGGCGCTTCTATAGCTTCGTCTGTCGGCGCTTCCATCGTTTCGTCTACAGGTTCATCCGTCGTTTCGCCCGCTGGCTCCTCCATGGATTCGTCCATCGTGGGGTCATCCATGATGGGGTCGTCCACCATGGGCTCATCCATCGTTTCGTCTGTGGCTTCGTCCGTCGGCGCTTCCATCGTTTCTTCTTCGGATTCATCCGTCGTTTCGTCCGTCGGCTCCTCTATGGCATCCTCCACAGTTTCGTCCATCGTTTCTTGGGCAATGTGGCCATCAGCCATCGCAGGGCTCGCAAGGAGTAGACCAGCAGCGACGACTACAGCGGAAGCTGTCAAAGCTCTAGCAGTGAGCAAAAATTTCATAAGAAAGCATCATCTCCTCAATCAATACACCCTCAGTTTAATAAAAAATAAGCATTTTTCGATCTTACTTTAAGACTATTCGTACAGTTTTTCTCAAACTGTTCTGCTCTATAAGTTAAGAAAACACTCCTAACATCTAACATCTGAGCATCATAAAACGTAGCTAGAACAGTACAAATAGCAAGGAACAGTGAAAAAAGGATAAGCAAAGAATAACAGATTAAAAAACAGTAGGGTAGAGTAACAGCTTCTGGAAACAAAAAACAAAACTAATACTCACCAGACTCCTTAATTCGCCGTACCAAATACTCTCTCATTTCAATAAAGTCTCTCGAAACTCGCAGATCAGACGGCGCGGTATCAGACAACATCGCAGAAAAGGGATTTGCAATATCTTCTACAATTCTGCCTGGATTGGGATACATCAGAATAATTCGATTAGAGAGCAGCAATGCTTCTTCTACATCGTGCGTAATAAAAAAGATAGTCTTGCCCGTTTTTGTCCAAATCTCGTGCAAACTCATCTGCATCGACTCTCGGGTAAACGCATCGAGCGCACCAAACGGCTCATCCATCAAAATCACCTTTGGGTCGGCGGCTAAAGCCCGGGCGATCGCAGCCCTTTGCTTCATACCACCCGACAGCTGATGCGGCAGTTTCTTCGCCGCATCAATCAAAGACACCATCTCCAAAAAATAGCTCACCCGCTGCCGCCGCTCATGCGCATCAATCCCCTTCATGCGCGGCCCAAAATTCACATTCTTCTCAATTGTCAGCCACGGAAACAAATTGGGCTGCTGAAACACCACGCCCACCTCTGAATCCGGCTTTGTATGCGGCCTTCCATCCACACTCACTACACCATGCGTCGGCCTCTCATACCCTGCTAGCACCCGCAACAAAGACGTTTTTCCACAGCCAGACGGACCAATTGCACAAATAAAATCGCCCTGATTTAAGTTGAGATCTATCGCCTCTAGCGCAGGAAAAGGCTGCGGGCCGTCTAAGTCATACACCAAATCGATATCATTTAAGGCGATCAGCGTATCGCCAGCCGAGTCGTCGTAAGGAACAGCAATATCAGTGCGAGCAGAAGAATGAACAGTCATAATCTCTGAAATAACAACAGAAGCAAAATCGGCTCTTCTAAATTTTTTAGAAGAGCCGATTAACACAGAACCTATTTAGCGACTGCCTGGTTAAACAGTGCCTTATTGTAAGCGTCAACCTCTGGGGCGGATTCAATCGCCTCCTGCTTCACCATAAACTCAGCCGAGTCTTTCAACACCTGAGCCATAGCACCAGGAGCCTCTGGCGTACCTAGATATTTCTCAGATGCCTGCTCTTCAGCGCTCACCCACACCAGCTCATTCATCACATTCAAACTCTCTTCTGGCGTCAGGCCAATCTCTTCAGACATCGCCAACGCAGCAGCTTCTGGGTCATTGCGATAGAACTGAACCGCCTCATCCAGCGCTTCCACATAGCCAGCCAAAAAGTCTGGATAGTTTTGAGCAAACTCTGTGCTCACAATCCCAAGATCGGCGGTGATAATACCCTCTTCAGCCAGTTCCTTGGCGGTAACCAGCACACTACCCCCGTCTTCTAACATTCTAGAGAGCGTTGGGTGCCATACAAAGCCACCGTCAATATCGCCTCGCTGCCAGGCAGCTAACATATCTTGAGGCTGCATATCCAAAATCTGTACATCGTTTGGATCAATGCCCTCATTTTCTAGCGCAGAAAGCAGACTAAAGTGAGTCGTCGAACCAAACGGAACCCCGATCTTCTTATCCACTAGCTCAGCCATGCTAGTCACGCCAGAATCTGCTGTTACCGCTAGGGCTTCATTATCACCAATCACATCGTGAATGAAATAAACCTGATAGGGCAAGTCTTGCGCAATACCGGTAGAAACAGGAACAGAGCCTGCTAGACCAACATCAATACCGCCTGAGACCATCGCTGTATTCACATCGCGACCAGAATCAAACGGCAGCCACTGAATATCAACATCTGGAAACTTGGCCTCAGCAAAGCCCTGATTTTTGGTTAACAGCTCAGCATTGGGAACAACCTGATAGCCAATTCTAAATTCGCTAGGCATCCCGCCTTCTGCCGCGCCGCTATCCGCCGCATCGGGGCCGCTACAGGCAGCAATCGTGACAACCAATATCAGGCTGAGCAAACCCAGCAAAAGGTTGAATTGTTTTGTGAATCTTTTTCTGAACGTGTACATACCCTATCTAGTCACCTTATATTTCACGCGTCTTACGCGTTTGTTTATTCTCTACCGACCCAGGGAAGGTAGTAATTTTGGAGCCAACGCAGCCCCAAGTCTATGGCGATCGCAATCACGCCCATAATCAAAATGCCAACGAAAATAATATCGCTGCGCAAAAACTTACTGGCATCAAGCACCATCCAACCAATGCCCGATCTCGCGGCCACCATCTCTGCGGCTACCAGCGTGGTGTACATAAAGCCCAAAGCCGTTCGCAGCCCGGTAAATAGCTCCGGCAAGCAAGAGGGAAAAACAACTTGCGTAAACACCTGCCACTGAGACGAGCCCAGAGAAAGCGCGGCATTAATGCGATCGCGTGGCACTCGCCGCACCCCAGCAACCATCGCAATATACAGCGGTGCAAACCCAGCCAAAAACAGCAGCGCCACCTTCGACTCATCGTCAATGCCTAGCCAAATAACAATCAGCGTGTAATAGGCTAGCGGTGGCAGCGGCCGGTAAAACTCAATGAAGGGATCTAAAACAGCCTGAACCGGCTTAAAGTAACCACTTGCCAAACCCAGCGGCACAGCCAGACTAAAAGACATCACAAAAGCCAGCAACAGCCGCCGCATACTAGAACCGATATGCGCAATCAGCGACTGCCCCTTATAGCCATTCTGCAAAATATTAATAAATGCAGACCAAACGCTCTGAGGCGATGGAAAAAACTGAGGGTCGACCCAACCCAGAGTAGTCACGACAAACCACAAGACTATAGCCGCCGCAATCGCAGTAAACGAGAGCACACGTGGAGAAACACCCAAAGACTTCTTCGGTCGAGATGCGCTTTTTTTGGCTCTTTGAACAGAAATCCGGTCAGTTTCTATCGGGTCTATCTGCACGGGCATATCGTTATTAAGCTGTCCAATGGAGACATACTACAGGATTATTCGTTTTCCAACTGAAAACATATATCTGCAGAGGTAGCTTAAAGAAAAGCAATTGCCATTATCTGAGGCGCTACCAGAAGACGTTACCAGCATTGGCATCAGTCATAAGAACATTTGTAAACATTCAGGCAAATCCTGAAATAAATCCCAAACCCCACTCCCAAACATTGAGGTCTCTAATCGAGACAACAACTCTGCAATACTACGTAGAATTCTAAATAAGCCGAAGGCCCATTTCTGTTCATTTCATTACCTTTGCAGATTTGTCATATCAAGTTCAAACCTGCCAACCACAAATCTAGTCACAAATACAGCGACAGCTATCTGGCATTTGTAATCACAAACGTCACCTTGTGAGGCCATCCCTTCCTTACCCCCCTTGCGTTCGTCCGGCAGCTCAGAAGATAATATCAACGTATTAGTTACTCCTGGACCTCCCTAATGTTGTCAGCGGTCGAATCCAAGCCGGATACAAACACTCAGACCACCTACTTTCGCTGCATTGCGGGCTGCTCCGCCAAGCATTCGATTTTTGACGTGATCTACACCTGCCCCTCCTGCGGCAGCCTGCTAGAGGTTCATCACGACCGCGAACCGCTGAAAAAGCGCAGCGCCCACCAGTGGCGACAGCTATTCGACTCGCGTGCTAGCACCACATCTTGGCCCTACGGTAGCGGCGTCTGGGGCATGCGCGAATGGGTCGTCCCCTCCCTCGCTGACGAAAACGTCGTCAGCATGTTCGAAGGCAACTCCAACTTATTCTGGGCCGAGCGTCTCGGCAAACAGCTCGGCGTCCCCGACCTCTGGATCAAGCTCTGCGGCAACAGCCACACCGGCAGCTTCAAAGACCTCGGCATGACCGTTCTAGTCAGCGTCGTCAAGCAAATGATGGCCCAGGGTAGCCCGGTTAAAGCCGTCGCCTGCGCCAGCACGGGCGACACCAGCGCCGCTCTAGCCGCCTACGCGGCCTACGCAGGCATCCCAGCCATCATCTTCCTGCCCGCGGGTAAAGTCAGCACCGCCCAGCTCATTCAGCCCGTCTCTAACGGCGCTCATGTACTCGCCCTTGATACCGACTTCGACGGCTGCATGAAAATTGTCCAAGAAGTGACGCAAGACAACTCAATCTACCTGGCTAATTCGATGAACAGCCTGCGGATTGAAGGGCAAAAAACCGTCGGCATTGAAATTATTCGTCAGTTCGAGTGGGAAGTCCCCGACTGGATCATCATTCCAGTCGGGAACCTGGGCAACATCAGCGCCCTCTACAAAGGCTTCAAGCTAATGATGGACCTCGGGCTCATCAGCAAAATGCCCAGACTAGTCGCCGCCCAGGCGGCCAGAGCCAATCCTTTCTATGAATCCTTCAAAAAAGGATTTTCAGAAAAAGTCAGCATGACCGCTCAAGACACCCTGGCCAATGCCATCAGAATCGGCAACCCCATCAGCTACGACAAAGCCAAAAAAGCGATCGCAGAAACAGATGGCATCGTAGAGCAGGCGACCGAAAACGAATTAGCAGCGGCAGCAGCTCACGCCGACTTAACCGGAATGTTCACCTGCCCGCACACAGGCGTAGCACTTGCCGTACTCCAAAAGCTCATCAAGCGAGGCGTCATCAAATCTAGCGACAAAACAGTTGTCATCAGCACCGCCCACGGCCTGAAGTTCACCGACTTCAAAGTTGGCTATCACGAATCTAAGCTAGAAGAAATCACCAGTGAATATGCCAATCCGGCAGTTCGCTTACCGGCTGATGCAGAGGTAGTAAAAGCAGAAATCGAGAAACGCTTAGGTTAGAAAAAACAAAATGAGCTAGAAAAAACAAAACGAGTTAGAAAGCTAATGTCGATAGCACTGCGGCGCGTGACGGTTAAGACAAAGCTGAGCGCGATGGTTTCGAACGACTACACGTTTTCCAACGAGATTATGTTCGCCCCTGTCTTCTATCCGGCCCCGCAGGCAGTACTGTATCAGAGACATTGATAACTATAGCTATATGTACCTCATCGTTGTAGGCGCTGAAGCAGAAGGTCGCCGCCTAATCGAGATGGCTGTGAACAGCAGCCACGAAGTGACCCTGATTGAGGCCGACCCGGACAAAGCGCGCCTGGGTTTATAGTACCAGAGTATTCGCGTCCTCATCGGGATGATTGCGGACGATAAGATTCTGGACGAAGCGGAAATAAAGAGAGCAGATGCGGTGGTCGCCGCCACTCATGACGATGCTCAAAATTTGATGACTATGGTCTTAGCGAAGGAACACAACGTTGACATCCGTATCAGCTTAGTCAATCTCGTGGCGCATAGTGAGCTATTTGAAAAGCTGGGTGTTCGGGTCGTTAGCGACGCTGCTAGCCTGGTGGCCCGTCAGCTGCTACAACACCTGCCCGAAGTATCCTGATGCGCATTCGATTTGCCTCCCTGAGTCGAGACCTGAGCAGGCTGCTCCTGATTCCAACGGCTATGGCCCTGTTCTCGATTCTCGTCTGCCTCATCAGTCGGGAGTGGTTTGAAATAGGGCCCTTTGTGATTACCTCGCTGTGTACAGGTGCCGTTAGCTGGCTGCTCAGTCGCCTTGGCAGAGATGCTAAAGCAGCCGCATTTTGGGTAACAGTGATCAGCGTTGCCTTAGGCTGGGGAAGCGTTTGCTGTGCGGGCGCATTACCAGTGTGGCTGACAGCCTTGTTTCTAGGACCCGCAGCAACGCCCACCGTGGCAACTTTTGCAGATATTCTCAACGCTCTGTTTGAAAGTTTTTCTGGTTTTACCAGTGCTGGCTTAACCATGACGCTCAGGCCGAGCGAGCTACCTGCGTGCTTGCAATGGTGGCGCTCTTTTATGCAGTGGGTCGGTGGTGTCGGCATCATCGTGTTGACCGTTGCGCTGATGCAACCTGCACAAGACCAGTACGTTCTCTACCAGGCTGAGGGGCGTCAGGAGCGTATTCGGCTGACCGTCAGCCGTAGCGTTCGGCGAATTTGGATTATCTACCTGGGCTATACCGGTGCCGGGACCCTCCTATTTCGCACAACCGGAATGACATGGTGGGAAGCCTTGAACCATAGTATGTGTGCGATCGCAACTGGTGGCTTTAGCATCACCGACGGCAGTATGGGCGCTTACGGCGTGCCAGCCAAGCTTGCCATCATCGCTGTGATGGTCTGTGGCGCGGTTTCTTTTAGCACCCACGATCAGCTACTCGTTAAGCGAAACTTTTTAACCGTATTAAAAGACCGACAGCACCTTCTTTTGATAGCCTTGCTAATCGTCGGCAGCATCGCTGTCGGCTTGGAGCATTACACAGCGACCGCTCAATTCGCCTGGATTGATAGTGCTTTTCAATGGGTGTCGGCCCTAAGCACTTGCGGCTTTAGCACACAGTCGCTTCAGTTTTTGAGTAGCACTAACAAACTATTGCTGAGTATGGCGATGGTCATTGGGGGAGCAGCGGGGTCTACCGTGGGTGGTCTCAAGGTCTCACGGGTGCTGGCACTAATCGAAGCAGTGGTTTGGCGATTTCGTAGAACTGGGCTATCGCCTCGTCAAATTGTGTTGCGCCGAATTGATGGTCAACCGCTCACGCCAGAACAGGCGAGCCGACAGATAGAAGATGCGAGCGCTCTAGCGCTACTTTGGCTGATTGCAGTGGTTATCGGGACTTTGCTACTACTGCGGCTGGTGCCATCTGAATACACACTGAGCGACGTCATTTTTGAGGTCACCTCTGCCTTAGGCGCGGCTGGATTATCCGTAGGCATTACAGGTCCAGCCCTGTCCTGGCTAGGCAAAAGCCTGCTTATCTTCATGATGTGGATGGGCCGCTTAGAGATTGTTCCTGTCTTGATGCTCTTAAGTTTGCCTTTGAGCTGGTTCTACAATCTCCCGCGTCGCTAGCATAAAGGCTACAAGCCTACATAAGGCTAACTGCTAGCGACGACTGACAAAGTACGTTTAACTAATGGAAATTCTAACGGTTTGAACCCCTTCTGCAACCGAGATATCAACAACCCGTACAGAAGATGACTGTTCAACGCTAATTTCACCATTAGTTTCTAAAATAGCCCTTGCGACATGGCTCAGCTCAGAGCTACCATTTTGGGCTCGTAGTGCCATTTGCAGGTCTTTTTTCGTTAGATGAGATTTCCGCAGGCCATTATCATTTGTTTGCCCAGCTTGCACAAGAACCTGCGGCTGCCCCTTCACCCATTTTTCTACCCATGGCAGCCGGAAAGTGAGCATTCCTAGCAACCAGTGTAAGACTACCAGCGTTAAGCTAGCTAACAGAACCGGCAGAAATTTAGACGAATTGCTGATTGCCTGGCTTAAAGTTGCGCCGAGCATCACGCTCAAGACAATATCAAAGGCAGCATACTTCCCTGCAAAACGGCGATCTCCTACAGTGCGTACCATGAGTAAAGCAAGCCCATAGACGATAGCGGCTCGTAGACACATTGGCCATATCGCGAGTTGAGTAGACGCTGGTTCTAGTAAAGAGAAAATCCACAAGTATAAGTAGTTCATTAGAAAGTGCGAAAGGGCCAACACAGTACCTAAGGTTACAGTACCTAAGGTTAACGAGCTTTAAGCAGGTCAGATGCTAGCAGTAAAATGGGTGGCAGAAGAGGCTGTCTCACTATTTGTCTCACTGTTTGTCTCACTGTTACTAGCAAAGGTAAGCACTTTGATTCGGGTCAGTGTTCTTTTCTTTCTCTCTAATCTTCGGCTTTTGGGACAAAGTGTTGCTAGTCAGAAAGTCAGCTTAACAACACTCCAGACATCATGACGAGACAAGGACGCCGTGTTCACAAAGGGTCTGGTAGTTGCCTGCCAAGCCCTCAACTTTGAAGATTTACAGTCATGTACGCTGCTCCGATCTGTCGCAAGTTTGACACCTCGAAATATAGGATTTGACATCTGAATATTTTTTATAAAGGGGTGCATAATTTCAGCAGGCTAAAGGAGAGAGTCTGGTGTAGACCACTATCAAACCCTTAATTAGGAAAGAAAATGATAGAAACAGGGCAGAAGATGATGGAAGTATGTATTATTGGCTCTGGGTTTAGTGCAATCCCTTTAATTCGTGAGTTAGAGCGTACCGAAACCGAATACAAGATCATTAGCGAAAAGGGAGATAGCATATGGGACAAACTGGATAAAAGCGAGAATCTGGACTTTAACCTCGTCTCTAGCTATCAGACAAGTTTTTATTCGTTGTATCAGTCTGATTAAAGCTTTGCAGGAACCGCTAGAGCAAGAATTAACCCTACCTTCGCGATTTGGAAACCATCCCAGAGACCGTTCCAGAAACCGTCCTAGAAACCAAAGAGCTGGTGCTGACTCAGTAATGTACAAGACTCGCCAAGGTGTGATCTAATCAATTCATACAGTGGGTTGGCCTACCGTCTCTGCTGCGCTCGCGCCTATATGCACTCTCAAAAACTATTGAGACATATGTAGGTACGAGCGCAGTTCACTGTTTATTATCTTTGCGATTGTTATCTTGGAGACCAGTGTACTTTTCAAGAGACTTAGATGTTGCTATGAATGATTCTTTCGTAATAGACCATTCCTTTGAGCATTTAGACGAAATACTCAAGCAGCATAGCATTGAACCTCTATCGCTAAATCCACACAAAGCTCTATCTACCAGCTTTTCCACCTTAGGAAATACAATCGTTAAAACAATCGACGATCCTTTCTTAATCGATTTATTTAGGGACACGTTGGCAAGTATTCTTGAATCTATACTAATGAACTTTCCTAATAATATTTTTTGGGACTTTGATTTCTTTGTTGGGAGTATGCTGAAGCAAACTTTAGCTGCCGAAAGGTCAGAGTATTTCTTGCAGCTATTTCATGAAAAGATAGAACTGCTGATGGCGCTATTCGGTAATAGATCGAAGATCAATTTTCGCTATCTTCACGATTTTATCTATGGCTTTGACTGGGCAAAATGGGTGAAAAAAGAACCCCAAAGTCGCTGCTCAATTGCTCCTTTTGATTTGTTCTTTTTAGATTACCTGATTGATCGAGGGCATGAGATTTTGCAGCTCATTGATATGCGCGATCGCAAATATCATCAGCTGCATGACGGTTCATATCGTAATCCGTTCTGTTTCTCTCGTGAGCCAAAAGACGAAATATCTTTATTCATCTGTCTTGCCAGCAGAAATCTTATTCCTGTTACGGTATGGGAGTATGAGGCTTCTCCGATTTGGAATAAGCCTTTCTACAAAATGCGTGAAACGATATCGGTAGAGCTGTTTCTTACTAAGAAATATGAGAAATACGCTTAATCAACTTCGATCACACTGACAGAACACTCATATAGTCACTAGCTGCCACGACTTAGAACAAAGCTAATCATAAACAGTCCGTAGAATATTAACGCTACCGAAGCCACACTGTTTGCGGCGTGGCGGCTCTGAGTAAAGATAGCCGTGAGACAAGCTAAGAGCAGCACCAACCACGTAAACGAGTGAAAATAGCGTAGGGAGAAATTTAAAAAGACATTGCCTGTATTGGGTTCAGGGTAGACAAAAAAGTAGATGACTGCGATCGCCGTGCAAACAACACTCCAAAACCAAAAAGACAAACCTAAAAACTTCACCAGGGTTTCGCCTCCACAAAATGGTTCAACACCAATTATAGTTTCTGCTACGATTTCACCTTAATAATAAAAGGGGCACTTCCAGTTTTTTTAGCCTGCCTGCTCGAATACTGCCTGGCCTCCGAGTCTGTGCCAAAGTCAACTAAGTTAGAATTTATAGAGCCCTGTAGCGCATCGTCTCGACTAGGCGCACACCCGCCCGTATAAATTAGCGTTATGGTCAATCAGGTAACGGTCATTCAACCTGACGTCAACCTGACGTTATGTACACATATACGTATCAAGAGCAATTCTTTGAAAAGCGTTCTGTTTTTGGTGAACCTTTAACGTATAGCTGTTGATGACTGTTCAACGGCTGTCGGCATGAGTAGTGCTCCCAATGGCCCCTCCTATAGAAGGCTTTTAGATGTTGTCGTCTTCATCGAAAACGCGCGTAGTAAGGGCATATCCGATATACTGATTGCCAAAGTTTTGGCTGATGCTGGCTGGCCTCAGCACGATATTGATCAAGCGTTTATCGAAGTCTACAGACGACTGATCGATAACCACGTACCTCAGCCATTATTTGGAATCAGCGAGACAGAAGAAAAGCTCTCCTACCTGTTCTCATTCATCCTGTTAATTATTTGGACGCAAGCAGTAGGCCAGTGGGGATTCATCATCATAGACCAGATAGTAGTTGACGAGACTCAGGCTGACAATAGCGATACGTATGGCACCATTGCTTTTTGTGTTGCTCGTCTACTAGTTGCTTATCCTTTCTATCTCTTTACGCTGCGTAATATCGACAAAAGCACTAAACGCTATGGAAGAATACCGTTTCCCACGCTGCGTAGAAGGTTAGGCCATTTGACACAGCTCGTAATGATACTGGGCTTTGCGGGTGGTCTAGTGATGCTAATTACGCTGCTTTTACAGCAAGCCATCACCGTTGCATTCTTATTGAAAGCTGTTGTTTCACTGCTAATAGGAATTGACGTTTATCGATACTCTTTAAAGTTACTTAAGAACGCTGACTTTAAAAAATAAATCTAAAGGAAATTGCATCGCAAGAATACTGTGTTAGCGATGCCTACAGAGCTAAGTAGCGAACGCCATAGAGGCACAAATCAGATAGAGTATCGCTATGGGGTTTTTCCTCTAAAGGTATTTCCAAGCGTTTTTATGGCATCTTTGCAGCACTTTTTAGACACGCTCTATGACCGCTACCGCAATGTAAGCGATGGACACCTAGCCAGCTATATTCCCGAGCTGACAAAAGCAGATAAAGATTGGTTTGGCATCAGTGTGGTGACAACGGATGGGCAAATTTTCGAGGTCGGCGACGTTGGCCAATCGTTCACTATTCAGTCTGTTTCTAAGGTATTTGCCTACGGATTAGCTCTAGAAGATCGAGGCAGAGCGGAACTATTAGACAAAGTGGGCGTAGAGCCGACGGGCGATCCGTTTAATTCGCTGATTCGGCTAGACGAAGACTCGAAGCGACCGTTTAATCCCATGATTAATGCAGGCGCGATCGCAACAACTAGCCTAATCAACGGAGCCGACCCAACCGATAAACTCAACCGACTGCTAGCAATGTTTGAACGGTATCTCGACCACGATGTTGTGATTGATATGCCCACGTTTATGTCAGAGCGTTCTACAGGCCATCGAAACCGAGCAATGGCGCATCTGATGCTCAACTTTGACATGATTGAGCAAGATATTTACTCGGCGCTAGATCTCTACTTTCAGCAGTGTTCAGTGATGGTGAACTGTCAGGACCTAGCGATGATGGCAGCAACACTCGCAAACCAGGGGCAGCAGCCAGTGACCAAGCGGCAAGCGCTAGAAGGTGACTACGTACGCGATTTGCTAAGCGTAATGTACACCTGCGGAATGTACAACCGAGCCGGTGAATGGGCCTACCGGGTGGGCATTCCGGCTAAGAGCGGCGTATCAGGTGGCATTATTGCAGTCGTGCCCGGAAGAGCAGGGATTGCGACATTTTCACCGCTAATCGACAAAAACGGCAACAGCGTACGCGGGCTAAAAGTGTTTGAAGCGCTCAGCCAGGAGTATGGGCTGCACCTGTTCGATCTGTCGATGGGACGCTGCGTGTTTAGTCAGGCCCTAGAGTAAAGTGTGCAATTAATGCAGTGAACGGTTCGGCTATCAGCGCTCAGGATTAAAAAATTCGAGTAGTGTATCTATGACCTCGCTACTACTGTTATCTAGCAGCATAACGTGGCCAGAGTTGTTGAAATAAGCAGTCTGTATAGGGTGCTGAATGCGCTGCTGCATTATAGGGAGAACAACAGGGGGAATGACAGCGTCATGTTGGCTGTGGATGCCCAGAATAGGACAGCGAACCTTGGTCAGTTGCCGTTGAGCACTGTGACCGGTACGCCAAAGGGCACCGAGAGCATGAGAATGAAAGAAACTATAGCCAGGCAGATAAAAGGGCTCTGCATGAGGAGCCTCAAGCGTGAAAGGCAGCCAGCTGAGCAGTGGGATAAGCAGCTCGGCTTTTTTGGCCAAGCGCAGTGCAGGAGAGATAACAGCGCAGCGCTCTAGACGACCTTCTGCAGCCATGATAAGCGCGATCGCACCTCCCATAGAAAAGCCCATCATACTGACATAGCGATAGTGTTGCTTTGCCCTGGCAATCTCTTGACGAGCCGCGCTGAGCAAGTCATCTTCGCGGAGTTTGGCAAAGGCCTTAGTTTGTTCAGCGGGCTCCTTGTAGCCATGGCCAGGCAGTAAGGGCGCAAAGGCAGCCACATTTATCTGAGGTAGCGCATTCACAGCAGGCGCGACCTCGTAAGGAGTCCCCGTAAAGCCATGAACGCAGATTACAGCAGTGTCTGTATGAGTAGAAGGCTTTTTCCATAGAGGAACAGCTTCAGGCAGAAGCTGTTTCTGGTGATCTGAGCAGAGGGGCTGAAAGGCAGAATAATAGGGCTGCATAGACCAAGACTGCACAGGCCAAGACTGCATAGACTGCATAGGCCAAGACTGTGCAGATAAAAATTAAAGCACTAATGCCATGATACGTTCCCAGAGGAGTGGCACACAGAGGAATGGCACACAGAGGAGTAGCAATTGGAGGAGTGGCAAGAAATATCGATCGATCTAGGCTAGGCGATCTTCCGCCATGGCTGGAAGCCGTTAGTCAGACCGTACAAAGCTGGCGAAAGCGCAGGATAGTGACGGCGAAGAACGGTTAGAAAGCTATTTTCCTCTATCCAGTCCAGCCCAAACTGGGTGTAGATTTCTGCTCGATAGTCTTCCGTAAAAAAGCGATCGCTCTTTAGCCGCCTAGAAGCCATCAAGATAAAGACCCTAAATGCCGTATCGCTAAACCCAAATCCTTCAGGCAACTCCTCAGCAAACAGCCCAATCATCAAATCAACACTGTCAATGTCATTGTTGTAAACCTCACGTAGCTCCTTCGCCCACTGCGGATTTCCAGTAAGCTCCTCAAAAGAAGACACGCGCTCTTTTCCAACAATCTCACGGAAGCGGTTGTAGCGAGGCACACCGCGCTCACGGTCTCTTAGAATATCGACAGCAGCCAGATCAAAAGCGTCTGTAGCCCCATCTTTCATCAGCGCCCGCAGAAAATTAGGATAGTTGTGCAGCGTAATCGCGCCAGGATATTGAATACCAAATGAGTACAAAGAATCTTCTACAGGCAAAGACTGCATCGCAGAGCGAGCACGCTTACCAAACACATCTGGAAACGCTTTAGTGACCAAATGTTCACCGCTACGATGCGCATAAAAATTTATCTCGTCAGGAATCAGTGGATGCATTCTATACACCGAAACAAACTCTTCCGTTAAATAGTAGGGAGCCGCATGATGATCGGTTGCGGAGCCCACAATACCACTCAGCAGCTCATCTTCACCAATATGCCCGACAACCTTTTTCACACCTCTACCCAACAGCCCCCACCAGTTTGCATTCATAGCAATTTGGGTCGTCGGATTCGGCAAAATAGCTGGCGTCCACTCTACCGTATGAATCTTGGCGAGCAGCGCTGCTGTAATCAGTCTAGCCTTGTCAAACAGCTGAGAGTCATCCCAGCTAGGATAGCGCTGCTGCAAGCGAGCGCAGATCGTATTGTGCTCCTTGATAAAAAGCGTATGCAGCATACTCAGGCCAATCCACCAGCCGCCTGCCGAGCCTGGAAACCCAACGAGATCAATCCCCTGTGCCTCATCCAATGGCAAAAATCCATCTTCACCTATCAGCATTTTGCCGCTTTGATGCGTCCGCAGCCGCTCTAGCGTCTCCTCATCGCTGCCATACAACTGCGAAGCGTCCCACCAGTGCGTTACCTTGTTGATAAAGGTAGCAGGGCGCTTGTTGTCATCCGTGCGAGAAGGATCTTTGAGCGTTTTCTCCACCTTCAGCGGCGGCGCGTCAGGCTGTTCTGGTTGAGTTTGAGCCGGTGGAATCGAAATATGCTCGCCCGGCTGATTGTCGCCATGAGTAAACCAGTCGTGAGTTTGAAACTGAATCCACGAGGCAGCATGGAGATTAAGAATAGTAGCTGGAATAAAGCGATCGCGCTTAAGCAAAACGCTGCTAACTAAGCGAGGGTTAGGCTTCAGTAAATTTTTCTCATCAACATTAGACTCTGCTAGCGGGCTATTGCGACCAAAACGAGTACCGGCCATACCCATTTCTGGCTGACTCAGGTCATTAAAACTGCCGTCAGCCATGCGAGCAACAAAGTGCCGACCGTCAGAACTGGGCTGAGGTTTGGGCAGCGCCTCTTTATCTAAAAGATGAGACGTATCGCGCAGGTTTTTCTCACGCAGCGTATTGCGAAATTGCACCAGCTGAAGCAGAGCCAGCGGAGTGGGTAGCTTGTGCCAGGGAATTTTAAACATACTAACCTCTCTCGTTAAGTCTTTTTATTACTAGAGTTTGTCAATCAAGAGCTATGCACTCACCCTCTATTCGTCTCTAAGCGCTTGTTGTAAGTCCTGCATAAAACTCATAAAAAAGTCTTTAAAGACGCAGGCTCGCTCTGAGGTTCCAGTACCAAAGGTAAACCAAATATTCTTAGTCTCAGCAGCAGCTTCAGCAATCTTGAAAATAATCACAGTCTCCCCTGGCGTAATAGGAGAATCCAGCAGTCCATCAAAGGTTGAAGATCTCACCGCAATTCTGGGTGTTTGAGTAGTAGGCGCATATTCTGTAAAAATATCTTCAATCGGTCTCTCTAAATTCTGATACAAGACTTTGAGCGAGCCTACAGTAGACTGCACAACCTCTCCAATGTTATGCCCTATATCTAAAACGTGAACGTCTTTGGGCAGCGCATGTTCACAGTAGTTCATAATCTTAGTCTGAGACTGAACGCCCTTCTCATACTGTGGGGGAACGACCGCTTCAGTCAATTCTTGAACGGTATGTTTAGCAGCCTCTACAATCCCAGCAGGGACAGGAGTTCCAAAGAATCTCTTATTGACGATCTGCACCATTTCGTTGGCCAACACGTCGTCTGCGGCATTGGTTTTAAGCAAATGAGCAACTCTTTGTACGTCGCTTTGGCTGTAGCCCTCAGCAGTCTTTTCTTCAAGATAGGTTCTTCTGGCCACATAGCTCGGCTCAAACGTAGGTTCAAAAGGACAAAACCAAAGATCGCGCGCTTGATCATAAAATTTAGTCGAGCGAAAGTAGAGACGAACCCACAGCGGCAAGTCTTTCGTCGGATAAGCATGTAGCCTATCAACATCTCCAGAAGCTTCAATCTGCCTAATTTGGTCTGGATTGGAAACAGTAACCAGATCTAGCAAGAAAGGGACTTTCACTCTAGAAGGTGGAGATTCGGACTTTCTTTGAGAAGTAGTATTCACCATGGGAAGCTTTTTCGTGATGGTGTGGCGCTTGCAGCACAGTCTGACAGATTGTGATTTGCCGGCAGGTATAGCAATGCACTTTTATGTTGTTGGCTTTGCGTTGTTGACTTTTCGCTGTTGGGAAAGGGCGGTGGCCTTTCGCTGTGCTCTTTCGCATTATTGTAGTAAGCAAAGTTTATTGTAGTCAGCAGTGCGGAAAGCTACAGTAGCAAATGTTAGCGAGTTCCTGCTCAATTTACAATCTCTTCGAAGTCAAAAACTTTTGACTCAGTTTGCCACCGCATCTCTGCGTCTGCTTCCTGTAATAGTTAAAGCTTTAATAAATTTCTCATCACAAGTCACTGCCCTACCTCAATCATTGACTACCCTTCAAATTAAAGATCAAGGTAAAAATTGATATTTAGAAGTTGATTGGAGGAAATGAGTATGTTCGCGATTAAGGGAATTCAGCTGTTGATTACAACGGGCCTTAGCGTCGCAGCCCTCTCTAGTGGGAATGCTCAAGCCTTCACTTTCACTGAGATCGCCAACACCAACACATCGGACTTCACAGATTTTCAGGCGACTGCTATTAACGATCTAGGCGAAGTCGCTTTTACCGCTGAAGCCGCCGGGCAGCTTGGCATCTTTCAAGGAGACGGCGGCGCGATTACACCCCTGTTTCCTTCTAGTTTAGGGTTGAACACTGTTGAGGGCATTGACTTCAACAGTGCTGGCGTTGTCGCCTTTACTGAGAACAGTACTCCTGGCGTTTTCACCAGTGATGGCACAGTCTCTACACTCATCATCAACCCAGACACCGCGCTCGGCCAAATTGGTTTTCTTCCCGACGCCTTCTCAGCTCCTGACATTAATGAATCGGGTGCCATTGCTGTCGTAGCGAATAACTTTGGCTCTGGTGAGCAAGCGCTCTATCTAACCGAAGCAGGCGTCGGTTCAACAATCGCCGAAGCTCCTGAATTTGACATCTTCAGATTTTCACTCAACAACAACAACGAAGTGACCTTCTTCGCCATCAGCGGTGCAGCGCCCGATGGAGATGCCATTTTTCTCAGTGAAGACGGTGGCGCGCCTACGCCATTGCCCGACCCGTTAGGCTTCGGTACTATCGAGGGCCCTACACTCAACGACGGTGGCACAGTTGCATATGACACCCTGTTCGTAAATGATGAAGGCGCAGCTGTACAAGGCATCTTCATCCAGAACGGTGAAGAGGTAACACTCATAGCCGACAACACTGGTGATTTTAACAGTTTAGACAGACCCGCCATCAACAATGCAGGCGAGCTGGTGTTTCTAGCCCAGCTAGAAACCGGTGAATCTGGACTGTTTTCAGGGTCAGATCCAGTGGGCGATCGCATTATTGCCACTGGTGACGACCTTTTTGGCGCGACCGTCACCGGATTAGACTTCACACAGCAGACTGGCTTAAACAACTCGGGGCAATTGACCTTTAACGCCAGCTTTGCAGACGGCAGCATTGGCGTTTATCGCGCCGATCCAGAAGAGGGCAATCCACAACCTGTTCCTGAACCAACCGCAGTCTTAACAACACTTGTCGTAGGCATTGTTGGACTTGCCAGCCAACAGCGCAGTCGCAACCCTCGCGCCTGAGCAAACTACGGGACTAAAACAATATCGTGAGCACCTCTCACAACATCTAACCTGTAGCCCGTACGCTCTAAACGGGGTGACGCGCCTTTAACCACATTCCAGAATTCGACCGCACCCTCCTCGGGCATCGGTTCACGGTAATTGAAGACGACTACTGCGATCGCATTTCCAGAAGCATCAAAGGTTGCCTGTTCAGGCAAAAGCCCTTCAAATCCGTATTCTTCAATCGTATTCAATTGACCAGTCAGCGGATCAAACTGTACCAAAGACAGAGAGCTATAGGGTTTACCACGCCATGCAGGAAGAAAGCGAGGTAAATAGGTCCGGCGCATATTGACAGTCGCTAATAGCGAGTTATCTGGGCTCAGGGCAAACCCTTCTGGACTGAGCCCAACCTTCACTCTAGAAACCAATCTAAAAGGATCTTCAGCCTCAGGATCGAATTCAAGTGCAATCATCTCTCCTGATGTGTTTAACAAATAGCTCAAAATAGAATCGCCATAGAGACCCCACTTAAGATCTGGCACCAACAAAAAGCGACCATCGCTAGTAAATCGGGGGTTGCTTAAATAATTTCCAACTACTAGCGGGTCGCCCATAGCATCAACAGAAACCGCGTCATCCGTTGATTGAACCCGGTAGAGCCCTACCTGGCGATTTTGCCCCTGCACAATAGCCATATACTGACCTGAAGGATGCCAGATAGCGGTCTGATTATCTTCGCGCATATCACCCGACGCCGTACCCGACGCCGTACCCGATGCTGTTAGATCAGACTGCATGGAAATATAGGTACGCAATCCTAAGCGACCATCGGGCTGCAATTCTACAATCAGCAATTCCCTACCAGGTTCATCCAGATTAACCGCTAAAAACTCACCATTCGGGCTGATGCTAATGTGCTCTGGATTACGTCCAACATCAACTGATTCAACCACTGTAGGTTGCGATCGCCTAGAAATATCAACAACAGTCAGCCGACTTCCTGCCGGCATTTGGTCAATGTCTTCTAGTTTGTTAATTCCGTCTTCAGGACGAGCGCGCGTTTCAACAACATAGGCTCGCTGACCGTCTGGAGAAACGGCAATCACCTGCGGCCACGACATCACCGAATTAGAGACTGGAACAGTAGCAACCGCGGGTTGCTCAGCATTCAACGCAAGCTCAACCAGCGTCAGTGTATCCTCAACCCCAGGGACACGATCAAGATTAGCATCGCCATAAGCAGTTGCCACCATGTCAGCGTCAGAAGCTATCAGTAAGGCCTCCCCCGTAAACTGAACTGTTGAATTATCAAAAATTGGCGCAATCCTAACAGGTTCAATCAGCTGCAGCAGGCCGTATATTACCAGCGCACACAACAAACCTGCGCAGAAAAGCAGTCCGCGTCTCAACCACTTCGACTTTAAAATGCTCATTTTCTCTACTCTGCAAGGGGGCGCTTATCGCCATTCCCCACCAGCCTATGCTGCGAGAAAAGTGTTGTCCAATTCATTTTTAGACTTAGACTAATAACCTAAAGTTATTAACAAAGCTAACCTTGTGGACTTTCGACAGATTCAGTACTTCATTGCGATCGCAGAAGACCTGCACTTCAATCGAGCAGCAGATCGTTTGCAAATCACTCAGCCAGCGCTTAGCAAACAAATCGCTAGCCTAGAAAAAATGCTAGGTGTACAGCTACTCTTCCGTACGAAACGAACCGTAGAACTCACCCATGCCGGTCAAACCTTTCTGCGCCAAGCCCGCCAGCTAGTACACCAAAGAGAAAAGGCTATTGAGATCACCAGACGTACCGGCTCTGGCGACATTGGTCATTTGACCATCAGCTTTACTAAAACAGCGACACAGACGGTACTCCCTTCACTGCTCCGTCAATTTCTACAGCGCTATCCCAAAGTAGAAATTGACATGATAGAGCTAGCCACAGAAGCACAGGTAGCCGCCCTCAATCAGAACGCCGTTGACCTCGCCTTTCTACATCCTCCTATCGATCAGCGTGGACTACAGGTCCATCCAATTCTAAAAGAGAGTTTTGTCGCGGTGCTTCCTTTAGACCACTCATTAGGGCAACGCAGTGCTGTTTCTATAGAAGCGCTAGCTAACGAGCCCCTAATCATTCATCCGCGCAAAGAAGGGCCGGCGCTTTATGATGGATTTCTACAGGTCTGTCAAGCATCTGGATTTCAGCCCAAAATTATCAAAGAATCTATCTCGCTACAAACGCGCCTGTGTTTTGTTGCCGCAGGTATCGGCATCACCTTTGTCTCCGATCGCTTTCAGTCTCTTGTTGGTAAAAACGTAATTTGTAGGCCACTCAAAAACTGTCCCGTATTTCTTGAGTTTGGGGCGGCTTGGCGTCAGCGTTCCACTAATCCTGCGCTTCTAAACGCCACAAAAATACTAGATAAACTACTGGCAACCGCTAAGTTATGAGGACACATTTAACGTAGTGTAGCTTTCAATTAATGCTTAGCGATTAGCGAGCAGCTCGCTCATAGAACAGCCTTCTTCATCAACTTTAGAACCATCTCATTGCTTTTCTCATATCCCAGGCTAGAGTAGAGCTTTTCGCCAGCATCAGAAGCATGCAGAACGACCTGTGTACAGCCGATTTCCTCTAAGTAGCTCGCTGCTCTACGCATCAGCTCTGTTGCGACACCTTGTCTTCTATAAGTAGAATCCACGTAAACGCCCCAAATATAGCCCTTCTGATAGGCTGTACTCACCATCGGATAGAGTTCTAGTATCTGACAGCTCGCTGATCCGACAATCTTCCCTTCCATCTCCGCAACGAAGCACTTGTACGCCAGTTCCTCGCGAGCACGCGCAATAAACCGAGTTG
This sequence comes from uncultured Synechococcus sp., assembly GCA_937911865.1. Lineage (GTDB taxonomy): Bacteria > Cyanobacteriota > Cyanobacteriia > Phormidesmidales > Phormidesmidaceae > Phormidesmis. The sequence goes on from CALDSK010000307.1 coordinate 55,609, forward strand.
TTCTTTCTAGCCAGTCTTTGCGAATAGACTCAGGCGGAAAACCTAGCTCTGGAAAAATTGAGCGTAGATGCGCGGCCACCAAACTCTCATCATCTTTTACTGCTTCACGAATAGTCAGCATTTTCTTTCCGTCAAAATTCACTCTATAAAAATACAGTCAGCCCAGCTAAACCCTCTAATCTAGTAGCCAAAGAGTCTAGTAAGCAAAGAGTCTAGTAGGCAAATAGTCTAGTGAGCAAAGCGCTATTCTCTCAGCCGGCTCACTGCGGTTGCCATCAAAATGCAGGCAGCGCCAATCGCACCATTAAGACTCAAACTTTCATCCAGCAGTAAGATAGAGAAAAGAGTCGCAAAAACAGGCTCTAACGTATAGATCAAGGCTGCCTCGTGAGCAGGCACCCATCGCTGCCCTGTGGCCTGCCCCCAGAGTGGGCCAACAGTAACAACCAGTCCAAGATAAAGTAGCGCAGGCAAGGGCAATTCACTGACGCTTACGCCCTGATGCACTATTTCTGGCAACGCCCAAATTCCGCCCAGCAAAACGATAAACCAAACCTGCACAGCAGCGAGCGATAAAGGTTCGTGCCGGGGCGCAATGGCCTCTAGCAATAGGATATATACTGCAATACCCAACGCTGAAGCCAGCGTCAGTACATCACCTACGTCAAAACCACCGCCATCCCAAGACATCGCACTCATCCCGATCACCGCCAATCCCGTAGCTACCAGAATTCGCCTGGGCAGTGGCCTGCCTATCAACGCACCCAACAAGGGCACTGCAATCACGTTTAGGCCAACGATAAAAGCAGATCGGCTAGCAGAAATAGCTTCTAAGCCAGTCAATGCACACATGGTTTCGAGAAACAAAATAGTCCCCAGCAGAACGCCATCTCGCAAAAGCTGACGATTTGCCTGCCGCAGCCAGGGCAAAAGCGCAATGGCCGCAATGCTGTATCGAACGACAATCAGCACCGCCGGGTGAATGCTGCTCAAGGCATCTTTCAACACGGGAAATGAAGTTCCCCAAATAAGTGTCACCAACAGCAGCAGAAGTGTTCCTTTTTGATGGGTCTTTGCAGAAATCGCTGTCATCGCATTAAAGTGTTACGTCATGGTGGCTCACTGTAGAGAGCAAAGGGTCGATTACCTAAGCACTCAGCCAACCGTTTCTATCAGCTAGTTCGATAGAAAGATCAACGCCTTTGTCTGTAAGGTTTATGACAAGTTAACCTGCATAGAAACACACGCCTAAAAGACACGTTCCCACCAAGAATCGAGGACTGATAAATGGGACTAAGCTTTCCAAACTATCCAAAGCTATCGTACCTACACACGCTCATCGTGGTCGCTGATTCTGGCAGTTTTAGTGAAGCGGCGCTACGACTTCAGCTCTCTCAATCTTCGGTTAGCTACGCGATCGCGGCTCTAGAAGAAGAGCTAGGCGTAGTACTCGTCTCTAGGGGTCGTCAGGGCGCTCACCTAACCCCAGTTGGAGAGCAGATTGTAAACCGCGCTCGGCGAATTACGCATTTATTAGATGACGTTATAAAACAGGCCAATTTGGCCAAAGGACTAGAAGGGGGCTATGTTCGCATCTCTGCCTTTCGCAGCGCCGCATCTCATATATTGCCAGAGGTAATTGCCGAATTTTGCCGTCGCTATCCGGCCATCTCTGTTCGCATTGCCGAACACGACGATTGCCCTGAGGCCGAAGAAGATTTGAGAAAAGGTCGAGTTGACCTCGCAATCACCTATCTGCCGCCCAGCCACGACCTAGAAACCTGGGAGCTTATGCAAGACGACTTTGTAGCGCTCTTCCCCGCTGACTTTCAGCCCCAGGGCAATACTATCGATTGGGCCGACCTAATGACCTATCCACTGGTCATGGCCCCTGAAGGAGACTTATGCGATGAGCGAGTCTACAAGCACTGCGCCCAGTATGGCATCACGCTAATACCCAAGTACCACGTGCGCTCTGATGCCACCATCGTCAGCATGGTCGCAAAGGGCCTAGGCGCAACGATCAGTCCGCGACTGGCAGCTACGCCTAGACCAGACGGTATTCATGTTTATGGCTTACCCGTACCTTTAGTTCGCAACATTCGCGTTGCAATCTTGAAAGAGTCATTGCTAACACCCGCAGGTTTTGCACTGCTAGATTTGCTCAAAGAGACATACTCCGAAGCTCATTCTCAGACCCGCTTTCAAAATGAGAGCGATCGCGAACGTACACACAGATAGCGGTAGAAAATCAAGCAATCAGGCCAGCTAACCAGCACTATAGTTGCCACTATCCACCAATGTTTCCGATAATGACTACTCTATATACGTAGATTACATATCAAGCATGAGTGCCTTGCAACCCGCTGTATCCCCTGCTCCAATTGCAATTGTTGGTATAGGCTGCCGCTATCCGGGGGGCGCAAACACCCCAGACACCTTCTGGCAAATGATCCGCAGCGGCACAGATAGCGTCACCGAAGTGCCCCTCGCTCGCTGGGATGTAAACCCCATCTACGACCCCGACCCTAGTAAACCCAACAAAACCAACACCCGCTGGGGCGGCTTTTTAGAACAGGTAGACGAATTCGATCCTCAATTTTTTGGCATCGCCCCTCGCGAAATGGCCACCATGGACCCACAGCAGCGACTACTGCTAGAAGTCACCTGGGAAGCTCTAGAAGACGCTGGCCAAATTCCAGAAAACCTTCGCGGTTCCAGAACTGGCGTATTCATCGGCATTGGCACCCACGACTACTCCATCATGCTGTGGCAGCAGCCGGTAAACGATCCCTACGCAACCACGGGCACGGGCAACTGCATTGCCGCCAACCGCATCTCCTACCTGTTCGACTTCAAAGGCCCTAGCCTGGCAATCGACACGGCCTGTTCTTCTTCCCTTGTTGGGCTACACCTGGCCTGCCAAAGCCTGTGGACTCAAGAATCTGACCTGGCCATAGCAGGCGGTGTAAATGTGCTGCTGCTACCGACTGTCACCGCTGGCTTTTCTAAAGGCGGCTTTATGTCTGGCAATGGCCGCTGCAAAAGCTTCGATGCGGCGGCGGATGGCTACGTGCGTAGTGAAGGTGCAGGCATTGTCGTGCTAAAGCCGCTAGAGCAGGCGATCGCAGATCAAGACCAAGTCTATGCGGTCATTCGAGGCAGCGCCGTCAATCAAGATGGCTTTAGTCAAGGAATGGCTGCACCTAACCCAAAAGCACAGGCAGCCGTACTGAGAGACGCATACCGGTTAGCGAATGTCGATCCAGCCAAAGTACAGTACGTAGAAGCGCACGGTACGGGCACAAAGTTAGGAGATCCGATTGAGGCCAAAGCATTAGGCGCGGTACTAGCAGACGGGAGATCGCCAGAAAATCCTTGCCTAATCGGCTCTGTCAAAACAAATATTGGCCACACAGAAACTGCCGCAGGCATTGCAGGTGTCATCAAAGCAGCGCTGATGCTCAAACACCGAGAGCTTCCACCCAGCATTCACTTTCACCAGCCAAATCCTGATATTGACTTTGAGGCGCTTCATCTGCGCGTTCAAACCGAGCTCGCCCCTCTACCCATTGCCGACAATACTTACGTCGGCGTCAACTCCTTCGGATTTGGCGGTACCAACGCACACGTTGTGCTTTCAGATATTCCTGAAAAAGACAAACAGAATTCTGTCGCACCGACTGGAGAAACCTTGGTTTCTCCAGTTCAGCTGTTGCCGCTATCAGCCAAAAGCTCAAAAGCTTTAAAGGCTGTAGCCCAAAGCTATCTTGACTTGCTACAGACCAAACCAGATATCGACTTGCCAGCGCTGTGTAAAGCTGCGAGTGTGAAGCGATCGCACTTCTCCCATCGACTAGCCTGCGTAGCCCAGTCTCAAGAACAACTCACCGCCCAATTAAAAGACTATCTCAGCCAAAAAGATACAGAAGAAGAAGACATCATTGGCGTCCTCTCTGGCCAGGTATCGCAATCTGCACAGGATAAAGGTATTGCATTCTTATGTACAGGCCAAGGCTCTCAAACCACTGGAATGGGCAAAGAGCTATACGATACTCAGCCTGTCTTTCGCCATAGTCTCAAACGCTGCGCTGAAATCTTGCAAGCAGATGAGATTAATCTGTTGTCTATTCTCTTCGGAAAATCAGACGATCTAGCCATTCACCAAACCATCTACACTCAGCCTGTTCTTTTCGCCTTTGAGTACGCGCTAGCTTGCCTGTGGCAGTCGTGGGGTATCCAACCCGACATTGTTCTAGGGCATAGCTTGGGTGAATACGTCGCAGCCTGCATCGCAGAAGTCTTCAGCCTAGAAGACGCGCTCAAACTCGTCGCTGCTAGAGGCCGGTTAATGCAGTCTCTGCCTGCTAATGGCGCGATGGCTTCTGTGATGGCAGATGTCATGACCTGCGAGGCGGCTATAGAGTCTTTCAGCGATCGGGCGGCGATCGCCGCCATCAACGGACCAAAAAGCACAGTCATCTCAGGCGAAGCAAAAGCAATCGCCCACGTCACCGCTCAACTCGAAGCACAAACCATCAAAACCAAGCCGCTTCAGGTCTCTCACGCCTTTCACTCAGCCTTGATGGAGCCCATGCTAAAAGACTTTCACAAAGTCGCAGCATCTATCACTTACCATAACCCTCAGCTGCCAATTATCTCACTTCTTACTGGCAAGCTTGCCACAGCTGAAATTGCAACTGCTGATTACTGGGTACGCCATGTGAGATCGCCCGTCCAATTCCTCAGCGCCATCCAAACCCTTTCCACTCAGCCAATCAAAACATTTCTCGAAATCGGCCCCAAACCAACCCTACTTAGCATGGCCCAAGGCTGCTGGCCCAGTGAACACCTAACCAAGCAATGGCTTGTCAGCCTGCGTCCTACCCAATCAAACAATGCATCCTTGCTGGGTAGCTTGGCCAGTATATATACAAACAACAGTCAAAATGGCCCAATTAATTGGAAAAGCATAAATAAAACCGTACAGTCCAGTCAAATAACATTACCCACTTACCCTTTTCAAAGGCAACGATACTGGTGGGGAGAAGCTCAAATTCCCAGCATGGAACCGCCGCTAAAGAATGCGACAGCTTCTCCCAATCTCTCAGTAGATTCAACCGGGCACGATCTGATCGGCAGCCTGATTCCTCTACCCGGCTCTACAGAACAGCGTTACCAAAGCGTGCTAAGTAGCAAACGGCCCAACTATCTAAGCGATCATCAGGTTCTAGAAAGCGTCGTTTTACCCGGCGCGGCTTACATAGAAATGGCAATCGCCGCGGCCTGCCAACAGGAGAATGTCAGCCAAACCACGCTATCACAGGTCAAAATAGAACAGCCACTGAACCTTGTAGAAGAAAATGCAACCACCGTTCAGGTTGTGCTTACATCTGCACAAGAAGAAGAACAAACAAACTTACAGATATTTAGCCTAAAAGACACTAGCAGCCTATCTTTTGCACGCCACGCCACCGCCGTTGTAAAAACTGCTCCTAACCCACCTACGGCATCTGCGCTCACCGCAATTCAAATCGCGCTACTGCCTTATCCAGTCGCCGTCAGCGACTATTACCAAACGCTACAAAAACAAGGGTTAAACTACGGCAAAAGCTTCCGCGTCATTCAACAGCTTTGGCAATTAAACGGCCAAGCACTCAGTCAAATCCGCTGCCCTGACGACATCGTAAACGAGACCTACCACCTTCACCCAGCGTTGCTAGACGGCTGCTTCCAAACCATCGGCGCGGCAGTTCGAGCAGACGCATCTAAAGGCACCTACCTACCTATAGGGTTAGACCAACTCGACTTTTACCAGCCTTTGCAGCACTCAGGCTGGTGCCATATTCAGCTTCACGCCAACAACAGCTCTAACAATGGTGAAATCCTAGAAAACAAAGCGCTTAACCAGACCATAAAAGCCGATCTCTCCCTCTGGAACAACGACGGCGTCCTGTCAGCACACATCACTGGCATGACCTTGCAATACGTCAGCCACGCCTCCCTCCAGCGCCTGTTTAGTCATCCAACAGATCCAAACAAGAATCAGACACTACCCCCCTCCCCAAAACCTTCTAAAAAACAGCCACAAGACTGGCTATACAGCATAGATTGGCAGCTCCAGCCCAAGGTGAAAGAACCGAATCAAACAGTAGCAGAGCTTCAATCAGCCTGGATTGTCTTCAGCAATAAACAAGCCAGCCACCCGAACACTATAAGCGAGCAAATTTCGTCTGCCCTGCAAGCCGCAGGCGATCGCACCTACACAGTCAGCCTCCCCTCAACAAAATCATTCCATCAAACACTCTCCGATCTCATCCCCACCCTAATGACAGACCAAGGAAATCTCAGCTGTCGAATCATCTACATACCAGACGCTAGCGCCAACGACAGCTCGGTCGGCTCGCTAGAACAACAGGAACAAATTTGCGGAACTCTGCTGACCTTAGTGCAAGCGCTTGCCGAATTCCCAGCTCTTAAAGCCCGGCTATGGGTACTCACCCAGGCAGCCCAAACCATCGACGCTCCAGAATCTCTTCAGCTACAGCAAACGCCGCTTTGGGGCCTCACCCGCTCCCTCCGACTAGAACAACCAGACCTCCACTGCACCAGCATAGATCTCGAAAAATCATCTAACTCACTCCAGCCAGAAACCCTAGAACTGCTGCTGCAAGACCTGCATCAGCCAACCTCCGAAGACCAGATCGCCTATCGCCAAAACAATCGCTTCGTCGCTCGGCTGCGCCCTTATACAACAGCCGCTTCCAACTTAGAGATTCCCAACACCCGTGCGTTTCGCCTGGGTCTATCCAGCTACGGCGTGCTAGACCATCTCACACTAATGCCTGCTGAGCGTAAGCCACCAAGCAATAGAGAAATAGAAATTCAGGTCAAAGCCGCTGGCCTTAACTTTCGAGACGTGTTGAACGCGCTCGGAATGCTGCAATCAGTCCTAGAAGAAATGGGATTTGCTAGCCCAGAATACGTACCCTTTGGAGGAGAGTGTGCTGGCATCGTTACAGCCGTCGGAGCAGGTATAAGCAACATCAAGGTAGGCGACGCGGTCATTGCCGCGCAGGCCGTCGGTAGCCTGCGCCAGTTCATCACCGTTCCTACAGACTTCGTAATTCCAAAGCCTATGGCTATGAGCTTTGCAGAAGCGGCGACCGTGCCCACCACATTTCTGACGGCTTACTACGGCCTGGTGCACTGCGCCAAGTTAAAAAAAGGAGATCGCATCCTTATCCACTCAGCCGCAGGCGGTGTTGGTCAGGCCGCTGTACAAATCGCGCGCAGCATCGGCGCAGAAATTTTCGCAACCGCTAGCCCAGCCAAATGGGACTTTTTGCGGTCGATGGGCATTGAGCACATCATGAACTCTCGCACGCTAGACTTTGCTGTAGGAACGCTGGCTATTACCGCAGATGAAGGCGTTGACGTTGTATTCAACAGCTTAAACGGAGAGTTTATCGATAAAAGTGTTGAGGTACTAGCCACTAACGGTCGATTTGTTGAAATCGGTAAAATCGGCATCTGGGACAAAGCAACAATGCAGGCCACCCGCGCTGACATCTCATATTTTCCCTTCGACCTATTAGAAGTCTCCCAGGTAGATCCTTCACAAGTTCAACAGATGCTGCACCGCCTGATGAGACAGTTCACATCGGGCACACTCAGCCCACTCGCTAAAACTGTCTTTCCTATTCAGCAGGCACCCGACGCCTTTCGCTACATGGCCCAAGCTAGACACATCGGTAAAGTCGTCCTGACCCTACCAGCGATCGCACCTCAGCAGACCGCGATCAACCCCAACGCCACCTACCTCATTACTGGCGGTTTAGGCGCACTGGGCCTCAAAACCGCCGAGTGGATCATAGAACAAGGCGCACGCCACCTGCTACTCATCGGTCGCAGCGCCCCTTCCACCCAAACCCAACAGACCCTCCAACAGCTTGAACGCTCAGGCGCTTCTATTCAAACTGCCAAAGTTAATATTGCCGACCTAGACAGCCTGCGAAAAGTCCTCTCTCCGCCGCTATCACCCACCGCCGCTCATCCGCTAAAAGGCATCTTTCATCTGGCAGGCACTCTGCAAGACGGCCTGCTCGCCAATCAGTCTTGGGAAAACTTTGCCACCGTCATGCAGCCCAAAATCACCGGCGCCTGGAATCTGCACCAACTCACCATAGCCACCGACCTCGATCACTTTGTCTGCTTTTCCTCCATTGTTTCCCTGATAGGCTCTCTTGGCCAAACCAACTACGCCGCCGCCAACGCCTTCCTCGACGGTCTTGTTCACCATCGTCAAAACCTCGGCTTGCCTGCTCTTAGCCTCAATTGGGGTCCCTGGGCCGAGGTTGGCATGGGCGCCCAGCTCGACGAACGCAGCCAAAACCGTATGGCCGAACAAGGCCTTACCCCTATTCCAACAGAAACCGGCCTACAGCTCATGGCCGAAATGATGGCGCAGCCGCAGCCGCAGGTCGGTGTCATTCCGATTGACTGGGCCGCTTTCATGGCTTCAGCCAGTGGGCAGGCCAGCGGTGCCAGCGCCCCTCTACTCGAAAACGTCAAGCCAGCGAACAACACTAAGCAAACAACCGTTCGCGCAAGCATTTTACAATCACTAGCCAACGCTACCGAAACCCGAAGGCCCACGCTTCTCGCAACCTATCTCCAATCTCAGCTTGCAAAGGTTATGGGCTTCAGCGCGCCAGAGGCAATTGACCCCAACGAACAGTTTGGCGACCTGGGCATGGACTCTCTGATGGCAGTAGAGTTCAGCAACCGCTTGCAAACTAACCTCAACCATCCCATTGCCCAAACCCTAGCCTTCGACTACCCGACCATTAACGCATTGGCCAACCACCTAGTGAAAGAGCTAGTGCTACCAGAAGCAACAGACGAACCATCCAATCCACCTGACCAAAAGCCAAAGCAAAAGCCAGACCAAAAGCCAGAGCAAAAACAAAAACAAAAGCCAGACCAAAAGCAAGAAACAGAAGAAAAGCCTGTTCTATCAGAAAAATCTATCCCAGCTCTCCATGACTCGCAACGCTCGGCGCGACCGCCTCAACCATTCAACATCACTAAGCAACCCAGTTTTCCAACCCCTACGGCCTCCTCTCCAGAGCCTTCCTACACCCCTCCTCTAGAGCACTACCAGTTCGCCAAAATGACCGACTATCAGCGGTTGCGCCAGGACCTCAACCGGGTAGAAGATCTTGGCAATCCCTTCTTCACGCTGCACGAAGGCACTGCTAAAGACACCACAACGATTGCCGGACGATCGCTCATTAACTACGCCAGCTACAACTATCTAGGACTCTCAGGCGATGAGCGGATCAACCAGGCATCACAAAGTGCGATCGCCCAATACGGCACCTCCGTCTCCGCCAGCCGCGTCGTCTCTGGCGAACGGCCCATCCACCAGCAGCTTGAAAAAGCCCTCGCTGACTTTCTCGGAACCCAGGACTGCATCACCTACATCGGCGGCCACGCCACCAACGTCACCACCATCGGCCACCTCTTCAAAGAAAAAGACCTGATTCTCTACGACGCACTCAGCCACAACAGCATCCGTGAAGGCTGTAACCTTTCTGGGGCAACCGCCATAGAGTTCCCCCACAACAACTGGCAAGCCTTAGGCAAGCTACTACAAGAGCATCGCCGCCACTACGAGAAAGTCCTCGTTGCCATCGAAGGCGTCTACAGCACCGACGGCGACTTAGCACCGCTCCCAGACTTTATCCGCGTAAAAACAGCCCACCGGGCATTCATACTCGTAGACGAAGCCCATTCCATTGGAGCCCTTGGCAAAAGCGGTCGAGGTATCGGCGAACACTTCGGCATTCCAGCCGAGGCTGTAGACCTATGGATGGGCACTTTGAGCAAATCCTTTGCCAGCTGTGGCGGCTACATCGCTGGATGTGCCGAACTCGTTGAGTATCTGAAATACACGGCCCCCGGCTTCGTATTTAGTGTTGGCATGGCACCCGCTAACGCCGCTGCCGCTCTAGCAGCGCTAGAAACTATTGAAAAAGAACCCGCACGGGTCACTCAAGTTCAAAAGCGATCAAAACTGTTCCTAACGCTCGCCAAAGAACAGGGCCTCAACACGGGCAACAGTCACGATTCTCCCGTTATTCCTATTATTGTCGGCGAGCCGTACAAGGCCGTTCAGCTCTCCCACACGCTCTTTCAGCAGGGCATCAACGTGCAGCCAATGGTCTACCCCTCTGTTCCCTACGATGCTGCCCGTCTGCGATTTTTCTTAAGCAGCCTACATACAGAAGCACAAATTCGCAAAACAGTGAAAATCATCGCTGATGAGCTCATGATCTTAAATATGGCAAGCGCATAAGCCACGAACAGATTAAGAAAGCAGCTACAAAAAGAACAGATGCCAACAGAACAGATGCCAACAGAACAGATGCCAAAGGAACAAATACCGAACCAACGTCACTATCGAATCGTAGCGCTGCCGGGTGAAGGTATCGGGCCTGAAGTTGTTGAAGCGACTGCGACCATTCTTCGTGCGCTAGCAGACCAAGCAGGGTTCACGCTGACCATTGACTATGCATTGATTGGTATGCCCGCACAGCAAGCGTTCGGCACATCGCTACCATCTGAAACCCTACAGATTTGCGAGGGCTCAGACGGCATTCTATTTGGCGCAGTCACCCAAGGCGGTCTGCTAGAACTCCGGAAGCATTTCGACCTTTTTACCAACCTGCGTCCCGTTCGGCCTTCTCCTAGTTTGCTCTCAGCATCTCCCATCAAAGCCGACCGCCTGAACCATGTAGATTTACTTTTTGTTCGAGAACTCGTCAGCGGTATTTACTTTGGAGAAGCCGGTAGAGAGCGCCAGCAACAGAATGCATACGGCTTTCATACCATGCGCTACGCAGATGAAGAAATCCGCCGGATTGCGCGGGTCGCCCTTCAGCAGGCCCAAACCCGTCGCCAGCATCTGACCGTTGCTCACAAAGAAAACGCACTTCCTCATTTGCCCTGGTCCAGGCTAGTGGCATCAGAAGCAGAAGCCTTCCCGGCGGTTACTGTCGAGCCTATGCTGGTCGATAACCTGGCAATGCAGCTGGTGAGTCGTCCGGGGGACTTTGATGTGGTACTGGCTGGAAATTTGTTTGGTGATATTTTGAGTGACTTAGGAGGTGCGATCGCAGGCTCAATCGGACTCTTAGGCTCAGCTAGCCTGAACGCTGACGGCTTCGGGATGTACGAAGCCGTCCACGGCACCGCGCCCGACATTGCCGGGAAAGGCATTGCCAACCCACTGGGCACACTAGCAGGTGCCACACTAATGTTAAAACAGTGGGGCGAAAAACAAACCGCCGAAACGCTCATCACCATTCGAGAGAACATGCTTGCACAGGGCTACCGCACGCACGATCTCCGACCTGCCGCAGACACCACAGCGTCAGCCGGTCAGCCGCTAAAAATCGTGACGACGAGTGAAGTCGTTGATTTTTTTATTACGCAGATTCAGGCGCGATCGCAGCCATGCAAAGGTCAAGAGTAGTTCGAGAGTAATTCAAGAATAGTCCCAAAGTAGCAAAACGAACCAGTACAACAGACTATGTTTTACATACTAAGCAACTCACTTTCTTTGTTCTTTCGACGAACGCTCCTTCTGTTCGATCGATAGCAGCCAGAATCCTTCAGCAAAGAATGACCAAACACCACTGAAAGCGCCTTTGCATCCCTTAAGCTTTTAGCCTGGCTAGAATACGACACGGTTTCTTCTAAATATTCACTCACAAACGTCACAGAATAATTTCGTTTCGTTGCCACAAGATTCACATATCCGCCAAGCGCCACAATCACCGCATGGTGGGTGTTACTGTTCGCTATCCACTGGACTTTTCGCATGTTCTAGATGTTTCTTACACTTATTCGTTCAAACGAAGCAAGCCCTTACATAACAAACTCTCACATATTCGACAGTTCAAAAGCAACTCATGAATCATTTAATATAAAAAATTGATATGCGCAGACAGAATTATTCACACATTGTTTAATGTGGCTTGACTGATGCCCGGGCAAGTACTGCTTTTTTATCCAGATCGCCTACATTACAAGAGAAAAGAGAATTGACAACCATGCAGAAGGCATAGGCATACTTTCGCCATAAGAATGCTCAAAAAATTCTGAAAATCGCTTTTTGCAATCACCTTTTGTACGTAGAAGCGAATTTCTTGGTGACAGCGTCAAATTACAACACATCTGCCAGAAAGCCTCTCAGAAAATTCCTTTTTCTGGTATCCTAAACACCTTAATTTTGTTAAGCCCAAATTTTGTTAAACCCAGTCCCTACGAGCCAGTTTCTATGAGTAAGACGCTTACAATTACCCCTGGCCTTAATGACATGGGTGCGCTAATTTTGAGCGCTTTACTAGTCGGAACGATAGCCCCCCAACGAGCGAGCGCCGCCAGTCCGCCCCCCCAGATAGCACCAGACTTACTCACCCAGCTCATACTAGAGACAGCGCCTACCGCTACAGCCCCAGCGCTAGCACCGGGAATACCACAAGCTACAGGCTTAGAAAACGAGCACTTCTCACAGCAGCCAATCGCTGCTGACACCACCAGTCAAACGACCGAACAACCTACCAGTACGCCAAATATCACTATCCCTCTACCAGCTCAACAAATAGCTCAGACGGTAGAGGTAAAAGAAGAAACACCAGCATTCGGCCAAGCAGGCACTCAGCGCTGGTATCTACAGGGCGGCTTTGCTACCGATTTAGACGATGCCTCCTTTTTCCTAGCAGGCGGCGGCCTCTCTCACTTTTTCCACGACGGCCACAGCGTCAATCTGGAGCTTAACGGCCTGTCAGTAAACCAGCCTGGTGATGATGCCCTAGGGGCGACGTTGACTTTCTTAATGCGATCGCACTGGATCCGCGGCGAAAACTGGTCGCTCTACGTCGATGGCGGCGCAGGCATTATCTTCACCACCGACAACGTCCCGGCTGCTGGCTCCAGTTTTAACTTCACGCCGCAGGTCGGCGGCGGTGCCAGCTTTGCCATCAACGACACTCAGCGCCTGATGACTGGCCTGCGCTGGTACCATATTTCTAACGCTGACACCTTTGAAAGCAACCCGGGCCTAGACACCGTCTTTGGCTATGTCGGCATTAATTTCCCGCTCTAAAGTGCTCAATACACTCAAAAGCCATGCCCTACGCGATTACTGATGTAAATCAGATGAGCCAGAATAAGTTTGTCAATGCGTTCGGCGCTGTGTATGAAGAGACACCAGCGATCGCAGCCCAAGCTTGGAAAAAACGCCCTTTTGAAAATCTCTCGCAGCTTCACCAGGCTATGTGTGCGGTCATCAGCGGACTCTCTGAAACAGAACAGCTCAGGCTCATTCGAGCTCATCCTGAACTAGGGAGTAAGGTGCGAATGGCAGCAGCCTCTGTACAAGAGCAGTCCGGGGCGGGGCTCTCCCAGCTGAGCGCAACAGAATACGAGAGATTTAACGCGCTCAACGCTGCCTACAAAAAGAAATTTAATTTTCCGTTTGTTATGGCGATCAAAGGATACGAGAAAACAGAAATTTTGGCAGCGTTTGAAGCGCGATTGCAGTGTAGTAACCAGGAAGAAAGGGCGCGATCGCTCGCTGAAATCACTCAAATCGCCCGCTTTCGATTAAACGACTTAATAACGACTTTCTAACCAAACGCGCAGCTCTGTTTCAGAAACATTGCTAATCGCCCTTCCAGAAGCACCATCGTGCGCACTCCAAAGCGTTTGGCCAGCAGCATTTTTGTGGTGCCACACACGCGGCTCGCTAGAGCCCACTAGCACTGACACCAAAGGCTGTAATGCACGGCTCAGCTGGGCCAAAAGATCGGGTGAATCAGAAGAACTTGCTAGCTGATTAGCAGACGGTCTCTTGGTAGATGCTGAACGAGTTAACCGGGGCAAAGGCCAATAGGCCTGATTGCGAATAGGAGCAAAAGCTGAAGTAGATTTCATGTGAAGATTTCCCTAAACTTGCGACTGCATACAGTCTAAGAAATCGCCAGATAAGCTACCAAAAGGGGCCTTCACCCTTTGCATGAGTAGCTAACATGTATAGTCATTCGATTGAGCCATTCTCTGTATAGCCGACGTTGTTTAGCACCGAGCATTAAACAACGTCGGCCGTCACGCTCTACGACAACAGCGCCTTCGCCCGGCTCGCCAGCTTCTCAGCCGTCAGCCCGTTCAAGCTAAACAGCTGCCCCGCACTAGCTGCCGTCTCACCCCGCTTCCAGGCCATCACATCACGCGGCAAAGCACTCCGCAGCATCAGCGGCTCCACCATCGCGCTCGATCCACCCGTGACCCCAACTAGCGCATCACCATCAAACAGATCAGCAAACTCATCATCACTCAAAAACTCACCGTCCGCTTCAGAGCAACTCTCCCAGGCCACATCGCTAGGCCGGTACAGCCGTCTCGGATTCACAATCGCCACGACCTTCGAGCCTACACCCTGCTCCTGCAAAGCCCGCGCTGCATCCAGTACCGGAATCAGCATCATATCGCCGACCACACCAAACACAACCGTCTGATTTCCGGGCGTCTCTTGCAAAACAATCGCGCCCTTCGCCAACGCCTCACGATTCTGTTCAAACGTTGTCCGAATGGGCAAAGGCGACTTGCTCGCGGTAATCGTAATCCCTTTGTTCTTAGTGGTTACCGCCCAGTCATAACAAACCTGAATACTGTTGGCATCAATCGGAAACAGCGGAAAAATATTGCCATTGCGCATCATCGCAGCGAAATAGTTCTCAATCTCCGGTCGCTGATGCGTCCAGCCATTGCGTCCCTGCTCTAGCGCTCCAGCAGTAAATAAACAAATCGTCGCAGGCGTTGGGCGTCGCAGCTCGGCCATTGCCTGCGTTGTCGTTTGCCAAATCGGTAGACCGTTAATCGCAAACGACTCGTAAGAACACCACAGGCTGCGCGCCCCCATTAGCGCCTGAGCTGCCGCTAGTCCAGCGCAGGCATCTTCGCTCAAAGGCTCGTACACCTGACCCTTTGGCCCTTGAAAATAGGTCTCATCCTCAGTCGGGTGAATAATCTTTAGCGCCTGATTGATATTGTTGATTCCTGACGCCGCATTGCCATCTGCATTGGTCACCACAAAGTCTGGATCTTGTTGCCCTACGTGGGCAACCAGCGCACCCATTGCCGTTGTCGCCACTTGCTTACTGTCTGTACCAACAGAAAATTCATTCAAAGGCAGCGAGCCCAAATCACTCAAAGACCGTTCAGACTCAGTAACAGCAGTTTTCGCCGCTGGGCCAGCGTGCGATCGCACAAAGTTAGTCCGCACCAAATCCCACTCTGCCGGAGCCAACGCCCGCGTCTTCAAGGCCGACGCAATATAGTCTTTCTCCAAGCTATCGCCCGCGTACAAATTGTGAGACTGAGACCCCCGCTTATGCACGCCTGCGCCCTTCAGCTGCTTCACAATCAGCACCGTTTGCGTCCCACCCAGCGCAGATTTGGCTGCCTTATCAGTCGCCTCTAAAATCGCCTGCGTAAACGCTAGTCGCTGCGTCATCGAAGCCGCCGTACTATCAACATAAGGGCCAGCCTGGTCTGCATCGTCAAAGTCCTTCGCATCGATTAAAATCACCTCGGCAAAGCCATTGCCTCGCCAGTAGGCAATCATCGCCTCGTTACTGTAGGTAGACACAATACTGTGATGCTCTTGCGAAAAGCCATTCCACACTAAAATCGGCAGATAGTTGGTAACCCCCGGATAAATCGTATTGAAGTGAGCCAGGCTGCTCATAATGTAGGGCTCGCCCAATCCGCCATCCCCAATCGTGACGGGGAACAGCTGATCTGGATACAGCTTTGCCGCTGCCATTGCAAAATGTTGCCCCTGGCACAGCGGGCCCGCCGGACTCAGCAGCCCCGGAATTTGACCTGAAAGGTGACCCAGCAAACCGTGGGTTTCACGAAACCGATCGCCCATCTCCTTCACTGTTTTTATGCCCATCTCTTCCAAAGAGGTGTCCATAAAAACAGTGCTGTAAAAGCCAGGCGCATGGTGCCCTACCTCTGTGATCAGGTTCTTGTAGCCCAGCATCACCAGCGCCGCAATCGTATCAGCAATGCTGGCAAACCCACCGGGGTGCCCCGACTGTTTGCTGGCAGTAGTATGCAGCGTCAAGTAGCGTAGCGCATCGGCAGCTAGCAGCGTCTGATACACCGCCACTGGGTCTGTTGGAGATGCGATCGCCTCTGCCCCTTCTCTAATAGCCGCGCTCTGCCCGTACTTCTCAAAAGCAGGTTTGGGCTCACCAAAATGCTGAATGCCTTCACAAAAAGCAGGGATAGATTGGCTAGTGGAACGAGCAGTTGCAGCAGTCATAAGGAGGCTTCCAAGCTAACAGTGTCTTCTGTAAATACTATCTCTTCAAGTGATGGACTGAACGGGCAATCTTAAATACATCAAAACATCCATCTAAATTCCAAGAGTAATCTCAATACAGAAGATAGGCCGTCCTCAGAATTTCAAGCAATCCCAAATATGTAGCCAGTGACACCTTTTCACGATGTGCTTCCCACTAAATTATTTGTGTACTGTGCAATTTTTATACTTCTATATATATAGGTTATGTAGGTTGCAGCGATCAGCAGAGTGGATCAGCAGGTTGTTGTAGCGAGTAAGAATTTGCCTTTCCAATTCTGTTTCTTGAAAATATCTCACAAAAAGAGATTCAAAGAATCGAACAACAGAGGGTCTGTTGCTTTAAAGCAGAGCATTTTCTCACCGAGACACCCGTCCATTTTTTCTCAACTGTTTCTAAGGCCTTTAATTGATGCTTTCACGTTTTGGAGTTTTCAAATATGAGCACCCCTAAAACAGTCACAGACGAACCCGCTATATCACAGCCAGAAGCGTCGGCAGCATCTTCAGAAACAGTTGTCCGCTCAGATTTAATCTACGGATTAGAAGACAGGCCGCCCATTCAAGATGCCATCTTCGCGGCAATTCAGCACGTTTCGGCTTGCTTCGTTGGTATCATCACGCCCGCGCTTATCATCTCTGGCGCTTTGGGCCTAGAGCCTGCCGACGGCGCTTATTTAGTCAGCATGTCTCTGTTCGTTTCAGGAATCGCCACCTTTATTCAGGCAAAAACAATTGGGCCAATCGGTTCGGGGCTACTGAGCATTCAAGGCACCAGCTTTGCCTTTATTGGTCCAGTGATCGCCGCTGGTCTTGCGATTACAGAAGCAGGCGGCACAACGCAGCAGGCCCTGGGCACTATCTTTGGCCTTTGTCTTATAGGCTCTGTCATTGAGATGGTTTTGAGTCGCTTTATTGAGTTTGCTAGCCAAGTCATCACGCCGCTCGTAACAGGCGTAGTCGTTACACTGATCGGTCTAACGCTGGTTAATGTGGGTATTACCAGCATGGGCGGTGGATTTGCCGCCCGAGAAGCAGGGACGTTTGGCAGTCCTCAGTATCTGTTGGTTTCGGGCTTGGTATTGGCCATTATTGTCGCGTTGAACAACGTACGCAGCAGCTTCTTGCGCATGTCTTCTGTCGCGATCGCACTCATCGTTGGCTACCTCATCTCTATTCCCATGGGCCTTGTCGACTTCAGCAACCTCGCCAACCTAGCGCCCGTCACCTTGCCTGTTCCCTTCAAATACGGCTTCGGGTTCAACCTCGCAGCTTTTATTCCCTTCGCCTTTTTGTATTTAATTACAGCCATCGAATCCACTGGAGACTTAACCGCGACCTCTTTACTCACAGGGCAGCCCATCACCGGGCCAAAATACTTCAAGCGAATTAAAGGAGGCGTTTTGGGAGACGGGGTCAATTCTGCGATCGCAGCTATCTTTAACACTTTTCCCAACACCACCTTCAGCCAAAACAACGGCGTCATTCAGCTCACTGGCATCGGCAGTCGCTACGTCGGCTTTTTCATCGCAGGCGTCTTCGTCCTGCTAGGGCTTATTCCAGTTATCGCCGGCATTTTCCAAACCATTCCCCAGCCAGTTTTAGGCGGCGCTACCATCATCATGTTTGGCTCGGTTGCCGTTGCTGGCGTCAAAATTCTCTCCACCGTCAAACTGAACAAGCGAGCCTCCATCATCCTCGCCACATCGCTAGGTCTGGGCTTAGGCGTCAGCATCGTTCCCGACATTCTAGAACAGCTCCCAGAGCTAGTAAAAAGTATTTTTTCTTCAGGCATCAGTACCGGCGGCATCACCGCACTGCTGCTCAATATTGTTTTACCTGGTCCCCGCGAATAGATATTGCAGCGGCTCTCAGCGTCAGAAGGCTCTCAGCTCTAGAAGAAAAATTAACCTTCCTCGCCACGCCATCTTCAGATATCAGCTAGTGATGCGCCAAAAGTACAAGCTTGAGCCTGTTGCGAAATCGCTCGCTGACGAGCGTACCGTGCAGCTGCCTGAAGCCAGCTCCTGCGAGTAGGATTCAGGCAGCATAGCGCTTCTTGCTCCCTGACACGGGCTAGCTTCAAATAATCGTAGTCTCGGTTGAGATTGATACCAATAGAGTAATTATTCATTTATCAGAAATGGATGGATGTCTTGTCTATCTATTGGTATGCCTGCTCTAAGCGACAACAGTCAGTTAAAGTATCAGACAAGCATTGTTACAGATAATCTCGACTTTTACTGCGAAAAGCTTCTACCTTTGGGTAGAAGACAAATAACTACCAGCAAGATTCACCTCTACCTGCAGAGCGATCAACCAAGCGATCAAGAGTCGATGACTTTAAACAGTTGATGATTCTAAATTCTCGTACTGTTACAACCTATCGCAAACCGAACTTGCTGCTCAAAAATACGAACAATACAGACGAAACAAACTTTCTCTAACAAGTCTCTATTGTTTCCACACATTCGAAAGGCGATCTTTCCTAGCATTCTAAATCCGCGTCATTCGAAATTATTTTTCTTTTTTCAACAGAAATACTCACTCACGCTTCGCCCTCCTCTATCCATAGTCTTAATTAGTAAAGTTATGTATCTTAATGTTAAGTTTTGTTTTACTATAAAGTCAGCTAATTGACTTTTTTACTTTTTAACGAATGGCAGCACCTCAAAAACCAAGCGAGCCACCTGCCGATATACCAATAGCTGCAACCACAACAGCATTGGAACAGCAGGAAGTTGAACTGGTCTGCCAATTTTTACCCCAGCCCAGAATTTCATCTTTAACGGGCGCTCAGTTCAAGCTAGCCAAACTGCTTGAGCAGATCAGAGGGGTCTTGATTTCACTGCTAAGTAATGAATTGCGTACACCCTTATGCACAATTCAAACCACCATAGAAACGCTGTCAGAAGGAGATACCATTCCAGCGCAGGCGCAGCGCAGCATGATTCAGCTGTCTTTAACAGAATTAAATCGCCTCGCGCTGCTAGTAGAAAGCTTTCTATCGTATGCGAATCAAGTTTGGGCGCTGACGTTAGACTTTGCTCAATTCCGTCCTAGTCGAACAGCCGCAACCTATCTGAACTCAATGTTTGCAGCGCTTCCCAATACCTTCTCTCGCGACCAGAGCTGGCTAAAGGATGCGCGCAAGCGTCTTCGGCCTTTTCTGGCTGCCCTGTGCGACGAAGGCAGCGGTCGTGACGAACTCATATGGGCTGAGGAACGAATCTTATTAGAAGACGAATGGCGTCAGGCGCTAGCAATCATCAATCATGAGCTACGGACACCCTTTACAACTCTAAAAGTTTGCCTAGAGACTTTGGAGAGCGAAGGTGCCTCTCCCACCTCTGTCAGAAAAGCCCTATTAACAAATGCTGAAGATGACCTTAAACGACTAGAAACACTCAGTCGAGACTTAGAGTTACTGTCGCGCTTAGATGCGAGGCAAATCTGCTTTCAAACAGAACTAATAGATTTAACAGCCACCCTACAGACCACGCTCAACAGCGTTTTGCAGCAAGCGTCCAGCGAGACACCAGTGGATGTAAAAATCGAAAATAGTGAGCAAATACCTCTAGTGTGGGCCGACGGGGCTCACCTCATAGAAGTTCTCCAAAGGCTTTTAGAGAACGCCTTTCGGTTTACAGCAGCAGCAGGCTTTATTAACGTTAAGCATCAAGTTTTTGGACTACAGGCAAAAGAGCAAGAGGATGAAATAGCTACTCTCAAAATTGATATCTCAGATTCAGGCCATGGGATCGAGCAAGAACACTTAGCCTGCATTTTCGAGTGCTTCTACCAAGAAGAGGATTATCTCAGGAGAAATCACGGTGGAATCGGAATCGGACTGACGATTTGTCGCTATCTCGTTGAAGGAATGGGTGGACGAATTTGGGCAGAATCTCCTGGCAGAAACTTGGGAAGTCGATTTTGTCTCATGCTGCCTATCCAACGACAAAAAAGACAAATGGCAAGAGCGTGATCACGCTGGCGTGAGGGCGATCATTCAGATGTGAAATGGGTACCGCAAGTCAAATCCTATAAGTCAAATCCTATTTAAGTTCGTTGTGTTTCGCAGCCATTTAAGTACAATTGAGATAGTAATAAATACTCAAGGTCGTTAGCGCCTTTAAGGTCAGTCAACGTCTTTAAGGCCAATAGTTTAAGGCCAAGCTCAAGGCCATTAACCCCTTTAAATTCGCACAACTGTCAAAACCTTGCGATCAGCTCTGGAAAAAGCGGAATACCGATGGCGAAGACATCTCAAACTTACAGAAATCTCTCTTCTCAACCTATGTCCACGCCAGTTATTTCTAGCGAAGCGCTAGGCTGGAGCCCGATACTGGCAGAAGAGTATCAGCAGCCAGCCGGAGAAACCGAGATTCTACAAGCATGGGAGGGACTTTCGCTCGCATTATGCCTGGCGTCGCGCCCCTATCGCCTTCATCAAGTTATTGGCGATCGCCAATATACTGGTCTCTACACGCAAGGTGATATCTCTATTACGCCTGCCAATACGCCTGCCTCCTGTCGCCCTGAAGGAGACGATCACTACTTTCATGTACAAGTTCCGACCCAGTTTATTCAAACAGTCGCACGTTCAGCAGCCGACTTTGACGCCGACTGCCTAGAGCTAGCGACTAAATTTCGAGTGCGAGATCCACAGCTAGAGCAAACGTTACGGCTGCTACGCGCGGAGCTTCATAAGGGCGATGGTTGGGTTGGACAACTCTATGTAGAGTCTCTTGCGAACGTGTTAGCCATTAACTTAATTCGTGAGTACGCTCAATCAAAACCGAAGGTAGCACTTTATGCAGGTGGACTGGGCGATCGCAGAATTATACAAATTTCAGACTACATTCAGGCCCACCTCGATCAATCGATTAAGCTCGCGGACCTAGCAGACGTCGTAGGCATTAGTCAATATCACTTCAGCCGCCTGTTTAAGGAGTCCATGGGAACCACGCCACATCAGTACGTTCTACAACAAAGAGTAGAGCAGGCTAAAGAGCTATTGAAAGGAACAAAAATGACGCTTGCAGAGATCGCTTTCCAATGCGGATTCAACAGCCAGAGCCATCTAGGCAAGATATTTAGAGACGCGACCGGCATCACCCCTCGTAACTACCGTAAGGGATAAAACCCAACTACGAAAAACACAGCAACAATCTGATAGTTAAGCAGAATTCAAGCAGATTTCTCTTTTCTACTCCCCTAAATTTTAGACAGCTCAACAGAAGCTACAGAGCTGATACCAAAACTTAAGGAAATGACGACAACAACTATAAAAAGATCAGGCATCAACTTAGAAATCCGAGAGTTTCTCAAGTTAGCAGTGCCCCTAGCAGCCGCTCAAGTCGCGCAGGCCGTCGTCGGCTTTGTCGATACTCTCATGATGGGTCATTTAGGTGCCCAGAGCCTAGCGGCAGGAGGTTTAGCATCCTCTGTCTTTCAGCTTGTGCTAAATACTACCAGCGGATTTGTAATGGCGGTCAGCCCTTTAGTCGCAGCCGCCTACGGTGCCAAACAACACAAACAGATCGAGCGCATCGCCAGACAGGGACTATGGCTATCGGTTCTCATTGCGGTTCCGATGATGGTTGTCATCAGTCACCTAGACAACGTGATGCTGCGCCTTGGCCAGGTGCAGCAAACCGTCAACCTAGCAGATGGCTATCTTGACTACATTTTATGGGGCTTTTTCCCAGCAATCGGGTTTGCTATGCTGCGGGGCTATGTATCGGCGCTCTCCCAGGCTCGCCCTGTTATGGTGATTGTCGTGCTAGGAACCTTTGCTAACGTCATCGGCAACTACGTTCTAGGCTACGGCAAATTTGGCTTTCCGCGCATGGAATTAGAAGGGTTGGGCCTAGCTAGCGGTCTCAGTTTTTGGTTTATGTTCTTAGCACTCTTTCTCTACATCTGCAAAAACCAAACGCTAAAACAGTATCCATTTTGGAGAGAACTGCACCGCATCCGGCTCAAAGTTTT
The DNA here is from genome assembly GCA_937911865.1 of uncultured Synechococcus sp. Classification (GTDB taxonomy): domain Bacteria; phylum Cyanobacteriota; class Cyanobacteriia; order Phormidesmidales; family Phormidesmidaceae; genus Phormidesmis. The sequence continues at coordinate 78,047 of CALDSK010000307.1, forward strand.
AGGTCAACTACTGGTTGTTGGCGTATCTATCGCTGTTACTATCGCCGTTGAATACGGCTTATTCACAGCTGTCACCTTTATGATGGGCAACCTAGATACAACAACGTTGGCAGCTCACCAAACTGTTTATCAAACTGTCTTTCTACTTTTTATGGTGCCATTAGGCATGTCCTATGCAGTCACCGTCCGAGTCGGACAGTGGGTCGGACAGCGCGATCGCCAGCGCACCAGACAGGCTGGATATGTCGGTATCGCAGCAGCAGCTATCTTTATGGGCCTAACAGCTATCGGTCTCCTTGTATTCCGTCGCTCTATCATTGGCATTTACCTGGATGCAAGCGATCCAGAAACACTCAACGTTATCAAACTGGCTATTCCCATGTTAGGAATTGCAGCGCTAGCCCAGCTCTTAGACGGCATTCAAAGGGTTGCCATGGGTTCGCTGTACGGCCTGCAAGATACTCGCGCGCCAATGCTGCTAAGCATTGTCACCTTCTGGGGAGTCGGCCTAGCTAGCGGCTATATTCTCGGATTCATAATGGGCTTTGGCGGAATGGGTTTGTGGATTGGTCAGTCAATAGGCGTTGCTGCAGCTGGGCTCATCTTTTTACAGCGCTTCCATAGCCTCACCTCAGAGAAAAATTTCGCCAAAATCAAGTGGGATAAGCTGCGATCGCACCACGGATAAACATCTTTTATCAGACGATACCAACAAAGAAACGCAGCTCAAGACAAGAGTAGTCGGTTTTGGGCTGCGTTCCCTTCGTCATAAAGCCAAAGGGCCTATTGACAATTCTATCTATAGGATCTTACCATTAGAGAATGATCATTCTCTAATGAGGTAAAACACTTGGCTCGACCTCGCACATTTGATCCTGATCAAGCAATAGATGCGGTTATGCGCGTCTTTTGGCAAAAGGGATTTGCAGAGACCAGTTACGGTGACCTTGTAGAGGCTAGCGGCGTGAGTCGCAAAGGTCTTTACACCACTTTTGGCAATAAGGAGGCTTTGTTTATTGCCTCACTACGTCACTATCGTCAGACTGTTTTTCGATCAATTCTTTCTGCCTTAAACAAAGAAGCCATCACCCTTGAAGACATTTCAACGATGCTGAAAGAGCTTGGACAGTTAGCCGTTTCAGAAGCAGGGAGTTCGGGCTGCTTTATGGCAAACACTGCTTCAGATGACACACTTCAGATATCTGAAGTGAAATATCAAATTGATGCTCACTTGCAATCTATGTCGCATAGCTTCTCAGAGGCACTCCAGCGAGCAGGCGTTAAAGCTAAAAGAGCCAAGGTTCTGGGACATTACTTGACAGGTGTAATGCAAGGTTTATTTCTATTGGCTCATGCGCGTGCTAGAGAAGACATAATCGAAGACTACATCGCTGTTGCCATCTCAACCTTGTAGTCGTTTTTTTGGCTTATAAGAGAATAATCGTTCTCTTATAAAGACTGAGTTGCAGCTGTTAATAACAAAAATTTCAACAAAGGTAGAAGGTGAATAATGTCTGATGGACGTGTTTTAGTCGTGGGTGCCACAGGTCATGTGGGTTCTTAAGTTGTAAAAGCGCTACTGCAAAAGGGTCACCCTGTTAGAGCGATGATTCGCCGAGAGGGCGCTAAGATTCACGGCGCGGTGGGAGATCTTGAATACGTACTGGGAGATTTGGCTGATGTTGCTAGCCTCCGGCGTGCAGTCACCGACGTTGATTTTGTAGTCTCAAGCGCTAACAGCATTATTCCCTCGGGAAAAACACTGTCGGTAAAGCGTATCAGCGACAGTGGGTACGAGGCACTTATAGCCGCTGCAGAAAAGGCAGGCGTCCAACAGTTTGTTCAGTCATCTGTTCCAAAACATCCTATAGAATCCACCGTACCCGAACTAGCAGGCAAGCGCCTAATTGAGCAGCGACTTCAGTCATCCTCAATGGCATCAACGATTGTGAGAAATCCCGCTTTTATGGACGTTTGGCTAGTGATGGCAGGAGCGCGTCAGGCCATAGGCGCCGACCCTCACGCCACCACACGTCGCCCCTATAGTGTTATGAAAATGTGGCAGTATATGATGGGCGATCTGGTTGTCAAGCATCGGCTGATGATAGCACCCGGCGGTCGGGAACAGGGCTCTGTATTTATTTCAACATATGATACTGCGCAGATGATGGCTAGCATGGTTGGGCACCCGAATGCTGTCAACAGAATTATTGAAGCTGGTGGGCCTGAGTGGATTACTTGGGCAGAAATTGCTGACCTGTTCGCACAGAAAGTGGGCCACAGTGTCAAAACAATCTCTATGCCTGCATGGCTTGCAAGTATGGGGCAAAATACAATACAGCCATTAATGCCCTCTGCAGCAAATGTACTGGCGCTTGTGAAGTTTGTGGCAACCTGGCAACCTCGTTGGGATAGTCAGCCTATTGTTGAAGAATTCAATCTGCCAAAACAGACAACGGTCTCTGACTACATTGAGCGAAATTGGAATATACGCTGCACATAATCAGAGCAATCTCCTTCAACAGGGTCTTTGTAGTGGCTGCGTGATAAAGAGATGAACAGCTCTTACTACACCTGATTTCATTCGCAAGCCATACCTGTAGATAAAATCAGGCAAATAGGTTGGTGTGCGATCACACACCAACCTACTTCACAAGGTAATTGTTGCAGCTATTGCAAAAGCTCAGGTATCGTATCGACTACTTGGCCCCAAGCTGAGGAAGAACCGGTGATTACTCGGCCCAGATCACGCTCAGAAGAAACAGGTACCGTCGAACCGCAGACTTCATCTATCCTGAGTCTAGCTGTTAGGAGCTTTCGATACTGCGATAGCTGTTCAGCCGTCATGATGTCTTGAACCTGCGCATAAAAGTTTTCACTAATCCAAGTTCGCTGCGCCTCCTGCTCAGGCGTAATGTAAGTGATGTAAGAACCTAAAAATTCGCCATACTGACCGAATTTCCGATCAAGCGCTTCTTTTTGATCAATTGTAGGGTTTTTATTCAGGGCTTCTTGAATCTCCGATTGAATATCCTGTGGGACTGAATCGAAGTCTGCGGAAGGTTTAAAGGATAGACTTGCCGTCGGATTTATAATGCTCACAGTGTTCTGGAACAGTTCTGTTCTTTTTGCATCCGCCTGCGTCATTAGAGAATCATAAGTGCTGCGCTGCTCGTCGGTCAGGTTTAACCCTTTGAAATCATCGAAAAAGTAGTTTCCTTCAAAACTGCCATTGGCTTCTTCTTGGAAAACATCTTCACAAATTTTTGATTGTTCTAGGCCCTTAGCGTGCCATTGTCCTAGTTTCTCTTCAAGACTTACAGGTTCTGGTTGGGCGGTCGCCATTTTTACAACAGGAACCAAGGCAACCAGTGCTAGAGTGAATAATGCTACGCTCAAAGGCTTGAGTTTCATAGGTTGAAAATCCTGGTGTCCGATATCAAAAGACAGTAGAGAGCTGGAATACTTAGTAGCAACATACTGTGTAGCAACATACTGTTAGAAAACGCTTACTACTTATACTCAGTAGGACACTTTTACGGGCGGCTAACTGCTTTTAATTTGGGTGCAACCGGTCGAGTGCTCCGGTCTAAAAATAAGCTGAAGGGCTTTATGACCCCAGACCGTCGGGCAGAGATAACACCTCCCTTGTCGCGGTTACGTTGCTGCCTTTTCTTTACCTGCTCCTTCGACTGAAGCGATCACACTTTCTCAACTACCCTCTCAACTACCCGACGCTCTTTCACAAACAGCTCTCTGATATAGGGGTATAGGGGTTTGAATAGTCATGGAATAGAAAGTTACGCTAAGAGCTTCTACCTAAAGGTTTCAGCCTTAGCGTACGATCCTGTTCCAGGATTACTCAAGGGCATCACCCACACCAGCCAAGAACATAATCAGGCAGTTCTACACAAAATCAGCCGCACTCAAAGCTGTTGTGTCTATGCCCGTCAGCGACGCAATCACTTCAGTGGTTTCAGCAATCGCTATCTGATTTCCTTCAAAGCTCAGCGCACCAAAACTCAGCCCCAACACTTCTATCTTGTCTTGACCAGACTTGAAGTCAGAAATCACATCGCGACTATCCAGTCCGCCGCCAGTGGCAAGCACAAACGTATCGCGACCGCCACCGCCAGTTAAAGTATCTTTGCCTTCGCCGCCTTCGAGCCGATCATTACCCGCATCGCCAGCTAAGAAATCATCTCCAGATCCCCCTACTAACGTGTCGTTACCCGCACCACCGAACAAGCGATCGCTACCTTGTCCGCCATCGAGCATATCGCTACCCGACTCACCTTTAATAGTGTCGTTACCATCGCCACCTAGCAGCGCATCCTTACCGTCACCGCCAAACAATCGATCGTCACCGCTGCCGCCGTCGAGCGTATCAGCACCCTCATCACCACTGAGAAAATCGTCATCGTCACCGCCCAGTAGCTCATCTTTGCCTGCGCCGCCAAACAGAAGGTCTACC
>CALDSK010000308.1 GCA_937911865.1 uncultured Synechococcus sp.
TCCTCCTCCCCGCGCCTCCCCCTCCTGGCTCTCTCCCCTCTTCTCCCCCGCCTCCCGCTCCCCCTGTGCCCCCAAATGCGATCGCTGGTACGCCCTTAGCTGATACAGAATTAGCTGCTTTGGCCAACGAAATAGAAGGCCACCCAGACAACGTTGTGCCCGCTTTGCTAGGGGGTGCTCGCTTGGCCGCAATGGCGAACGGTAAGCTGCAAATTTGTGATCTGCCCTGGCATGAATCGGTGGTGCCAGTGGTGATTATTCCTGAATTCGAGCTGTCTACGGCGGATGCGCGGCGAGTGCTGCCTGGAAAGTACATCCGAGCAGATGCCATTTTCAATACGGCGCATATTGGGCTATTGATGCGTGGCCTGGCAATGGGACATGGCGAATGGATTGCGGGTGGAATGCGCGATCGCATTCATCAGCCCTATCGCAAAAAGCTCATTCCCGGCTACGACAACGTGTACCGAGCCGCCTTGAAAGCAGGCGCTTGGGGCTTAGTTATTAGCGGTGCGGGGCCCACTCTATTGGCTTTAGCACCCGCTGATATGAGCGAAGGGGTCCGCGAGGCGATGGAAGATGCTTGGCGATCGCAGCCATTTGTTGCCCGCGCCCATAGCCTGAGCTTAGAGAAAAAGGGCGCAAGCATCGAATCAATCGGTTAAGGAACAACAAAAAGCCTGGAAATAGGGGATATTCTCGCAGAACAGCCGCTGAATATGCCAGGAACGCTGAGCGAGAAGCTTAAAAGTACAGCGTTTCAACCCTTTGCCGCCAGCAGCCCACGGCTCCAATTCAGCGAACTATTCATGAACTTACAGGACGAAATAGCAGGTTAGGATTGGAGCCGCCGCCGCTTTAGCGCAACGATGCCTTTGTGCGCAGCTACATCCGGCAGCAACCGGCAACGTAACCGACAGACAGAGGGCAATAGGCAGAGGGCCAGCAGCAGAACATATCGATTCCTTATAGAGACCACTGTTAATCTTTAACGATTACAGGAGAGTTAACGCGATAGAGTGAACTGAGATCAGCCGAAAGGGCCGTGAACTTGCCAAATCAGTATTTATGATTAGGTATTAATTATTCATCGCATCTTTCTTTTGATTCTTACAAAAGGGAGGTTAAGTTTTGTATACTAACCTTTGGGCGCATTCAGTAGGTATTTATTCCTGCCGGTATTTATCCCTTATGCCCGTCCGATAGTTTTGCCTGGTTCAAAAGCCCAGCCTCTCGCTAGACTTCTCCTCTTTGGCCCTGCTTTTTCGGAATGAAGTGCGTCTTTTGTCGCTATCGAAATTGCGTGAACTTTAATGATCGGTGAACAATTTCCGTGGCTGACGTTCCTAGTCATCTTTCCGCTTTTGGCCGCAATGCCCATCCCCTTGCTGCCAGATAAAGATGGAACAACCATCCGATGGTATGCACTAGGAGCCAGCCTTGCCGAATTTGGCCTTATTCTCTACGTTTTTGCTACTCAATACGAGCTGGGCACTGCTGGCCTTCAGCTAGTAGAAGAGTATCCCTGGATTACTCAATTTGGGTTGAGCTGGTCTTTGGGGGTGGATGGACTCTCTTTTCCGCTAGTCGTTTTGAGCGGACTAGTTACCATGCTAGCGGTGGTTGCCTCCTGGAATATTAAGCTCAAGCCTCGGCTGTATTACTCCATGATGCTGCTGATGTTTAGCGCGCAGCTAGGTGTCTTTTTGTCCCAAGACATGATGCTGTTTTTCATTATGTGGGAGCTAGAGCTGGTGCCTGTGTACCTGCTGATCTCCATTTGGGGCGGTCAGAAGCGTTTGTATGCGGCTACTAAGTTCATCATTTACACCGCTACTTGTTCTGTCTTTATTCTAATTGTTGCGCTGGCGCTGGCTTTCTTTGGCGGTAGCTTTAGCTTCAACATGAGTGAGCTGGCGGCCAAAAATTATCCGCTGCCGTTCCAGCTGATTTGCTATTTGGGCCTGCTAGTGGCCTTCGGTGCCAAACTGCCGATTTTTCCGCTTCATACCTGGCTCCCAGATGCCCACGGCGAAGCGCCTGCTCCGGTGTCTATGATTCTGGCGGGTGTTTTGCTTAAGAAGGCTGGCTACGGTTTGATTCGGATGAACATTTCGATTTTGCCAGACGCGCATCTTTACTTTGCGCCTGTTTTAGCGATTTTGGGCGTGATCAACATTGTGTATGCGTCGCTGACTGCTTTTGCACAGGATAATTTGAAGCGGCGTTTGGCCTATTCTTCGATTGGTCATATGGGCTTTGTGCTGCTAGGCTTAGCCGCCTTCAACTCTTTGGGTATGAGCGGCGCGATGCTACAAATGATTTCCCACGGTCTGGTGGCGGCGGTGCTGTTTTTCCTCGCTGGGGTTGCTTATGATCGCACCCACACCCTTTCTATGGGCAAAATGGGCGGCATGGCAAAGGCAATGCCGATTACCTTTGCTTTCTTTACAGCGGGTTCGATGGCCTCTTTGGCACTGCCGGGCATGAGCGGCTTTATTGCTGAAATTACAGTGTTCTTGGGTCTTGCCACTAGCGATGCTTACAACGTCTTCTTTAAGGCGGGTGTTGTGATGCTGGCGGCTATTGGTGTTGTGCTTACGCCAATTTATTTACTTTCGATGCTTCGCAGTATTTTCTACGGCGATGTGAATGAGGTGAAGCCGCCAAGCGACAGGTCTTGGGAGATTATGCCCCGTGAAGCTTTTGTGGCGGTCTGCTTGCTGGTGCCCATCATCGGTATTGGGCTATATCCTAAAATAGCGATTCAAACCTACAGTGCTAAAACAGTAGAGGTCGCCTCTCAAGTGAAGACGACGCTGCCGGATGTTCCGGATGCTGCGCCGCTTTCTAAGGTGATGAAGATGCCCGGGGCTGAGCAAATTATTGCGCCGTCTCTTTAGATTAGGGTTCTGAAGGATTGGGGCTTTGAAGAGTTCGGCCTTTAAATCACGTATTTTTACTCCGGTTTGACGCTGAGCTTTTTGGCAATACTAATCACGAGTTATTTTGATTAGTATTGCTATGCCTATTTCTTCTGTATGCCCACGGTTGCAGTCTCTGGTTGATCTTTCGACGCCGCGTGTCAATCCGATACGTCTGGTCGTTTTTGATCCTCGGGTGCAGCACTTACAAATGTTGCTAGCTGGACTACAGCCGAACATCCAGGCACATGTTTTGGCGCCAGAACGTGACGGCATTGACCAAGTTTCGGCACTGCTGTGTAAGCTTCCGACTGCTGAACTTACGCTGGTGACGACTGGATTTTCGGGCGGCTTGTGTTTGGGCGCGAGCCGATTGGAGTTGAGCAGTTTGCCCGAGTACGAACTTCAGCTGCGAGGCTGGTTTGTTGGGGTTGAGTCTCCTGAGCTGTCTTTATTGTCAGGGGGCGTTGCTAAAGGGGTTAAAGGCCAAGAGTTTATTGCTCAGCTGACGTCTATTACGGGAGCTGTAGTCAGAGCCTCGGCGCAACCCATTGGGCAGGGGCACTGGTTGACCGCTACGGCTAAAACATTTAAGCCGGTTGTGCTAAATACTTATTCGGCTACGCTTTAGTCGTTTGCTCGTTAAAATTTGAACAATAATTGCCTTCTGGCAATTGCCCACCGGGATTTGTCTGGTGGGCTTTTTGCTGCAATATGTTATGGCAAATGTCTTTCCTAATGTCTTTCCTAATGTCTTTCCTATATATATATTGCGATGAAAGTAACAGCCCTTTCTCAGCTGCCGATAGAGTCCGTTTCTCATAATGCTGCGATTAAGAAGCAAGTAATGCTGCGGATGGGCGAGCTGCCTCATTTGACGAATTTTTCTCAGGCGCGCTTTCAGCCCGGACAAGTTGCTGCTGGTCATGCTCATGAAGATATGCATGAGGTGTTTTTTGTAGAGGCTGGAGAAGGTGCGATCGCAATCGATGGTAAAACACACGCGTTAACGCCTGGGGTTTGCGTTGCCGTTGCGCCTTACGAAACGCATGAGGTAAGCAACACAGGCGATGAGGAGCTGGTACTTACCTACTTTGGGCTGCGAGCCTAGCAGTCTGTGACTCTTTTTCTCTCTCTATTGCTTTATTTGCTTTGAGTTCTCTAGTCGCTTCGAGGCCAGCTAGTTCTGTTCCATATCGAGGGGTAGCGTTATCGAAAAAGTAGAGCCTTGACCAGGTTCAGAGACGAGAGCGAGTTCGCCCTGTAGCAGCTCTACTAGCTTGCTGACAATTGTGAGTCCTAGTCCGCTGCTCTCTGCTGCGTAAGCTGATGCCTGACTGGCTCTGACATAAGGCTTAAAAATCTTTTCCTGTTGCTCTGCGCGAATGCCTCTTCCTGTATCACGAACAGAAAGCGCCCACCTGTCGTTGTCTACGCCGTAGCAGCGAACGAGTATGCTTCCTTTATTTGTATAGCGGATGGCATTGCTGACAAGATTAACAATCACCTGCTGCAAACGTAAACTATCTATGTTGACTTGAGCGGGCGCGCAAGAACAGTCCTTGCGCAGTTCTATGTTTTTTTGGATCGCCTCTACCTCTAAAGAGTCAACAACTTTTGTGACCAGCTGAGAAACATCAATAGGTTCTATCTTTAAAGACAGCTTCTGAGATTCGTTACGAGAGACTTCTAACATGTTGCTAACTAGCCGGTTTAGCTGGTTACCGTTATCGTTGATGCGCTCTAGCAGTTTGAGTTCTTGAGGGTCGGCAGGCGCTTCTGAAAGACGCTTTTTTTTCTTTATCAGGATAGCGGAGAAAGAAACAACCGCATGAATCGGATTTTTTAGCTCGTGCGCCAGGTGAGCAGCGTTGTCTTTTTGTGCTTGTACCAGTCGAATGAGCTCTTGATTACTAGCAATCAGCTCGCGGTGCATAGGCTCTATGCGCTCAAGCTGATACTCGGTGGATCGTTGGGCGGCTCTAGCAACAATATCGTTGAGTACCGTGTCTACTTGAAGCAGTGCCAGAATGGTATTGGATATATCGCCAGCGCCAAAATCTGCTTTTAGCGCTGTCACAATCAGCGTACGTAAGATGCCAAACTCTCTTAGCATCTCGTCAATATCAAATCCTAACTCGACCCGGATGTTAATGGACTTGGAAGCGTTAGGCTGAGTCGAAATGCTGCTGTCTAGAGCGGCTGAGTTAGAAGAAGATAGACAGGTGGCGATCGCATCGAGAATTCGCGGCAGCCGATGACGAACGGCTTCGTACGTTATGGAAGTGGTAGGGCTACTAGCAATATTGCGCTGGACATCTCTAATCCAAATGTCTGTAATCTCGTCAGCTTTACGGCGTAAAACATTACCAAAATCTTCCACGGCTGGTATCAAGTCTATATTGATGAAAAGTCAATACGTTATTTATGAAAAGTCAGTACGTTTTAGCTGTGCTGGTATAGCTGTATTTGTATGAGAACTTGAGCCGTTGGAGCAGAGAAACGTTTTACCTTGTAGAGAAGACGCAGTAGAGAAGACGCACCTTGCCAGAACTTCTTCTGGACTGAGAGAAAAGAAACCTCTAGTTTATTGCGCTCATATTTAATGCGCTTTTAAATATTTGTTTACTACGTTGCGAATCTTATTAAACATACATATATCAGACGTAAAGCGTATCACTCAGCTAACTATATATTTTCTTTCTATTTCAGGTAAACGTTGAAGAACTATACATTTATAGGCTTTTTTTACATCATTCTTTTGGCATACTTAGACGCTTTAAAGTAATAGAAACTGTCTGAAGAATCGTCCTAAAATTAGTGCTTGCTTTCAAAAATGCAAGCCTATATTGAAAGTGATATAATCAGCGCCTTAATCCAACTTTTCTCTGACTGATTATTATTCTGCTGGTTCTATCTGATTAGTCTTAATACTGATTTATATTTCTTTGGGAGGAGGCTTTATTACGCTTATCTCTGACTCATCCTGACACCTTGTTGTTTGAGCCTAAGCGTGGAATATTTCTATGTTTTCTTAGCTGAGCATTTATGCCTGGGTGAATATAGTACTGTCATTGATTTGTGAAATTCTAAGCCTTCTGCCTCACGGTTTTTGAGTAATGAGCTTTTAGGATGGCAGTAGTAGATGACTAACGCTGCTTGAAAATATTGTTTGAAAGTTTAGCTCCAATTTAAAAGCTTCCCTTAAGACGTCCGATGGAAAAACGATTCTCAGAGCTACAGTCCCTTAAAATCCCTATAGAAGAAAGCACCAAACAGCTTTTTAGGGATTCCCTGGGATATGAACTAAATAGGGTTGAGTGCCGAATACTAGAGAGCCGTGATTTGATTGTCAACATAGAGAGAAAAGACTCTGCTACAGAGAGGTTTTTGCTGACTCAAAATAGAGCGGATTTGGCCTTAGAAATTGGTTCTACCATTAATCGAATATTAAAAGAGAGACTTACGCTGACCCTAATTGACAAGTTTGGGCTGAGTATTGCTGAAATCTCTTGTTTACAGTCCGCAACCCCTAACCAGTTTGGACTGTTCATACTGGTTAGTTAGATCTCAGTAAGCCGCTTTGCGAGCCGCTTTACAAGCTATTGCCTGAACGCTTTATGACGTTGATGTTATTTACAGCGAGGTAATCGGTGCCGATAGTTTAGCGATCGCACCCGTACAGTCATGCTCGTAACATGTATCTGCAATCATCGTGACGACATCGACGTTCAAATGACGCTCAATTACGTCGGTTAAGTGCTGACGCATGATGTTATCGACCGTAAAGCATAGGCTCTTTGCTTCCGGTGTTCCGTCGGCAAAAAGCAATTTTTCGACTGGGGTAATACTTCCTTCTATCCAGATGACCAGTCGATCTGCCAGCAAATTGCAGGTTACCAGTAGCGGTGCTTTGCCCAGGCGCTCCTTATAGAGCTGCTTAATTGCCCGAGACACAGTCTCGATTAGCTCGCTAGCCGTAGACGAGCTTTGAGCCTGCGTGGTTGAAGACATGTCAGTGACAGCAGGTGATGCGGAGGATGGATTCAACTTTTTTCCTGAGGGCTGTTTTTCTAACGATCGATCCGTACTGTCACTTGTGGAGATAGAGTCTGGCATTTGGATTGGAGAGCGTAAAAACTACGACGGCAGGTTTTCGCAGGTCTGACTCTCCAAGGACTGTATGCGCTTAGAAAGCCGTATGAGAAACGCTTTCAGTCAGCTATACGCGTGCTTGAACAAGTAGGCCATAAAGGGCTAACGAACACTTGCTTAAACATATATTAACAAATATTAAGAAAATAGTTATTTGGCAGAGTTAGTGCTTCCCGAACAATAGACCCTGGTGAGCCGTGCTTTTTTGTCTGATTTGGAAGAAAATTAGCTGATTTTGTATCAGGTCGTTTTCAGTGCTATATGGTCGCTAGACTTTACTATGGCGCGCTCCTTTGTCCGTAGCGTGCTCTACTTGCGCCTGGTTTGAAGGTTTGCTTGTAAGTTCACCCTGTTAGATAACTTTTTGCTGTGGTATCAGATTTTATTCTTCAGACGAAGACTGCGATCGCAAAACTCACTGACCCTGACTTAATTAGCACGTCGGTTGAGCTGACTAACTGCGATCGCGAACCTATTCATATCCCTGCGGCTATTCAGCCGCACGGCGTGATGCTAGTGCTTAAAGGGCCCACAGAAGACGCAACGCAAAACAGTGAAAGAAGCAAAACAAAGGCAGGCAAAGCTGAGCCAGATAGCCTTTCTAGCTACAAAATTGTTCAAGTTAGTCAAAACTCGACAGTGCATCTAGGGCGACCACCCGAAGACTTGCTCGATCGACCGATCGCTCAGCTGCTAAGTAAGGCGCAGGTAAAAACTATTCAGCGTTGCTTAGAGGAAGATTTTGAAGCCGTTAACCCGCTCCCAGTTGAGATTCCAGTCAACGAAGAACTCAAGCAATTTGCCGGTGTCGTTCATTTCAGCAATGACGTTGTCATATTGGAGCTAGAACCTACAACTGCTGTAGGCGGTATGGGCTTTTTTAACTTTCACGGTCTGGTAAAGCGACCGATGAACCGCATACAGCAGACCACCACGCTTACCGAACTTTGCGAAGTAGCCGTACAGGAAATGCAGCGCATTACCGGCTACGACCGGGTGATGGTGTACCAGCTAGCAGAAGATGGCTCTGGCTCTGTCGTTTCCGAATCAAAAAGAGCCGAGATGGACTCTTATCTGGGGTTGCACTACCCTGCTACCGATATCCCTAAGCAGGCGAAACATCTTTACTTGCTCAACCTGCTGAGAATTATTCCAGATATTACCTACGAGCCCGTGCCTTTGGTTAGCTCATCCGCGCAAAAGACCAACGGTGCGCCAACGGAGTCCGCTCCGATAGATATGAGCCTAACCAGCTTGCGCAGCGTCTCAAAGATACATATTGAGTATTTGAAAAATATGGGCGTGCGGGCGACGCTAGCGGTTTCTTTGATTCGTGATAATCGTCTGTGGGGACTACTGGTTTGTCATCACAACAGCCCACGCTATCTCTCTTACGAAGTGCGTACTGTCTGTGAGTTTTTGGGGCAGATAATTGCGCTAGAGCTAAACGCTAAATCTGAAAATGAAGATGCTGAATACAAGCTAAAGCTGAAGGCAATACAGGCTTATTTCTTGAAGGCACTTCCTCAAAGTGAAAGTTTGAAAGAAGGCTTAACAAAAGATGTAGCCAAGCTTTTAGCGCTGACGAACAGCACCGGGGTAGCCTTTTGTGAGAAAGACGAGATTACGCTGCTAGGTGAAACGCCTGAGCTGTCTGAAGTAAGCGGTCTGATAACCTGGCTAGCGGTTCAGTTTGAACAGCGGCCGGTTTACTGTACAGATTCGCTCTCGGCGGTTTATGCGCCTGCTGCGCGTTTTAAGGTGCCGGTTGGTGGGCTGCTGTCTCTAGCGATTTCTAACGTGCAGCATTTGTACGTGCTGTGGTTTCGTCCGGAGGTTGTTCAAACTGTAAACTGGGCCGGTAAGACGGAAAAGCCGGTAGAGGTCGATGAGCGCGGTGAGCTGCGGATGTCGCCTCGACAGTCTTTTGATCTGTGGCAGGAGACGGTAAAGGGGCGATCGCTGCCCTGGAAACCGTGGGAAATAGAGGCGGCCCTAGAGCTGCGCAGTACGGTGATTGGCCTGGTGCTGCAAAAGGCAGATGAGCTAGCTGAGCTGAATTTGGAGCTGACGCGCAGCAACGTTGAGCTAGATTCATTTGCCTACATTGCTTCGCACGACCTTAAGGAGCCGCTACGTGGCATTCATAACTATTCCACCTTTTTAATTGAAGACTACGGTGAGGTTCTAGGAGAGGATGGGGTCGATAAACTCCATACGCTTATGCGACTGACGAAGCGTATGGAGACTTTGATTAGTTCTTTGCTGCATTACTCACGCTTAGGGCGAGCTGAACTAAAGCTAGAGGCAGTCGCTCTCGATGAGGTGGTGGGTAGCGTAATAGAGCTGGTTAAAGTGAGCAAGCCCGAGGCCGTTAGTTTTGAGGTGGCTGATGCATTGCCTGTGGTGGCGTGCGATCGCACGCAAATCACAGAGCTGTACACCAATCTCATTACCAATGCCATCAAATACAATGACAAAGATCCTAAGCGAGTCGAGATTGGCTATCTTTCTCTGCAAGAAGCGCTAGCGCAGGGCGTCGTGTCGAATGAAGCAGACTCATTGTCCAGCAGCATTTCGATGAAAAGTCAGCAGCTGACTGAAGATTCAACGATTTTCTATGTGCGCGACAACGGTATCGGTATTAGAGAAAAGCACTTAGAAAGTGTTTTTAGAATATTCAGACGGCTCCACGCGCCCAAGCGCTTTGGTGGCGGCACGGGTGCAGGACTGACCATTGCCAAGAAGATTGTTGAAAGACATCAGGGCCAGCTGTGGGTGCAGTCTAAGTTTGGAGAGGGTAGCGGATTTTACTTCACTTTAGAGACTGAGTGACGGAATTTCCTATGGTTATGAGGAGATCACGCTTCTTTCTGAGCGCTGTCTTTTGCCTTCATCTGTTTAAGACGCCACCCGCCACCGACCATAACCCCTGTCACACCAACAGCCAGATTCAAAATTGCTACGGACATGGGTTCAGTAGATGCGGCTTCAGCCGATGATCCGGCAAAGGTAGAAATTCCCCAGACAGCCGCTAGCAAAATTGCTAACAGTCCCGCATGAAAGAGGGGGGCTCGCTGGGCGACTAGCGCTGTTAGCCAACCGCTCAGCGTCGCGAATCCTAAGCTACACACGGCAGCGAATGCCAGGAATTGGCCAGTCGCCTCGTGGCCAGCACCGCTAAACCAGGCTGTGTAGAGCAATGCAATACTGATGCTTAAGGTGAGGTAGCCAACGACCAGCGAGAGAATAGTGAGAATCATAGGGAACGTGAAAAATAAAATAGATTGCCAGAGCCAAAGCCAGATACAAAACCCTGTTCTTGAACCCTTACTGCAGCCGTCGTACACGTCGGCGGATCTCGCTGCCATACAGACGCTTTTGGCTACAGATGGCACGTTAGCGTTTAAGGCAACACAACGTGGACTTTTCCCGGCGGCGGCTACGGCGGATTCAGAGAACACAGGCTATCAGTATGTTTGGGTTCGCGACAATGTATATGTTGCCTATGCTCACTACATGATAGGTGAGTGCGAAATCGCCGCCAGGACAATGGCAGGGCTGATGACATACTTTCAGAAGTTTCAGCACCGCTTTGTTGACATTATCAACCATCCCGAGCTGAAAGAGGATGTTATGCGGCGGCCCAACATTCGGTTTGATGGCGAAAGCCTAACTGAGTTGGATGAAGCGTGGGAGCATGCCCAAAACGATGCGCTGGGCTACTTTGTGTGGCTGTACTGCAAGCTGGCGGCAGAAGACAGTCTGCGTTTACAGATCCCTTTAGAGGCCGCTGACTGTGAGATGCTGCGGCGCTTTGTTGATTACTTTGATGCGATTCGATATTGGGAAGATGCGGATAGCGGGCACTGGGAAGAGGGCCGTAAGGTGTCGGCTTCTAGTATTGGGGTGGTCGTGGCTGGGTTGAGAGAGCTGCGATCGCTTTTAAACGCTAGCAAAATCAACCTCAG
The DNA here is from genome assembly GCA_937911865.1 of uncultured Synechococcus sp. Classification (GTDB taxonomy): domain Bacteria; phylum Cyanobacteriota; class Cyanobacteriia; order Phormidesmidales; family Phormidesmidaceae; genus Phormidesmis. The sequence continues at coordinate 11,051 of CALDSK010000308.1, forward strand.
CAGTCTCAGCAGTCGCAGCGATGCTGAACCGACGGCGAACCTACTAAATCGACTCGTCCAAAACGGCGAAGCTGCCTTAAATAAAATTCTTCCTTGGGAGTGTTGCACTGCTGAGCACGAGCGACGCTACGATGCTGCTCTGCTGTATCTGATATATCCGCTCAAGGTCGTTAGCCGAGCGCAGGCTGAGAACATCCTTGCAGACGTGCAAGCGGCGCTTACAGGAGACTACGGAATTGCTCGCTACCCCTATGACTCTTTCTGGTGCCGGGATTTTCAAGATTTAGAGAAGTCTATTCAAACAGCTCAGTACACCGGGCGAGAGCAGTGGCTTGAATCGCACAACCGCGCTGTCAAACGGGGTGAGGAAGCGCAGTGGTGTATTTTTGACCCGATTATTTCAGCGATTTATGGAGAGTGGTTTCAAGCGCGTCCAGAAAATGACGCTGAAGGCGCTCTGTATCTGGCGCTGCAAACGCTTCATCTGAATCGGGCGCTGGGGCAAATTACGGGCGGAGGTAATGTGGTGCTTGCTGGTGCGGGCAACAATCAGCCGGTAGAGATTCCTGCCAATCGCTGCCCGGAGCTGTACTACCTTCAGCAGGATGAGTATGTGCCCAATGTGTCAACGCCACTGCTGTGGACACAGGCGAACTTGTGCATTGCGCTGAAGATGATGGAGCGGAGCTTGGTCTAGGGGGATAAGTTCAGTTTTTTTAGCTCAGTTTTTTTAGCTCAGTTTTTGTGCTTAGTTTTTTAGGCTTAGTTCTCTTGTGGTGTCATGGTGCTGTTACGGCTGTTGATTTGCCAGTAGCGGAACCAGCCGCCAATCATGGCACCGCTGATAGCGATCACAACATTCAAAACCGCGAAAAATAGCGGCTCACGGGAGCCAAACAACAGACTTGGCACAATGTACAAGCTGGTCGTCATTAGGCAAAAGAGCGCGGCGTGCAGGACGGGTGCGCGACGTGCAAAGAAAGCAGCAACGTAGCCACCCATGGCAGAAAACAGAACACCGCATATCGCAGAGAAAGCGAGAAATTGTGAGGTAATGCTATGCCCTTCGCCGCTGAGATAGGCGATGTATAGCAGCTGAGTGCTAAGGCAAAGCGTTAGATAGCCAAGGCCAAGGCCCAACATTGTCAGGGCAATGTTGCGAAACCGAAGAGAAAGTGATTTGGGCATAGCGCGTAGTAGATGGTTTTACTAGAAGCTGAGGCTACAAAAAGCAGATAAGCGATCTAAGTTTTTAGCAAGATGTATCAAGATTGCTTTTTAGTTTCTGCTAGCAAGAATGCCCGCATTTCACCTCGACCTTTGATCTGCAAATAGCCCCTGTCTTCAAAAAGATAGCGTTCCTTTAGCTGTAGATAGCTGTCTTCACTCACCTGAATGCGGTTAACGATACCGTGAGATTCCATTCGGCTAGCAATATTGACGGCATCTCCCCATAGGTCGTAGGAGAACTTTTTGGTGCCGATGACACCGGCTACGACAGGGCCGGTATTGATGCCAATGCGCAGGCACAGCTGGCGATCGCCTAGTGGATACTTTTCAGCAAACGCCATCATTTCGATGGCCATGGCCATCACGGCCTGGGCATGATCGGTTTGAGGACTGGGGACGCCGCCTACCACCATGTAGGCATCGCCGATGGTTTTGATCTTTTCAAGGCCGTGACGTTCGGCGATCGCATCGAAGGCTGAAAAAATATCGTTCAGCTGACATACTAGCTGCGTTGGGCTAGTGCCCGCGGCTAGTTCGGTGAATTTCACAATATCGGCAAACAGAATGGTCGCGGTTTCAAACCGATTGGCGATCGCGCCCTGATTGTCTTCGTTTTCCTTGAGCTGAGCTGCGATCGCCTCTGGCAAAATATTCAGCAGCAGCCGATCTGACTTTGCCTGTTCTTGTCGTAGGCCCATTTCTGCTTCTTGGCGATCGCGAATCTCTTGCTGAATGCGTTCAAACATGGCCTGAAACGCTGTAGACACTTCGCCGAGTTCATTGGGCGCGATGCGTTTGAGGCTGTCAAAATCAGGCGTTTTTCCCTGGGCAATGGCTTCACCTACTACCGATAAATCTCCTTTTAGCCGCAGCAAGGGCTGAATGACGATGCGCTGAAGCACCATTAGCGTTATCCAGGTGACGAAGGCGGAGATAATGAGTACCAGACCAGCGACACCCAGCACATATTGGCGCATGGTTTTCTGCACCGCCGTTGCATCGTGGCGGATGGCTAGCATGTAGGGCATATTGCCGTTTGGCCAAGCGACATCGTAGCGCGTCCCCTCTTCCGTACGGCTATGAACCGCAGTCGGTGCGGAGCTGTTTGTCGCCATAGTGGCAGCTAGCCAATCCCGCCAAAAAGGGCGGCCTACTGGCGCGGTAAACGTAGTGGGTTCAAACTCGGGCGCTTCGCCAATACTGTCTACTTTCTGACCGCGGGTGTCGTAAAGAGCGACGCCTTTAATCAGTGAATTTTCCCTCAGCTGAATGCGGCTGAGCAGTCTCTGCCTGGGCATCTCGCCTATAATGTCCGTCTTTACAGTCGTCAGCACTTCTTTGGAGACGGTTTCTAGCCTGTATAGCTCCTCTGCCTCTCGCCGCACGTAAGACGGAATAAACAGGACTGCTTCTATAGAAACGATGCTAAAAAATACCCAGGCCGTAATCTGCTTGGATAGCCGCGACTGGAATAAACCAGCTGTAGGCGTGGTTGAAGGTAAGTGAGAGCGGTGTGTCATGCATTCAGAATGCCCGCCGTGTCTCTTTGGGCGACGCTTTCTGACGTGCGTTATCTACTTTCGTTTTGCGAGTCTGCGGAGCGCAGTTTGTTAGCTGCTGCGTACGTTTTCAGGTTGACAGATAGAAAGAAAAGATTAAACCGTAGACCTGAAAAGCTCTAGAGGATTATGCTTTTTATATTGTTTTCGTTATATTTAGTCGGAGTAATACCCTCAGTCAAGGCTCAACGAACGAGCGATTAACTGTTCAGCTCCGTCTATCTTGCGATTTCTTTTCCCTTTTTAGTTCAGCGTTCTATGTCTGCTCCCTTTGATTCGAATAGTCTTGGGAAACGTGATCAGCCGGAAGTTGCTGAGATTAAAACGATTTTGCAACGACTGAATCAAAGCATGACGAGAGATGAGGTGGTACAAAGTACTACGAATAAGCTGATTGATTTTTTGCAGGTCAATCGGGTGGTGCTTTATCACTTTTTTCTGAACTGGTCAGGTCGGGTTTCGTTTGAGTCGTTGAGCGATCACAAATATTCCATTTTGGGCTCTACTGGACCAGATGATTGCTTTAATGGTGAGTATGCGCAGATGTATCTGGAAGGACGTGTGAGTGCGATTTCCAATATTGAAGAAGCCGATATTGCCTCTTGCCACCGAGAGTTTTTAAGAGAGATAGATGTGCAGGCCAATCTGGTCGTTCCGATTTTGATCGAAAAAAGTTCGGATCAGGATTCGGATCAGGATTTAGATAAAGGGCTGTGGGGACTGTTGGTGGCCCACCACTGTGAGGCCACTCGCGTCTGGACGGCGGCTGATATTGAACAGATGCGAAAGGGCGCTGCAAGACTAGCCGCAGCGCCCTCTGTTCGTGGTCAATCTGGGATTGTTTAACCAGATTTGGCCGGATTTAGATTTGACCAACCAAGTTTAAGCTTTACATCCATGCTTAGCGTGGAAATTACATCCGTGCCAGCAGGTTAATCTTGGCCTGCGTGCCTGCTGTTAGCCCCGTTAGGTCGGCCTTTGTAAGCAGTCCGTCTTTAATCAGGCTTGAGAGCGTGAACATTAAAAAGTCATCTCTCTCGTCATATCTGCCATCAATAGCGTGCCGCTTTGCGCTTAAGAAATCGTGGAGCTGCCAAACCTCCTCAAGCCGTGAAATTTTGCTGGCATTATTTCTAATACTGTCGATTAAGGCTTCAACCTCTTGTTCATACGCTCTTCTCAGCGCTGCTTTCGCAATCTGTTTTTCTTCATCACTCCACTGGACATCGGCCTGTTGCATTAATCTTTAAAAGGTTGAAAATTTAAAAGTGTTTCAAACAGCTATTCTTTTTCCGGTACTAATGCCTGTGCGTGAGTACACACGAGTATTAGAGCCCAAAATATAGAATGGACTTTAGAAACCCAACATTATTCTAAACTATTAACTAAACCCACCCCAAGAGAACCTTCTTAGGGTGGATTGGTTTAGGGTGTATTGGTAACGTCAGTCGGTATGGTTGTGCGATCGCAATCAGTTATTCAAAAGAACTGACTGATCCGGTGACTAGCGAACCAGGTTTAGCAGCTCTTTGGGCGACGCCAACAGGTCAATGGCAACAAAGAAGATTTTGCCTTCTGGATTCAGTAAGAAGCGCCAGGCGATGTTCATGCCCACAGCAGCGCCAAACCAGGGTGTTTGGCATTTGCCGGTCACCTTAATTTGTGTGTAGCCATCTTCTACTTCGTCTTCAAATCCACGCTCAGGAATCAAGTTGAGATTCTGGCATTCTTCTCTAAAAAAGCGAAGGATAGCGTCTCTGCCAACAATAGGCTTTTTGAAGGGAGGCTGTAGAGCGCCATCGGGAGTGAACAACTCAATGAGGGCATCGAAATCGTTGGCGTTGAGATTGTTCATGTAGCTCAACACCGTTTTATTCGCGACGCCATCGATTGAAACCTGCTTGCGCTGGCCAATAGATGTTGGGGCAACCACGGGTTCGGACACTCGCTGACTGCCGTCGAGCTTGCCAGAATCGAAGCCCATATCTACAACGGCATTGCGCAATACGGTAATCTGCTGGCCGGATTCTAGCTCGCGAATGGACTGTAGTACGGCGTTGGCGTTGGCAGAAAGCTTGTAGCCTTCTGGAATTGGCGCTACGAAGCCTTGCTCCATCAGCTTGCCTAGCTCGTACCAGAAGCCTAGCTTGATGTTGGGAGTCCAAGTGGCATAGGTACGAGAGACTTCTGTATCGGCTCTGTTTGCCAGATCACACATCGTTTGAGACTGCTCTAAAGGCGTCATCTGCTTGATTTTGTTTAGGGTGATTTCGGCAAACTGCATGTTGGCCGCGCCAGGAGCGGCGACGGTAATTGCTTGACCCATTTCGAGATAAGCGAACCAGATGAGTGCTAGCTGATCTTCGGCGCTCAGCTGGGAAAATCTTGCGGTTGTTGCGGGAATGCTGCCAGCAGACAACGTGCTCGGAAAGATGTTCCGAGCGGCATCAAGAGTAAATGGCATAGGGGAGTTTTCTTTAATGAATAGCGTAAACAAGGAATGAGTCTGTCGCTCATTCTGAAAACCTATGAGCGAGGCATGCCTTTGTGAAGCCGCCTGAAGTGCACTTACAGCACCGTCGCTTTGGTTTGTAACTTAAAGTTAACATATCGTTACAAAAACGATGACGATGAAATGCTTAAGACATTTTTATCGCCACCATAAAGAAGAGAAAGCAGTCTCGTGAATATACTCAGGAGACTGCCTTTCTGCGGAGATCTGATTACAGCCGTTTAGGCGTCTTAATTGCTCAATTTTCAGACTTGATAAGCTTTAACCTCGGATAAGCTCGTGTGCTTCGTCTAGGAGCTGGACAGCGTTTGAAGAGTCAGGAGCGCTGCCAAGAAGAGTTTGAAGCGGGTTAGAGATTCTCTGTGCCCACCGAGCCCAGAATGAGCTAGCTGGGGCATCGTATTGAGCTGCGATCGCTATCAAGGTCTCTGCTTTGTATTCTGTGGGTGTAATTTGGTCAGCTATGGCTGTGGCCTGGTCAAACTGCTGTTGCTTGGCAAACTCAGTCGCTGCGCATGATCGTAGCCAGTCGGCAGGCTGCGGGTTTGATTCCAAAAGCTCAATCGAATTAACCACCTGTTCAGCCTGTCCTGCTGCGCAATAGGCCTGACCGATTTCTGGCAAGTAATCGATCATGTCAGGCTGCGTTGCAATCTGCTGAGCCTGGTCGTACTGCTCGGTTTCTAAGTAGGCGCGCATCATGCTTAGCCGAGTGAATTCGTCTTGGCCAATTGAGCTAGCAACGCGATTGGCCTCTTCAACTTCGCCGGCTTTAGCATATGCCGCAGCGATGTCTCCATAGGCCCGCATGCTTTCGCTGCTGTTTTCCATAGCAGACGCTAGCTGAGTCGCCTGTTCAAACTTGCCCAGTTCAGTATATCCGTTGACGATGATAGCTTGAGCTACGCCAACCGTCCGACCTGATAGCTCTTCTAGCGCGGCGTTGGCGGCCGCAAAGGCGTCATCAGCTTGCTGATCGCTACCTAGCTGACTGTAGAGTACCGCTGCACGCACCCATGAGTGAACTGCTTCAAAAGGGCCTTCTGCTGGTAGAACGTTAGATGTGGCTTCGTCCATAACCGATAGGCTTTGTTCTGGTTTGTCTAGCTCCGCGAGTACTTCTGCTATGGCTAGACGCTCGTAGACTTGCATGTCGCTGCTAATAAGATCTTCAGGTGACAATATTTGCTGCAATAAGTCACTTTCTTCTATCAAGAATGTCGCTAGCTGAGGATTGCCCTTTTGGCTTAGCAGCGACGCACCCGCTAGCGGCACTAGGGTGAAGAAGGGATCATCACTTTCTTCTGCAGCCATTTCTGCGGCTAGATCAACAGAACGCGTGATAATTTGCTTAGCTTTTCTTTGCTGCCCTGCCTCATAGAAATCACCTGCAATTTCTATCATGGTCATGGGCGAAAAATAATTGTGGCTCCCTTCTGCGATGTGTAGCGCTAGGTCTAGGTGATCTGATTCGAGATATTCTCTCGATCGATTCAGCAGTGATTCGCCAGGCGTAGTGCCGCTAGTAAAACAGTTTTCTACATCGTTATCGCGCTCATTGGCTGTTTTATAGGCTTGAGTAAGAAAGGCCTCTCCTTTCTCTACCTGCCCTGCCGCGCGATAGCCCGCGCCAATTTTGAGCCATACGTTGGCTTCATAGCAGCTGCTACCCTCGTAGGTCTCAGCCTGTTCTAGAAGAGAAATTGCTTTTTCTGACTGTTCGGCGATCGCATATCCGAACGCCAGGTCTGCTAGCTGCCCAGCCTGGCCGTGCTCAAGTTCCTGAGTTGAGGTTGCCTGAGTTGAAGTTGCCTGAGTTGAGGCTGATTGAGCCAACACAGGCATACCGGTGCTCAAGAGAGCTAGTAACGCTAAACTACTGCCAACTGAAGACTTCAAAGAGAGCTTTGACATAACAAAAATCACAAAAGTGTGGGGCTCGTTTCATAGCAAGCGTTTATGTTTAAGATAGCCGGACAACAGGCCGAAATTGCTACTTCGGTTCAGGCTAGCAATCTTAGATGTGATCAGTGTGTTGGCAATCGTTTATCTTCTTTGAAACTTAATAATCAAAGTTGTTGTTAGCCTTGTTGTTTTCATAGAAGAGTTTCTTGCTGGAGGCGTGTTTTTCCTGTTTCTAGCAGCGCTTTCCATTCTGACTGGCCCAGTACCTGGCAGCGACGGTTCAGGCACCAGCTAAGCCCAGCGATGATGGTGAGTTGAACTGCGATCGCCAAACACATCTCCAATATCTGCACCTCATTGATTGCAGCCTGTGGAAACGCTGTCGTGAGCCAAAGAAATCGATGAGATTCGCTGTACGTATCGATTTCTCCCATCGCAAGCAGAATTGGCCAGCCTGCAATCACTGCTGCCACTGCGCCAATCGCTAGCCAGCGCCAGTGAAGGAAGTTAGACAGCGAAATCCACTGTACGACTAAAGAACAGATAATGAGCGCCGCTGCACAGCATAGCCAAGTCCAGAAGATTGATGGCGGGTGCATGGTTCCAACTATCAAGCCTTGCGCGCCGACACCTAGCAATAAAACACCGCCGATGATGGCCATATTCGTGACAAAGGCGAAGGCTGAAGGACTGCCATCGTGATGAAATAAATCTGCTACGGAGCGCGACGTTTGATGGCGATACCGGGTCCAGTCCAACAGACTTTGTTTAGATGGCAGCAGCAGAAACATCAGAAGCAAGCTCCAAATCATCATCGAAATTGGGTAGCCCCAAAAATACTCGGAAATGTATCCGGTTGGTTGGAGTTGCGTCTTCTCAGGAATGTACTGCATTTCGAAGCCCAATATAATGACTGATAAATACAGCGTTAAACCATAGCTTTGTCGCTTGCTGAGAAGCGTATTGGTTGGCATTTGAAACTTGCGCTCTAGCACGGTCCAAAACCATAGCCCTAGCACCAGCGCATTGGCTAGCGCAAAGAGTAGAAACCAGCTCACGCGATCGCCTACTGGCAAATACAACCAGCTCAAGCTTCTAAACAGACCGTTCCCTGGACCTTGGTCGAAAGGAAATAGAGTACGACCGTCTGTTCCCTTTACTAGCCAGGCTGTGAGCACTTGTAGTGGGTTGAACAGGTGAAACCAGTCGGCAGAACTTCGGGTGTGTGTAATATTTAGACCTAGCGTTAGCAAGCCAAAACTGAGGCCAGAAATTAACCAGGTTTGTAGTCCCTGTAGGCCGGTCCCTAGTAGGGCAAACCAAAGCCCTGCGGCGTAAAAGCAAAAAGTAAGCGCGCCTAGCAGGCTATAAAATCCTAGAATAGCGGTGAGGGGATAGGTGCTGCCCAAGCCCGTCAACAGATGTAGCGGCAGCAATAGCCCAATGCCCAGGTACAACAGAATAGGGACACCCAGCAGCTTCCCTACTAAAATCTCTCGTCTTGAGAGTGGACTCATTCGTAAAAAGTTGATGGTTCCCCGCCGAGACTCTTTTGAGAGATCGGCTGCCAGTAGATAAACGCCAGCGACAATTAGGGTCCATACCAGCACGAAACTGAGGTCGCGAAATACATCTGCCCAGACAAACGTCCAATCAATTAAAGGCATTTTCCCTGGGCCTAGCTCGCAGTATTGGTTGCTATCGACTAAGCGCAAGCAGTAGCGAGAATTGCTGTACTTCCCCGTTGGTAGCTGGGTGAGGCGTTGAAAAACAACGGCTCCCTGTACCAGAAGAGAGAATAATCCGGTTAGGATGACGTTGCGCCAGCGTAGCCTGCCCTGCCATTCGCGCAGTAGCTGTGGGTTGAAATGCCCTACTCGGTCGAAGAGCGTTTCAGAGAAGTAAGTGAGTAGTTTTGGGCTCATTATGACACCTGTTTGTGGTCTAAATGCTTGAGGAAGATGGTTTCGAGACTTTCACGCGTGTGATTGAACTGCCGGATGGGAATGCCTGTGGCAATGAGCGATCGCAACAAGTCTCCTGCTGCTTGGTCATCACCGGTAAACTCCACGCAAATTTCGTGTTCAGATACGGGTGTTTGAGAGACCACGCAAGTGTGTTCGCTGAGGGCTTGCGCCAGCGCTTGCCGATCGCCCAAGGTCGCAACAAAAATCTGCTGCTGACTGAGGCGGTCGTACAGCTCGATGATAGGTGCGCTTTCGACCAGGTAGCCAAGCTCCATAATGCCGATAGTGGTGCAAAAGTCGGCCAGATCACTGAGTACGTGCGAAGAAATCAGGACGGTCATACCGTCTTTCTGAAGCTTTTTGATGATGTCGCGAAATTCCATGCGGGCCACCGGGTCTAGGCCTGACACGGGTTCGTCAAGGACCAGCACAGAAGGGCGGTGAATGATGGCTCTTGCTAGCCCAAGGCGTTGCTTCATCCCGCGCGATAGTTCTGTGGTGCGGCTACAGTGTTTGCTGCTGAGCTGAACCAAGTCTAGGATTTCGTAGAGGCGATCGCGCCTTAACTTTGGTGGGATGCTATACAGCCGGGCGAAATAGTCTAAGTACTGCCACACCGTTAGGTCGTCGTACAGTGGGTAATCGTCTGGCAAAAAGCCGATACAGCGCTGTAGCTGCGGTGAGCTTTTGTCTTGCCGAAAGGGTTCGCCCCCAATGAAGACTTCTCCTAGCGTAGGCGACTGCGCACCTACCATCATCGACATCAGCGTGGTCTTTCCTGCACCGTTGGGGCCGATGAGGCCATAGACTTCACCCGAAAAGAGATCGAGGTCAATATCGTTGACCACCGTTTTTCGCTGGAAGCGTTTGGTGAGGTTGCGAACAGACAGTGTTGGGCTGTCAGTTCGCGACAGGTGAGCTGATCGATGTGGATGTATGGGTACAGAAGTCATCTGATAGTTAAAGCTAAGACCTGCGTAGGCGCTATCTGAGCTGAAGTTGTTGGAAGTGATTTCTGGAGACTTCACCTATCACTTCAACCTTTCCGGAAAGTACGAACGCAGAGATCGTGCGCTATGTTCTAGACGCGGTGGTCAGAGCAGATATAGACTCTAACAATATTCACAACAATCCATGCTTTCGAACTCTAGTTACGTTTCCTTGAGCGCTTTCTGGACGTCTTCTAAATGTCTTCTAGAAAAAATTGTAGAGAAGACAGACGCTTCTTTTTTATAGAGGCATAGAGGCTTGTTTGACTATTGTCGGTAGTCCATTTTTTACTCAGAGGTGATTGGCAAATGAACTAGACCTGAAACTATCCATAATCGACGTTCCTGTAGCCGATTGCTGCTGTTGAGCTGTAGTAACCAAACCGTAGTACGTGCTATAGCAGTGAATGGTATCAGCTCACCATTCTTAGTCTGAAAATGCGTTTGCCAACTATCTCGCCTGGGTTGATATAGCCGCGTAATTTTCTTCGTTTTTGGATCAATAGAGGCAATATCACTGCCCTTAAATGTGTTGCAGAGCTTGCAGGCTAACGCAAGATTATCTGCATCTGTCTGTCCACCATGCTTTATTCACAGCAATTATGAGCACGCTCTGTTACCACTCGTCGTAAAGGTGCTGAAATGTAAGTCTTACTCATGCAACACTGGTCTGCTCCTGCAGCTTGAGATAAGCCCTTGCTTTTGCTGTTCGAACGACATGTTCTAAATATTCGTATTGCTTCCAAAGGAGGGCTTCTTGTTTACTCAATGACTCTGCTTTGTACCTGTCTGATAGCTGGTCAATTTGAGTTTGCAAGCCTGGTGAGGGCCGCAGTGCCAAAACCTCCTCTGGCGTTGGCAGATTAGCTAAAAAATTCATTACTTCCGAGAACCCGTTAAACCCTTCCTGTGGCCGAGCGGTTAGTTCATCAAGGCCTAGCGCCAGAACTTCAGGTATTTGCGCTTCAAGGCCGCTAATTTTACTGAAAAGGTCTTCGGGAAGATCGAGGGTAATTTGCATATCGAGTGTCAGAATACTGTTTCTGCTTTCACTGGCTATGCCTGATTATAAATGATGGATTTGACCCTTCCATTTGTTCCAGGTGGCCTCGTTAGTGCCATAAGGCATCGAGTCATTTGCCATACCAACCATTGTCCTTCATTACAGATATGTGGCATCAAGACAACTCGATAACTCAGATACCGTGGCGGGAATTCTGGGTGTTAGGTGAGTAGGAGTTGATTGGTCCATGAGAAAGATTGGGTTTGCGTCATGGATGCTCGCTGCGACGATGGCTATTGTTCCTCGTGCTGCTTCAGCTCGTGATACTGCTGCTGAGGTGGCTGCTATTCAATTAACGACACTGCCCTCCATTGAACTGGCTCAGGTGACGAGTGTTTTTGAGCTGTCAGATGTGCAGCCCGGCGACTGGGCTTTTAGCGCCCTTCAGCGTCTGGTAGAAGACTATGGCTGTCTGGAGGGTTATCCCGAGCGCTCTTTCAGGGGCGATCGCGCGCTGACTCGCTATGAGTTCGCTGCTGGGCTCAATGCCTGTTTAGACGTTGTCATTCCGCTGGTGTCAGTTGACGAGCCTGACGTTATTCGTCGGCTGTATCAAGAGTTTGCCGCCGAGCTGAGCGTTTTAAGAAGCCGGGTCGATGGCTTGGAGGCTGACGTTGCTGAGCTAGAGGCTAATCAATTCTCTACCACGACTCGGTTTACAGGGACGTTGAATGCGCATTTGGTTTTGCCTTTTGGTGATGCGGATGAAGGGCGCGATCGCGTGATTGCTCAAGACCCTTTGGCTGCACCCTCAGCGCTTGACAATCGTGTGGGTGGAGCAGAAGCTGATGCTACTTTCGACTACGAGGCATCGCTCAATCTCACAACTAGCTTTACTGGTGAAGATCGACTGCGGATTAATGTATCGGCAACCGATGCAACGGCAGCGCTAGGCAACAGTGAATTTGGGTTGAATAATGCGACCTTAGGGAACGAAGATAGCGCTAGGCTCGATGAGGTTTCTTATAGCTTTCCGGTAGGCGATCGCATTCACACCACACTCTCAGCTCAAGGGCTTACCCCTGGTGATTTGGCGAGTAGCCTGATTCAGACCACCGCTGATAATGCTGTCGCCGCGCTTGGCCATCCTGAGTTTTACTTTCTCTACCCTGGTGGTGACTTTAGCGCAGCGGCCAACATCGATTTGACCAACAGCCTTGTGCTCGATTTGGCCTATCACACAGATGCTAGCAACGAGAATCAATCTGCTCGCGGGCTGTTTGATGACTATAGCTATATGGCTCAGCTCAACTTGCTGACTGATGGCCTGATAGATGCCGCCGTTGTCTACTTAGACGGCGATCAAAGTACTGATTTTGCCGGGGGGACTGGCGCTGTATTGTTGGAGTCCAATGCTATCGAAGTTGCGCCTGAATACACGTTGGCAGGCTTAGTCAGCTTAGATTTGGGCCGTATGGTGATTTCTGGCCACTATGCGCACAGCCCTGCTGATGGCATAGAGGGTGATCTGGATTCCTATGCTGGCGGTATTACCTTTCCAGGGTTGTTTGGTGAAAATAATGAGCTTGGCATATACGGTGGTATTTCTCCGGCGATTAATCGCGATCCGCTATTGATTGAAGCCTACTACAGGCTAAATATGAACGAATTCTTTACCCTGACACCGGCGCTGATTTATACCGACAGCGACGCTGATGTGGATGATGACGATAACTTCTACGGCGCGGTTCGAGCTGGATTTAGCTTTTAGATTTAGCCTTTAAAGCTACCTTTAGAGCGGGTAGCCGCCACTGTGGCTTTTATCAAAGATTGAGGTCATGTGTTGGGAGTTGCACGCGTTTGTTTTAATCGGCGCTGGATTTGGTTAAACCCAGCTTCAAATCCGATGCCGATGGCGCAGCAGGTGAAGGTAACTACTACGAATCTTGGCCAATAGAATGGTATGAGCGGGGTTGCGATCGCCCACAGCACCAGATAAACGTTCATGTGAGTGAGGTATATACCGTAGGAATATTTTCCTACGCCTTTTTCAACTATTTGGCTGGCTGCTCTAGCTAGAAAATGAAGAAAACGAAAGTTGAAATTCGACAGGTTGATTTGAGATAAACAGATAAGACCGCAGAACAAACCGACGGTAAGAAAGACTTCTTGAAAGATGTGGTTAAGAGTATGGTCTATCCAGCTAAATGCTAGTCCGGTTGCAAAACAACAGAGATTGAAGATTTTGTATTTAGGGTTGAACAGTAGCTGTTCTGTTCCTTTGTATAGGGTTAGATGAGACGGCTTCGTCTTATTTACGCTGCAGCTTGTTGATTTGCCAGCAGGCTGAATGACGGCCATCGCTATGTACATGCCAAAGACAAACTCAAAAAGTCTAGCCGGGAAAAAGGCAAAAGCAACAGTGGTAGAAAAATCTTCTATTTGTCCTATTAACAAGAAAGAACAAACTGTACGGTACGCTAGCGAAAACAAAAGTGCTCTTAGCAATAGTTTGGGCCAGCCCCAGGCTTGGCCTAGCCGAATGAGTAGTGGAAAGATGAAATAGAGCTGTAGTGATAACCCTATATACCACCAAGCCCCATTCAAGAAGTAGTAATAGTCTGGAATGAAGTTTCGCAGCGTTGTAAACGTGGCCAGTAAAGCCGTCATAACCGACCAGGGATCTGCCTGCCATAGTTCTTGACCAAAGGGCGCGAAGTTCGGATCGATATAGTAGGCAACTAGAGCCAACACAATGGCTGCCCAGAAAAGTGGAAAGATTCTGAAAATCCGCTTTTGCCAAAAGGCGACTAGCGGCATGGAACTAGCCGTTTTACTGCCGGTATCTTTCGCGCCATACCGTCTCCACCAAGATGCTGTGAGCCCGAATCCGCTGATAACTAAGAAAACGTTGACACCAGCGCTGCCCGCAGAAATAAATATCTCTAGAGCCGCAGCCACTGTGTTCTTAATGCCAATATTCTTAATGCCACCCGCTGTCAGTGCTGCTGCTGTTTCACTGAAATCTAAATAACCCTGAGTATTTCCCATCAGGTGATAAGCAACAATCCATACAATTGCCCACCCCTTTACAGTATTCAGGCTGCGGCTAATCAGTTCGTAGGGCTGTTCCGTATGCTTCACGTTGCGGCTGATATTGTGGCTCGTATCGTAGGCGTCCTTAACTGCAATAGCGGGGTGGGTGACGTTCAAATGTTGCCCAGAAGTAGCCTTGCTGTGTCCTTGTAGGCGCTACCCGGAGAGGCGTAAAGACCGCCCAGCCAAAACAGCCACACGCCTTGTCACATTTGGTAAACTGAAAAGCAAACAATATCAAAAGGACTTGCTACGGTATGACCGCCGCCATTTTTGAACAGCCCCTGCGCCTAGAGCAGATTCCTTCGCTCACTTATTCCTCTACAGCTGATAAGTTTGACGAAACCTGGAGAGCACCCCTGTCTACTCTGCTAGGGCTGGGCCGCGCTGTCGGTGCCGACTTTGTAGAGTTTTTCTTGGAGCGTAAGAATTACATCAGTTGTCTAGCTGAAGACGACGCCATTACTAGCATTGACCCTAGCCTCGTGTCTGGTGCAGGCGTTCGTGTATTCAAAGGCAGCTCAGACTGCTACGTCAGTACCAATGACTTAACGTTTGATGGCCTGAAGGCTGCCTTAGAAAAGGGCCTAGCTATTATGGATTTGGCGATGCCTAGTGCCGACGCTAGTGTTCCTGAAATTAACCTAGAGCCTTTGCGCGACTATGGCGTTACGCGCGGTAAGGACAACTGGCTCGCTAGCTGCCCTTCTATGCAAACGATGGGCGACGTTTTGCTAGAGGCAAACGCTGCGCTCAGCGAGAAAGCTGATCATGTGCAGGCTCGTCGGGCTTCTTACTTCCGCGATTGGCAAGAGGTGCTGGTGGCTTCGAGCGATGGTACCTTTGCTCGCGACGTTCGTTTAACTCAGTCGGTTGGTTTCAATTTGCTGTGCGCTGATGGTGAGCATCGCTCGTCGATTGGTGAGCGTTTGGGCAATACTGGCGATCCGAGCTTTTTGACGGCTTGGGACTATAACGAAACTGCCGGGAAAGTGGCTGAAGCGGCGAGCAACATGCTCTACGCCGACTATGTCGAGTCGGGCAACTATCCGGTGATTATGGCTAACCACTTTGGTGGCGTGATTTTTCATGAGGCCTGTGGTCACCTGCTAGAGACTACTCAGATAGAGAAAGAGACAACACCTTTCTTGAATAAGAAAGGTGAAAAGGTGGCTCACGAGAGTTTGACTGCCTGGGATGAAGGGTTGTCTTCTGAAGCCTTTGGCACGATTGATATGGACGATGAAGGCATGCCGGTGCAGCGAACGCTGCTGATTGAAAACGGCATTTTGAAGAACTTTATTTCTGACCGGGCAGGCGAGATGCGCACGGGGCACCCGCGCACGGGTAGCGGCCGTCGTCAGGGCTATACGCACGCAGCGGCTTCTCGGATGCGCAACACTTACATTGCGCCCGGTGAGCACTCAGTAGAAGAACTGTTTGCGTCGGTTGAGAAAGGTATTTACTGCAAGAAGATGGGCGGCGGCAGCGTCGGCCCGACAGGGCAGTTTAATTTTGCGGTCGATGAGGCCTATTTAATTGAGAACGGCAAAATTACCAAGCCGTTGAAAGGGGCTACGCTGATTGGTGAAGCAACCGGCATTATGAACAAAATTTCGATGTGTTCTAACGATATTAGTTTGGCACCGGGATTTTGTGGTTCGGTCAGTGGCAGCGTGTATGTAACGGTGGGCCAGCCCCATATCAAGGTCGATGACATCACTGTTGGTGGGCGGTAGTCACGCGCTCTTTTGTTTTGCCTGAAGTAGGTCTCCTTTGATAGGAATTTACATCAGGCTTTGTTTGATAGTTTTCTGTAAGCAGCTTAGGATTGTTCATTTTCTCCATGTCAAAAATTCAAACGATTGCACAGCAGGCTGAGGCGATCGCACAAAAGCTCAGTCTCTCTAAATACGATATCTACGGTTCTTCTGTGGATGAAACGAGCGTTCAGGTAGATAGAGGCACGCCTAAGCAGGTTAAAGCGTCTAACCGTTCGAGCGTGATTGTTCGCGTGTGGAACGAACAAAACCAGATCGGTGTGACCTCTACGACCGATACCGACGAAACTGGCCTAGAAATGGCGCTTAAGACCGCTTATGAAGCAAGTGCTTTTGGCGTGAAAGAGAACGCGCCAGACTTTAGCCCGATGGCGACAGCGCCTACCGCTAAGGTGGACTTTACTAAGGCGGAGCCCGCTCCTGTTCCTCAGCTAGTAGAGACTTTGATCGAAGCGGAGAAGGGTGTTTTGGATGCACATGAGGCGATTGTCTCTGTGCCTTATAACGGCATTGCTCAGCGCGATATTGAGCGGTTTTATCTCAACAGTGAGGGGGCGCAGCGCAGCGAAGAGCGGACCTATGCGTCTGTTTACTTGTATGGCAAGACGGAGCAGGAAGGTCGTAAGCCACGCGCGGCTGGGGCGATGCGATTTAAGAACGGGCTGGCTCAGCTAGATGTGAACAGCTGTGTGAAAGAGGCGGCTGACAAGACAATTAGTCATTTGGACTATGAGAAAATTGAATCTGGGAAATATCCTGTTGTTTTCTCGGCAGAGGCTTTTCTAAGCTTGCTCAGCGCTTTCTCGAATATGTACAACGCTCAAAATGTGTTAGACAATCGCTCGCTCTCGACTGTTGAGTCGCTAGGAACAGAAGTGGCTAGTCCGCTGCTTTCTGTCTACGACGATGAGCTACATCCTGAGAATGTGTCTTCTGAGACGTTTGATGGTGAAGGGACACCGACGCGCCGTTTGCCTCTAATTGAAAAAGGTGTGCTGAAGAACTTTGTGCACAGCGCAGGGACGGCTAAACGAATGGACGCCGAGCCTACGGGGCATGCCAGCATTGGCGCGAAGGTTAGCGTAGGGCTGAACTATATGGAAGTGCTGCCGGGCGAGTGGGCAGATGATGCCTACGATTTAGAGACTGCTGATGGGGTTGTTTTGATCGATGATTTACAGGCGCTCCATGCTGGGGTGAATGCACTACAGGGATCTTTTTCTCTACCTTTTGATGGCTGGCTGGTTAAAGACGGCAAGCGGATTAGCGTGGAGTCGGCAACCGTGGCGGGAGATTTTCGTGACGTGCTTAAAAGCATTACGCATATTGAGCCGAAAGCTGAAGTAACTCCCGGTGGTGTGTGCCCTCGCGTTTGGGTTAGTGAGCTATCGATTACTGGCGAAGCGTAGTATTGGGTACTTGCCTATATTTTCCTTGAGTAGGTCTAACTTTAAAGCCCTTCATCAGCTACGGCTAATGAAGGGCTTTTGCTATTGAAACGAGTGCCTTGGGTGTTACAACTCAAGGCAATGGCTCAAGGCGATGACTCAAGACGGCTCCAGGTTAAGGTGTCAAGATCTAGTCGATAGCGATGTGAGTTTTTGCCTGCTTCGACGGTTTTAGTCGTGGCTGTCATGATAGATCCGCCGGTGATTTCTATTTCGCGATCGCTAATGCAGTTAGCTGTATGTTTGTGAATCCAGCCAGGATTATTGCCCGTTGTCTGAATCTTTTTGATTTTGAATGTGTTGCAGTTCAGCTGGTAAACAGGGGTTTCGCCAT
Source organism: uncultured Synechococcus sp. (assembly GCA_937911865.1). GTDB lineage: Bacteria > Cyanobacteriota > Cyanobacteriia > Phormidesmidales > Phormidesmidaceae > Phormidesmis. The sequence continues at coordinate 28,875 of CALDSK010000308.1, forward strand.
AGCGCCGTTCGCTTTTGTAGCCCAAGTTACCGATGATGTAAATAGTGTTGTTAACTAGCGTTGCTGTGTGGAAATCTGTTGGCGGAAAACTCTCTTGTGGATAGCCTAATATTTCAAAATCGCCTTTGCCATCGTAAACAACAACATCGTTGTAAATGCAAAAGTTAGGATCATAGAAGTCTTCATGTTCGCCTGCGATCGCAATGAGTCGTCCGTCGGGCAGGGCCGTTAGTGACTGTCCAAAGCGCTGAAAGCACCAGATGGGTTCTGTGGAATCAGACCATTCAGAATTAGGCTGCTTAGATTTAGACCGCTTAGATTTAGATTGCTTAGATCTAGACCGTTTAGAGCTAGACTGCTTCAACGCCGCCACAACTTTATAAGCGCTGTAACCAGTCGCCACCATGTCTCGCCAGAAAGCATTAGTTATGACTTCTGGATTGGTTTGACCAAATCGAGGTGTCCGCTTGGTTAAAAATTGAGACTGCGAAATTCCTAGCTCAAAGAATCTGACCCCTGTCAGCCAGGGTTTCATTTCTTCTTTTACCTGATTTAACGGTATACCGATGCTGTTGAGATAGCGAATGGCCGGTAAGGTATGAGCTAGGCCCATCACGCTCTCGCCGTATGGATTTAGGGCATATGGATCGACCCCGTGAGCCACTAAGATTTGCATGCATTCAACAGAACCTGCCATAGCGGCAGTTGCTAGCGGACCCGACTGTAGATAATCCTGTTGTTGATAGTCAAAGCCTGAGTTAATCAACCACTCTAAAACAGCTGGATGTTGCGCTGCGTAAATAGCGGGCGTTGTGTCGTAATCGCCTATCGCCTGCGGATCGGAGCCCGCCCACAGTAGCAGTCTCGCTTTATTTAAGTCGCCAATGGCCAAGCTCAACAGCCAGGCTGTTCTATCCCTGTGGTCAGTTGCAGTTAAATCTGCACCGTCTGCTATCAGCTTTTTAACCTGCCCGATAGGTTCGAGCACGGTCGCATACATCAGGTCACTCCAACCGAGCGGTGATGCGTCAGCGCCTGCCTCAATTAGCAGCTTAACAATATCGAACTGACCGGCAGTAGAGGCACTGGTAATCGCCCTGGTAAACTGTTGAACTCTGCCAGTGTCATCTGTTAGGGTTTCGTCTAACGAAGCGCCCTGTGAAATCAGGAGCGCTAGCATATCAGAGAGGCTATCACCCGCAGGGCACAGTCCAAATTCGTAGGCTTCCATCGCCTGATAGAGCAAGCAGCGAAAGCGAGGACTCTTGGGCCGCACCTCGGCTCCATGTTCTAATAAGAGCTGCATTTTTTCTAAGCTGCGCGATCGCACTGCGGTAAGTAGCGGACATTCGTCAATCGCTTTCATTGTTTGGTTGACATCAGCGCCCCGCTCAATCAGGCACCGCATAACATCAATCGTTGACCTGTTACTTTCAGTGGCGCATACGAGTGGCGATCGCGACGAATATACCGAAAGCGCATTGACATCCTCGCCTTGGTTTAGTGCTTGTATCACACCTTTGATATCGCCCTGCTCGGCATAAAAGTGAAGAGACATAAGGGCTAATTATTTTACTCACACTTTCTCCTCACATCAGGGTACACAATTAGCGTAACTTTGTTCATTTACACCCAGTTTGATTTTCTCAACGGGTGTGACAATTTAGCGAGTGGAATACGCATTAAATAGCTCAAAACCGCAGCTGATATACGCTGAGGCTCATCAAGCGTAAAGTTTTGGAGCATTTGCGTAATGAAAACGGTCTTAAAGGTTGTTGGATCTGTTTTAGGAGCCTGTGGATTCGCTGGTTTGTGGGTTGGCCCTGCGATCGCAGGGCTAGAAGACACTCGGCTGCTGAGCCGAAATGCCAACGGTAGCTTTTTGGCGATCTGTGTGAATGGAGAAACCGAAACAGTGACAACATTCGATATTCGGCAGAACTCAGTATGCGATGGCGATACTCAAGGTAGCGAACCAGACGGTGAACCGGTTGCCAGTACCTTTACTTGCACAGGCAGCGAGTTTTCGGATCGGTTCTACATTACGCGAATTGACAACGATGAGCGCTTAGGAGACGTGGTGAGCTTAGCGACCTGCCGACAGCTGATCGCAGATGCTAATGAAGCGCTGATCTGCACGGGCAGTGAATTCTCTGACCGTTTTTATATTACCAAAATTGAAGATGGTGAACGGCTAGGAGAAAACTTACAGATGAGCACCTGCCGTCAGCTGGTGAAAGAACAAGAAGGCGATTTTATTTGTGCGGGTAGCGAATTTTCCGATCGCTTCTATATGACGAGAATCAGCAGCGGTCAGCGTTTTGGCGAAGTTCTTTCATTGGCAACCTGTCAGCAGATGATTAATGATATTCGTCCGTTCCCTGACTCTATCTAATGCCAATGCTGGCTGACTATGGAGCAAAGGCTTTTATCTAGCTTGGCCTAGCCGCGATTCAGTTCTCTGATGCTGATATAGAATTAGGCTGGTAAGAAGCTTGTTATCGGATAGCAGCAGAGAATAAGTAGCAGAGAACAAGTAGCAGAGAAGACTTATTGTAGCGAGCTTCTTTTCTTGCCCTTTTCATTTCAAGCTTTTTATTAGGCTTACACCATGAAACACTTCCTACGATTTGGCTTAATCGGAACGACCGTTACCCTGTTGCTCAATGCATATGCTGTTGTTGTGCTTCAAAAAGCCGCTGCCGCTCCTTTGGGCCCCGAATGGTGGGCGCAGTGGTTTCCATGCTATTTAGTCTGGTTTGTCTTTTTGTCTATCGGCGGTAAAAACTGGCTGAGAAGGCGTAATCTCTCTTAAACAGCCTAAGGCTTGAAAGAGCAATGAAACTAATAGTGAGCGATCGGCTTATTTCAGTGCATATTTCTCAGAATAATTTCTAGAAGCGCTCATGGCGACAGTGAGCTGTTGAGTGTATGCAGCAGCTCACTGTCGTTAGTACTCGTCAGTGTCTGGGGAAATTCTAGAAGAACGCCTATAGAACGCCGATGTTGGCTAGACCCAAGATAGCGCCGAAGCCAACAATGTGACCCAGGCTAGTGGTGGCGAGTACGGCGGGAAGTCCCATGCCGCCAAAGAATTCAGGAGAGGGCATTTCGGGGCCTGCTGCTGGATTTTTCATGGTAGCTTTGCCGAATGCGATCGCTGCAATGTTACACAAAATCATCACGATAGCGACTTGAGGTCCCCACTCTACGGTTCTAGGAACCGTCATCGCAACTATTGTTAAATCAATCATAGTATTAATGTCCTTTTTATGGCTTTAGGCGGAAAAGCGTCCTGTAGAGGCGCATAATAGGATTTTATTAGGTATGTATACTTAGTCCATACAATTGGAAACATTTCTAAATCAATGGAAATGTTTCGTGATTAACTCTGGCTAGTGAATATTTGACTAGTCAACATTTCTAGTCAACATTTGACCAGTCAACATTTAAAGATAAAAACGCCAGAGCAAAAAGAACATGCTCTGGCGTTTGATGTTTTACTGTTTCAGCGGGTCTTGACTGTTGATTTCAGCGCTAACGCAACCGTTATAAGGTGCTTGCTTACTCCACGGTTTGGTCACTATCCATGGCGACCCTTAAGAAGATTGTTGCTAGCAGTCCGCACAGTAGTGCGTTCACCCCGAGATAGGCCTGCGCGGCTTGGCCACTGCCAATTAGCCAGACGGCAGGAGAGGTCACCACAGAAACGCCCAAGAATGACGTTACACCAACCGCTGTGCCCAAAGAGAACCATTTTAAGCTGGGGTGGCTGGCGAGTAGTAGCAGCAGACCCAGCGGAACTAGCAGGCTAGCTGAGATAGGATTCAAGACGCCGTTGTTGGTAATGGCTCCGCCCCATTCTGGAATGGCGCTACCCAAGATGCGCAGCGGCCAGTGGGGAATAGAGGAGATGTGAATAATTCGAATAAAGAAGAGACCAATGCTGCCAAGCACAACGCCTGATAAGAAGAATTTGTTGAGCGGGTTGAAGCGATCGCGCGGAATGTTCAATAGCCACATTAGGAACCCGGTGAAGACAGCCGAGCCTGCTAGCTTCATTGCCATGCCGGACCAATCAATGCCTTTGAAGTCTAGCCAAACCGGTACGTTCATCTGAACAGCTTTCTGTGCATTTAATAGGCCCGCACCAAAGTGATTGGCGCTATCGCCGCTGACAGGCGTCGCTGATGTCTGCAAGATCTCTAAGACTCGCTCGGGTGAGACGCTGCGCGACTGAGACTTAATGAGTGCGGCAACGCCCGCAACGTGAGGCGCGGCCATGCTAGTGCCCTGAAAGTATTTGAACAAAAACTCGCCCGCAACACCTGGATTAATGGTTTCTTGTAAGATGCCGTCTGCTTCACTTGCACGGGTTGCGCCGCCAGGTGCTGCAATATCTACCCCTTGGCCATAGTTAGAGTAGGCCGTTTTTTGCTGATCTGGGCCGATAGCAGAGACACCGATAACATTGCTATACAGCGCCGGGTAAGACGCACTGCTAAGGCTAGAATTACCGGCGGCTGCAACCACGACCACCCCTTTGCTGTGGGCATAGTCTATGGCCTCACGCATCAGCTTTGATTCCCCGCCGCCACCTAGACTCATGTTGATAACATCTGCACCATTGTCTGCCGCGAAGCGAATAGCTTCAGCAATATCAGAAATAGTGCCAGAACCAATGCGGCTAAGCACTTTGAGCGGCATCAGCTCGGCCTGGTAAGCAATACCCGCAACGCCATAGCGATTGTTAGTAGACTGGGCAATGGTGCCTGCCACGTGGGTGCCATGACCATTGTCGTCATCTGCCTCTACCCGATCGTTTACAAAGTCATAGCCTGCGACAAACTTTGTTTGCTTTAAATCGGGTCCTTGGCTAATACCTGTATCGATCACAGCGACTGTGACATTTTTGCCTCTGATGCCTTTTCGCCAGGCGCCTTCTACGTTAATTTGTTGTAGGTTCCACTGCTTTGCATAGTCGGGGTCGTTAACGGCAAATCCGCTTTGCTTGTAGATGTAGTTGGGCTCAATAAATTCTGTGCGATCGCCTAGCGGAGACTGTCTGAGAGTTTCAAGCAGTGAGGTGTCGCTGCTTGAGACGATATATACATTGTCAGCTTCGGAAAACTCGCTGTTGAGCTGGGGCTGAAGGTTAAACGATTGTCTCAGCAGATCTAGCGATTCTGACAGCTGAGAAATGGCTTCGGAAGATTCGCTGAAATCCAAAACGATAGAGTCATACTCACCTTCGGAGAAGCTGCTAGATAGATCAGCGGTAGGGGATGATTGGGCGATTGCCCGGTGACTTGAAGACGCCGCCGGTAAAAAGAGCAGGCTAGATAGAAACGCTGAAAGGACGCCTAAGCAAATAAACTTAAGGAAGAGACGTTTGATAGGACGTTGCATAGGAAGGGTGTGGCGGGACGCTTGTGTACGTTGGCAGGTATGTACGTATGGCTGGTGACGCTAGGGCCGAGAGAAACGATGCTCCACTGAAATTAAAGTATACAAGGAGATTTTAAAAGATGGGTGTGAGCGTTTGGGTACGAAGCGCTCATATCAAGTTGTTTTTGAGTTTTGCCTTGAACTTTCTGTTCTACAGGTGCAATGTTCGCTATTCCAGATGTAGCTATGCCAAAGAATGACGCTTTTGAGCGCAGGCTTTTGAGCGCAGTTTATTAGACAGTGTGATGTCCGAAAATGGCGAGACAGCCGCGAGAATCGCTCTTATCCTGAGCATAGGGTTTTGAGCATAGAGTTCTGAGCATAGAAATTTTGAGAATTAGATTTTGGGAATTAGATGTTGAGAATCGCGTGCCAAGAGACGGCAGCAAAAGCGGTTGCTGAAGTGGTAGGAAGCGAAAATATGTTGAGTGACGATCAGCGCTATCAAGCTATTTTGAGCCGGGACTGGCGCTTTGATGGTGTGTTTTTTGTTGGGGTTTCTAGTACGGGTATCTATTGCCGTAGCGTGTGTAGTGTGAAGGCACCGATGCGCAAGAACTGTACGTTTTATCGGAGTGCGGCAGCCGCAGAGCTAGCGGGCTATCGCCCCTGTTTGCGATGTCGGCCTGAGCTGGCACCGGGGCAGGCGAAAGTTGATGCGATTGGACGACTGGCAATCGCCGCGGCTAACCGCATTGAGGCTGGCGCACTAACACAGCAGTCGGTGGGGGCGCTGGCTGTAGAATTGGGCGTTAGCGATCGCCACTTACGCCGCGTTTTGAAAAAAGAGTTTGGTGTTTCACCCATTCAGCTGGCGCAGACGCAGCGACTGTTACTAGCGAAGCGACTGCTGAGCGACACTCAGCTAACCGTGGCGGATGTGGCTTTTGCCAGTGGTTTTTCAAGTGTGAGGCGGCTCAATGCGCTGTTTCAAACGCGCTACCAGCTTCAACCTTCGACGCTGCGCAAGAGTAGAACAGCGAGAAAGGGTAAAGGTAAAGCCGCACAGGCAGCCGTACAGCCGCCAGATATGCTGCACTGTGAGCTGGCCTATCGGCCACCGCTAAACTGGGAGGCGCTGTTGAGTTTTTTGAAGCGTAGAGCGGTCGTGGGTGTAGAAGTGATTGAAGAGAATCGCTATCAGCGTACTGTCAGGCTAGGTAAGCACAGAGGATGGATTAGCGTGTCTTGTTTGCCTGAAAGGAACAAACTAGATGTTGCGCTTTCGGCTGGGCTAGTTCCTGTGATTTTGCCTGTGCTTACCCGGGTAAAGGCACTGTTTGATTTGGCCGCCGATCCTTTACCGATTGCAGAAAATCTGGGGGATTTGGGCGGTAGGCTATCTGGCTCCTCTGTTGCTTTGCCCTGTTTAGGTGTGCGTGTTCCAGGTGCTTTTGATGGGTTTGAAGTGGCAATTCGGACGGTGCTAGGTCAGCAGGTCAGCGTTAAGGCAGCTTCTACGCTGATGACTAGGCTGGTAGAGACGGTGGGTGAGAAGATTGAGACGCCCGTGGTAGGGCTCGGCAGGTTAACGCCTACGCCAGAGCAAGTGGTTCAACAGTCGGTTGAGACGCTAAGTGCGCTAGGCATTTTACCGAGTCGAGTGAGAAGTGTTTTGGCGATCGCACAGGCAGTCATTTATAACAATTTGCAATTGCACAACTATGCCGATATTTATAAGACGACAGCTGCGCTAAAGGCTTTGCCAGGTGTCGGAGACTGGACTGTTCAGTATATTTCTGCGCGAGTGCTGGCCTATCCAGATGCTTTCCCAGCGGGTGATTTAGCTCTGCGGCAGGCGCTAGGCGTCGAAAAAGCGTCTGCCGCTAGCAAGCTGGCAGAGTCCTGGCGACCCTGGCGAGCGTACGGGGCGATCGCATTATGGCAATCTCTTTAAGGCAGGTTAGATGATCTACTACACATGGCTAGAAAGTCCGGTTGGTGAGCTGTTGCTGACAGCTAACAGTGAATCGATGTGTGAATCACTGACCGGATTGTATCTAAAAGGTCAAAAGCATTTTCCTGAACTATCTGAAGACTGGGTGGAGCGAACAGAGTTCACGATATTTGAACAAGTGAAAACGCAGCTGGGCGAGTATTTCGCTCATAAAAGAGAAACGTTTGATATTCCACTATCGCCTCGGGGAACTGATTTTCAAAAGCAGGTATGGCAGTTTTTGCACCAGATTCCTTTTGGACAGACAGCTTCTTACGGTGAGCTGGCCACGCGCTTAGGAAAACCTGGCGCAGCCAGAGCCGTGGGCGCAGCCAACGGGCGCAATCCAATTTCGATTATTGTGCCGTGTCATCGGGTGGTGGGTGCTAGCGGCAAGCTGACGGGTTATGCGGGTGGCATAGATAGAAAACAGTGGTTGCTAAGGCATGAACAGGCGCGGCAGATGGCTCTGTTCTAGTTTGTGCGACTGTCTTTAACTTTTAGTAGCTAATTCTTGGTAGCTCAGATTATCTGGCTTTAGTCGGTACATCCTGCCGACAGTGAAATAGGATACGAGAACTTGGTACAGCATAAGATGTTGAAAGAGTGAGCAGAAAGGAAAAAATTGGTGCTAGTCAGTTGGAGTGCGATCGCTGTTGGGAAAAGCAAAAAAGTGTTGGATGCGATCACCTGTGGCTGTTAGCTCCAGTACGAAGACTGTCTTAAAACTTGCAGCGGCTGTTGTTTTAAAAGCACGCTAGAAAGTTGCAAAGATAGAGCCTGCTTTCGTTTACCTCTTTCAAAACTGATATTGGGATTTAATATGTCGAAACCGAAAATTTCTGGAGCATTGATTTTGAACCAAACTTTGACACATTAGATAGAAAGTAGAAGCTTTGTAAAACTCTCTACCGTATGGCGTAAGTTATGAGCGTTACAGTAGATAAAGCCAGTTACCACAAACGTTACGGGCGTATAGTTCTATCTCAGTCTAACGATGCCTCAGCCTAGAAATCAGATCATCGCCTTGGGTGGTGGTGGGTTCTCTATGGAACCTGATAACCTTCTGCTAGACCAGTACATCTTGCAGCAATCTCCTCATCAGAATTCTAGAGTTTGCTTCCTGCCTACCGCCAGCGGCGACAGTGACAACTATATTCGCCGCTTCTACACAGCGTTTACAACGCTTGACTGCCGTCCTACGCACCTGAGCCTCTTTCGTCCCCCTGCTACTGGCGTCGCGTCGGTTCTCAGTCAGCAAGATGTTATCTATGTGGGAGGAGGTTCCACCACTAACTTGCTTACCCTATGGAGAGCATGGGGCGTAGATGTACTGCTCAAGCGTGCTTGGCAAGGTGGGACTATTCTGTGCGGACTCAGTGCAGGTTCACTGTGTTGGTTTGAAGAAGGTCCCTCTGATTCAGTTGTCCCTGGTGAGTACCGCAAAATTGACTGTCTAGGTTTTCTCAGCGGTAGCCACTGTCCTCACCACGATGGCGAGCGAAAGAGAGCGCCCGCATATAAGAAGCTTATTGCAAACGGAACACTCTCTGCTGGCATTGCTGCTGATGATGGCGTAGCTCTGCACTACGTAGGCGACTCGCTAGCGGCAGTTGTTAGCTCCCGGCCAGAGGCGAAAGCATACCGAGTAGATGTGCAAGAAGAGAAAGTAATCACTCCACGCTATCTAGCGGAGGAACTTCCTGATCGGCAATAGAGAAGCTTATGAGCAGGGTTTAGTGACAGGCTTAGATCCAAATGACGACGGTATCAATGCATCAGAATCGTTGTGCAGGCTTTAGCAGGTCAGCTCTCTATAAGGTACTACAAATGAACGTGCAACGAAGTCCGATAAGGGAAAAGGCAGAGCCTGAAACAAAGCAAATGCGTTAAGCGCTTGGGAAAAATAAATTTCCTCAAAAAGTACAGCACAAATAAGCTCACCTAAACTCCTCATACAGCAAAGCTTTTAGGCTTTTTTACTTCGCTTCAGCTACGCTGTCACTACGCCCGGAAGATTCCTGAATGGTTTTTTCTTAATTTTCAAGTTAGCGTCGAAATAGACTTTCTATCTTCGCCTCAACACTACTTTAAGAAAAGGTGTTGACAGATAGACATACACGAAACGGCAAGTGAAGCTATAATACAAAAAATAAACGGTTAGGCATTCTTGTTTGCCTAACTGAAATACTTCTCTTATTCAGGCATTTGAGAATGAAAACATCACTTGGCGATCAGCAAGCTGTCAAAGATTTTATTGGTAAAGCTTTAGCATTCATAGTAGTTGCGACGCAATTCATAGCTTCGGGACTCGATATCTACAATTTCGTGAAGCAAAATAATGTATTGAATTTACAAAACGTTTCTCCAGTAGAGCAAGTATGTATCAAAGAAGTACCAGATCAGAGTATCGAACAGAAAGTTCCTCATGAGACTTGCAGTTAGGCATACTTATTTGCCATACTGCTTATCAGTGCACAAGTGACCTTATTGCTCTGTTGTCCCTTTACCTGCTGAAAATAAGTAGTAATTTCATGGCAAATCCAAATCCAAAAACCGATCATCTTCGTAAGAATCGTGGAAAAAGACCGAAACTAAACAACTCTGTCGTTTCTATGCGGCTTTCTCAAAAAGATAGACAAGTTTTGGATGAAATTGCTATAGAATTTGGTTGCAAGTATGCAGGTAAGCCATGGATTGCTGGCTTGCTTCATGAGATTGCGGTAGGCAACCTTCTAGTCGTTGAGACCCCTCCTTCACTGAAGCTCGAAAGACAAAGTCGATATGACAACTTACTTTCTGTGTGAGTGCTGTAATCCTATCCCAAGAGAAGACAAGCTATTTGGTACTCCGCACGAACACAAAGAAGGAGAGCTTGTTCACAAACTAGGTGGTAGCTGCGATAACGAAGAAAGATACTCCTTAAGTGAAGTTATACCTTTAAGTTGGGGGGATCTTTACGGTCAGAGCATACAGCTGAATGGCTTATCGTGCATGTCGCTTAGACCGCGAATCAATCAGAGTGTCTCACTTCGTTATTCCATTCCAAATGAAGTGGGCTCTCTTGCTTGTTTGACAGAGGCTTTCGCAGAATTAGGCATTAATGTAGTGTACGCGCTGATGATTAGCTCAACTAATTACAGCGTCAGCAATAAAGCACCACATGTTGAACTAATACTAAAGCTGCCGCTAGGTTGTTCCATCAGCGATATAAGGGAAAGACTTTCTACGATTCCTATTGTGCAAGCTGAAGTCGATAATAAAGTAAATGATTATATAGACGCTGAAACAGAAAATGATATTGTTTTGGCTTTTTTCAACACCATATCGAAGGAAGCGGAGTTTTCTTCTCAGAAGAAAGAAACTAGCAGGATAATTATCTTAGGAAAGGATGAACCTGGTGTGTTGGCTACCGTAGCCAGAGTAGTTAGCAGCCATCAACTTAATATTATTGAAGCTCTTGTTACAACCTATAAAGTTTACGCTAAAGCTGAACTGAAAATTGAAGGGACTGATCTAAATAATAAGATGCAAAGCCTTTCTTCTAGCTTGCTTGCAGATATATCAACAGAGAGACCCATTTTCAGCGTTTATTCAGTCGAAGAATATGGTATTGAAAATAAACTAATAGCGTGAACCCTTAGTGTTATAGAAAACTCTTGGAACCCTTGTGAATTGAGTATTCTTATTTTTAGCTGGTTCCGAGATTTTGAATTGCATTCGGAGGAATGCAATGGGTTTAAGCTTTCATTTAAGCCTTTTGAGCTGTCTCAATTGAGTCTCAAAAAGTTTTCTACACCACCAAGGCGTGAACCTATGAGACGTGCTTGGCAATTGCTTCGCCGAAAGGGATTAGTCGGGGCATCTTGTTTGAATCTCATATTTATGAATTAAGGGATTGAAATCGAACTAACTGGCTACTTTGTAGTGTGCTGAAACCATTGAGTTTTCGTTGAAGGTAGGCGGGGACCCGTGAAGGGCTTCGCGTAGCTAACCGCATCGGGCTTGGCGTAAGTTTCTGTTCAGATGATACTGAAACTCCGGCGGTAATAGTTTGACTTAGCTAATGTAGCGACCTTTGTTCAACCCTATTGTGAAAGATGGTGCCCGTTAATGTTGAGTCTAAAATTTCCTACCGTCTAGCTAATATTAGTGATGATTTTCTCAATTCTTAATTCGTAGGCCTTTTGATTTGGGCTAAAACAGCGTCTTTTTTGATGTTCCATTATAGAATTCGCGAAAGCTCTACAGCTTTCTGGGCTGTGTCCCAACGTCTGGCAGCACGCCTGCCTCGATACTATCTACCAAGAACTATGTCGTTGAAACGAAGCGCAGCAAGGGCTACTAAGCCTTTTGTAGGCTGTTTTTTCAGTTTTTTCTTAGCATAGTTTGAGCACATTTTCTTGTGCTTGCCCTGGTATAAAAGTGAGCAGCTAACTTCGGTAAACCTTGTTATATTACCGATACTCAAAATTAATTCTAGGGCGTAAGTATGAAGGCACTGGCGATCGCACAGCGCACTTGTTTTTCGGTTCATGTGGCTTCACTGATTTTTGGATTGGCAGGACTTTTAATCGTCCTGCCGAACACGGCTTTCATAACGGCGCTGCCCGAGTTTGGGCAGCAAGCATTTCAATGGTCAATGGCAGGTGGCGGCGCGGTTTATATGATTTCGGGGGCACTGGCTGTCTCTATTTATGCTTATCGCAATCTGAGCTTATGGCACTGGCTAACGTTTATGCTGCCGGCGCTGGTCGTTTCTGCTGGCGCTGAGCTGCTAGGCACTAGCACAGGCTTTCCTTTTGGAGAATATCATTACCTTTCTGGCCTAGGCTATAAGGTGGCGGGCCTAGTGCCGTTTACCATTCCGCTGTCCTGGTTTTATCTGGGCTTTAGCGCGTATCTGCTGGCCTATATGGGCGTGGTGGGTCTAGGTAAGCTGCGAGTGCTAAGTGCGATCGCCTTCGGTTCTCTGCTCCTCACCTCCTGGGACTTTGTACTGGATCCGGCTATGAGCCAAACCACAATGCCGTTTTGGGCTTGGGATCAGCCAGGTGCCTTTTTTGGACTGCCGTACCAAAACTTTGCGGGCTGGTTTGGTACAGGGGCTGTGTTTATGGCGATCGCGGCCGTACTCTGGAAAGCTAGGCCGTTAGAAACATCCAACATTCCTCTTGGTTTGCCGCTGTCTATATACCTAAGCAACTTTACGTTTGCCATGGTCATCAGCCTAGATAGCAAAATCTATTTCCCTATTTTGCTCGGGTTGTTGTTAGGCGTACTGCCTGCGCTGCTGCTGTACCGTTCTGCTACAGAAACCTATGGCGAGAGCGTGGCCAACTTTGAGACGCTGGCTGTTTCTGGGTCAGGAGAAACCTAGGTGAGATTTTTGCCAATTGCAGAGCTAGCTTTGTTGGTTAGCTCTGTCGATATGTCGGTTCCGGTCGGTGCCACGGCGCTGGTTCTACTTTTAGTTCAGCTACCTGCCACGTTTTTGCTGCTCTCTAGGCTGCTGAAGGGGGCTAGGCGGCAGCAGCCCCTTCAGCCCAGGCAATCCACTCGCTCACAGGCGGCAGCGGTCAGCGTAGTCGTGCCGACTCTAAATGAAGCGCATAGAGTAGAACCCTGCCTGATAGGGTTGTCGGCTCAGTCCGATGTGGTTCGAGAGATTTTGGTGGTGGACAGCCGTTCTACGGATGGCACACAAGCAAAGGTAGCCGCGCTCGGGAAAAAAGACAGTCGTATTCGGCTAGTCACAGACGATGCGCTGCCCGATGGCTGGGTTGGCAGGCCTTGGGCATTGCACAGTGGTTTTTTAAGTACTGATGCTAATAGCGACTGGGTGCTAGGCGTAGACGCCGATACCAGGCCTCAGCCCGGACTGGTGGCCAGTCTGTTACATGAAGCGGAAACGCAGGGCTACGAGATGGTTTCGCTATCGCCGCGTTTTATTCTTGAGTCGGCTGGTGAATGGTGGTTGCAGCCTGCCATGTTGATGACGTTGATCTATCGCTTTGATTCAGCGGGCGTCAGAGCTCCCGATACAGAACGAGCGATGGCGAACGGTCAGTGTTTTCTCTCTCGAAGAAAAGTGCTAAAAGAACTCAATGGCTACACCTGCGCGGCGAGTTCTTTTTGTGATGATGTGACATTAGTGCGTGAGGCGGCGCGGCGCGGTTACAAGGTGGGCTTCTTGGATGGGGCTGATGTGATTAGCGTGCGGATGTATGAGGGGATAGCGGAGACTTGGAGCGGGTGGGGGCGATCGCTTGATCTGAAGGATTCTATTTCGCACGGACAGCTATGGAGCGACTTGTGGCTGTTGGTGAGTACTCAGGCATTGCCTATACCGCTGTTGTTGCTGGCTTGGATCGGCGTAAAATTTCTAGGTTGGGAGAGTGTCGGGTCGGTTGTTGTTGTGGCTGCAGTCATGCTCAATGTTCTATTACTGATCATCCGAATGGGTATGCAAGTCGCTGTTGCCAATTCCTATGACTGGACTCAACCAAATCCGTTCAAAACGATGTTCTTTTGGTTTTCACCATTAGCTGATCCTATAGCCGTGCTAAGAATCATTCTTTCAGCCTTCCAGCGCTCTATTAAATGGCGCGGTAAAACCTACCGTAAAGTCTGAGAGCAAACTAGCGAAGTAGCCTTGTTATTTGAAAATGATTTCGCTGTGGCAGGACTAGGCCTTTGTCTAGACGTAGAGAAATTTTGGTCTCTGAGGATTAACGTATTACCCTGCCTGTTATGCCTTTGCAGCCAAAGCATCGACAGCAGCAGGTTAGTTCAAGTTTGTCCTATGGAGAATTTGGCACGGATTCTGGAGGATCAGATAAGTGCGACGCGGCTGACGATGATACGTTCAAGAAAGTCAAACCGGGTATTTATTAGAAATCGATATGCATAAAGACGCCGACCAAAGTCACAAGAATGTACCCCCTACCCGTGATGAAGCTAGTTTAGGCGCGCTGCCAGTCCCCGGTCGTCGCCAAGTGTTGACGGCTACTGCCTTGGGTGCGATCGCAATGACAGCGCCCTCCCTGCTGGGTAAGCGTCGCGCCGCTGCACAGACAGCGGAAGAGCCAGAGCGAGATCAAGAATTAGGCGATCGCGAATTGACCGGCAAAACCGCGTTCATTACCGGCGGGGCTCGCGGAATTGGCCTTGCTACCGCAGAAGAGTTAGCGAAAGCGGGTGCAAATATTGTGCTTTACGATGTGGCGTCTCGCACGCTTCCACATGTGCCATACCCAGTTGCCACAGAGAGCGACCTCGAACAGGCAAAAGTACAGGTCGAGGCGTTAGGCGTTCGCTGCTTGACCTTTAAAGGCGACGTACGCGACCGAGAGGCACAAATGCGTGCAATGCAGGAAGCTGTAAACACGTTTGGCAGTCTTGATATTGCTGTTGTCAACGCAGGCGTTTCACAAGCAGGTGCAATCGAAGAGTTTTCAAGCGAAGAGATTAGTACAGTATTCGAGATCAACGTCGCTGGAGCCGTAAAAACGACTCAGGCTGCTGTTAGCTTTATGAAACCACAAGGTTCCGGGCGCATTATTTTCATTTCGTCGGCACTGGGCCGCATGGGTAATGAGCTTTTCTCGATCTATGCATCGTCAAAATGGGCAATGATCGGTTTTGCCAAGTCTGCAGCTTTAGCTTACGGACAATTCAATATCCTATGCAATACGGTTGCGCCCGGATTGGTCGATACGCCATTCGCTGACAATGATTTTATCCTGAGCAGAATGTTGCCAGAAGCACCCAACCCAACCTTCGAAATGGTCTCTGAAATGTCAAGATCTGGAAGTCCTATCCCGGTAGGACACTTAGACCCCATCGACGTTGCTAAGGCCGTGCTCTTTTTTGCCGGGAGCGCCACCGATAAGGTGACCGGCGAAGTACTTGACGTTAGCTACGGCTCACTGGCAAGAAGCATCGCATAGCGTCAATTACGCCAATACAACAAAGTCAGTTTCACAGTTTATGATTTTGTAGTTTACGTTTCAACGTTTTTGGACTTCCTTCGGTGGGAGTCCAAACTTTTTTGAAAAGTCTCTACTAAAGTGATTTGCACTCTCATAGCCAACGGCAAAAGCCGCAGCAGAAACAGAATACCCTTCTAATGATAAAAGAGCGTGCGCTTCTATGAGACGTAGTGTTTTTTGATATTGATGCGGCGTAGTCCCCGTTATCTCCCGGAATTTTTGGTAAAAAGACGACTCACTCATATCTACTTTACGTGCAACGTCTGTAATAAGGAGCCCAGCCCGGTAATTATCTCGCATATATTTTATCGCTCGGGCAATATTACTTGCTGCACTATTGCTTGGGACCATTTGACGAAGCATTCCGCCATGGGGAGCCCTTAGCACTCGTAAATGCAATTCCTTAAACAGAGCGGGCGCAATCAGCTCAGCTTCAATGGGGTCCTCCATAGCTGTTATGAAGCGATCAATAGTATCGAGCATTGCACTGTCTGCCTTTTCCGCATCAACAGAAAAAGCACGTTCTTGTTTTGAAGTGATTTGCTCAATATCAGAAGAAAGGCTGCGAATAATCTTCAGATTTATTTTTATAATCAGTGCAAGATAGGGAACTTCAACCGATGCCCGCGTAATTTTTGCATACACAGGCACGTGATGGCTGATAATGACAGAATCACTCGCTGCCAAGCGCAGCGTGCGATCATCCAGAGTTGTTTGTTTTGCACCTTGAAGGACGACGCACAGTGCCGGTTCGTAAAGTGTTTCGTTTAACTCAGAGGTACTTGCTTCTCTAATACAAAAAACGTCTTCAGAAAAACAGTAAAGTGCGCTCTCACCTCCGTTCTTTCGCAGGGCGTCTCGCACTTTATTTATCAAAGATTCGATCATTTTTAAAAATAGTTGAAAAGTCTTGCTGCTGTAGACTTTCGCCAGCTCTTTAGACTCTCTTACCTATGGATTTTAGCATAGGTAAGAGAGGGCAACATGGCTTGTCATGATTTAGTTAGATCTGTTGCGACATAACCCAAAATCACATGTCTGTAGTATCAACAGCGCCAAATATCCCACAAAGAATCCCGCACCTCCGCAAGTCATGCAGCCACCAGCGCCACCAGGAATAAAAGAGAAGGTTGTTGCGCCGTTAGCGATGAAAATGACGACGCGTCAGGTGACTCTACCGAGGGTAAATGTGGGGTACTGAAGTCAGCTAGGCCTAGTATATAGGCACTGTCAGATAGAGGACCTATGAGCACAGCTAGTCGATCAAATGACATCCATTTCTTGGACATCTATACCCCAACATATGGATTTAAAAGATTCTAAAAAGGAAGAGTTTTGGCACTATAAGATAAATACCCAATTTAGCGCCATCAATAGCGTTCAACCGCTTTTTAATAACTAACCTTCAGTTAGATAGACACAGGTATTAAAGATCAATCAATTCTTCTACAACGACGTAAGAGCACTATGTCGTCATCTAAGTAACTCAGAAGCCATGCTTCAAAACTCACCGCTGACCATCTTTTGTGTGACTTTCTCAGGTACACCAGGAATAAGAGTGGCAAAGTTAAGTAGCTGTAGCGCTGCTCGGCGAGTAAGGTTCATCGGCGTCATAACGGTTCCTCTCACCTTCTCTGTGTAGGCGATTGTATCGGCCCCAATCTGATGCCGATCGTCGGAGTAACAATCGAGCGTGCCCTTGGCATAGCACGCGGCAAAATGAGCCGCATCGGCAATACCCAGGTTCATACCGCGTCCGCCAACCGGTGAGTGAGTATGCGCTGCATCGCCCATCAGGAACACTTGCCCCCGCCGATAATCAGACACCTGACGAACGCTAATGAGGAAATTCCCCTCGCGATAGATATGCTCAATCGGCATCTCTACATTCAGGGTTGATAGCGCCCCGGGCCGAGACGAGACCACACGGTAGCGTGTTGGTGACATCGGAATGACGAATACCACTACACCTTCGTCCTGGATGTAGACACGAAACAGCCCTGGTTGCTCTGCCCAAGCCGGAGCTTCAACGTCTGCGATCGCCCACTCATCGTCAAGGTCAAATCCCTCAGCGTCAAGACCAAGCTCACTACGCACAGTGCTGCGAGAGCCGTCAGCGCCAAGCACGTAATCGTAGGCATACGTTTCGCCATCAACAGTTACCCTAACCCGGTCGCCCTCGTCCTCTAGAGATTCAAAACGTTTGTCATATTCAACATCTACACCCAGTTCGCCTGCCCGCTGTGCCAAGATCGATTCAGTCTGATCTTGGGGCAGACAAAACAGCCTAACACTTGGATCGTGATGGCGATCCATCGGCATTTCGAAGACTCTTTCAGCGTCGACGTAAACTTCAAGGCCACTTGCCATAATCGACTTTGCCTTGATGAGCTCGGCTGCGCCCGACGGCTCCAGGAGTCTCATTGTGTTGGGCATAATACCCACCGCTCGACTGAATGGTGAGGGCGCTTCACGCCGCTCAACTACGCGGCAGTTAACGCCATGACGAGCCAGCTCCAGCGCTGCGGTCAGCCCAGTCGGGCCGCCGCCAACAATTAAAACCGAGGTGTCTTGAGAATGATTATTCATGAGAAAAATGTTGTTGTCTACAAACTAAATCGCGTATCAATTTCTATGAGACATGTCGAGTGCTCACACACTGTGAGTACCCCATGTTGTGAGCAGTCATTCGATCACCTTAAGTACTGACAAAACCCGTCATTACTGCTCTGGCACTCGATATCTCACAAAGCAAAAAGCATCAGCTCAAGCAGCGTTAAACTGGCAACAGTGGCCAATCCCAAATGATGAATAGCGGCTAATTTACCTAGCCCAGTACGCACAGCACTGATGCTGACATCAGAAGAGGTCTGCTTCACCGCTTCAATTCGGCTGAATAGCTGAGTCAAAATGTAACCCTGACAAATCGCAAAGAACGCCAGCACTACTAAAGAATCGCGGTTGAACCCTTGGAGCCATGCCTGAAGCAAAATGCAGATAGTTCCACTGCCGACGACGGTCATCATAGTCGGCGGTGCTAGCTCGATAATGCGCTTCAATTCTGCATGAATCAGTCTTGCATCTGAGTCAATTACAGCACTGCTTTGAGCGTCAAACATCAGTGGCCAAACAGGTTTTTCGATATACGAAAGAACAGCAAAGAACCCTGTGGCAAATGAGAAGAACAAAATAATCAGTGTGGGAACGAAGTTAAGGGTCATGATGGTATCCATTTGATTTTCTAGAGTTTTGCAAAGAGCGAGTTGTGAGAGGTGCCTGAAGCCGCACCCCTCTGTGATGATCTCGGAATAGCGCTAGCAGCTAGCTAGCTGCGCTACTCTCGCATTAGGCAACGGATATCGTAGGTTCAGTGTTTTTGTTTCGAGGGTATGCTGTTGCAAAAATGAAGACACGTTGTCCTCAAATTCGGGCTGTGCAATTGCTACAAATCGCTGCACTAGCGATGCAACCGAACAGGTCACTATCAAATGAATGAGTTCTTTCTCTGAATAATTCTCTACAGCTGAACGAACAAATTCGCGAGGCGTTGTCAAAGGCATTTGAGCTGAAATCAAAGCGAACTGCAAGGCAGCTTTTTCTTTTTCGCTAAACAGATCACCAGGTATCGTACGACCTACCGCTGCGGCAAAACAATGTCGAATTCGCTTTATGGTTCTAGGCTTATTTTCAGCAGTATGGTGGGCTATGAACCCTTCAACGGCTGCAAGGTAATCATGGCCCTTAGCGATCGCACTCACCCTTGCCATCAAATGTTTTAGCTCAGCTGCAACGAGGGTATGGGACTGCTCACCCATCAACTCACCATACAAATAAACATGAAGGCGCTGTAGCGGTTGTGGCCAGCACTGAACCCAATTGGGAAGCAGGCCAAATTCAGATTTACAGTAGGTCTCTAAATCTTCAATCTTCTGAGCGTACTTTGCCAGCATCTCTTCAATCGAAGGTCCACCTGACGGCAATTCATAGTCTAGGTTTGATGGATTCTCAGCTTGCGCAGCACTATGTCGCCCAGCTTCAACGCCTGCTTGTTCGCTAGCCTGTTTTGCCCACTGCCCCTCTAGTTCCAACCCCGTTAGATCATTGAAGACATTGAGGAAACCAAACGCAGCGACCATCATTTCCACGCCTGTGATGAATGACTGTGCTTGCTCAGGACTCTTGGAAAGCTGTTGAATTTGCGTCAAGGTCTCGTTGCTGACAGCGTTACGAGTCGCTTCAGCTGCTAACTGTGCGATCGCCAACTCCAAATCACCATAGGGATTTTTCGCGGATCGCTGACCCGCTCTAGCTTCCTTAAACTGCCGCACGGCTTTGAGAGACTGCTGGCCTCCAGTAGCAGCGCTATGAACCTGACAATAGTTACAGCCATGCGCTTCAGATGTTGAGTAGCCGACCGTGAACATATTCAGTGGGCCAAGAACTTTTTTGCCGTAACCCACAGCAGAAAAGTTATGGCAATATACAAAGAGCTTATAAGCTTCAGGCCAATGATTGAGATAAGCAAACGTATTAGGCCAGAAGCCGAAAAAGTCTTTATAAAACCGCAGAAGCGCCCAAGATTCAGGGTCGTCACTACGAGAACCGTCCGTTGCCGAAACAACATGTCGCAATGCCCAGTCCTCTGCGCCTTGCCGCACTGTCTCGTCAGAGATGTCTTGCACAGAAAGTGTTGACTCGCCTATAGCTTCAATCAGTTGAGTTAGGCGACCGCTCTGTTGCAGCTGTTCTAGGTCTTCAGCACCGTTGATATGGTAGTTACCAATAAAAATCTGAGGCACCGTTGCTACGCCAGAAGCATAGATACTCATATCGGCATTGCGCTCTGTTGTTGTCACGTCGTGCTGAATGTATTCAACACCTACCTCATTCAAAACAGCTTTAGCCCGCGTGCAATAGGGGCATTCTATCTTAGTAAAAATTTGGATAGTCGGATAGTTACTCATTTTTTCCTTTTTTTGTCAGTGGCAATGACCGAACGGTTCAGTCATTAAGAGCGCGTAGCATTCTGCTGAACATAGTCTCAGAAGGACGCTATGTCTAAACTCGTCAATGCAAACAAGAATTCATGTATTGAAATTGCTTGTATTGACCGAACCGTTCAGTCACTTATGCTTTATGAATAGCGCATCTGCTAAAGTATTGTCAATATGACCGAACCGTTCAGTTGGCAAAAATCTTTCTAATGGCAGACTCTTTCACGCCTGATCTCACTAACCCTAAAGCTAAGCAAATTCTTGAGGGTGCCCGTATTGTTTTTTTAGAGCTGGGCTACGAGGGAGCCAGCACAGGACAAATTGCAAAGCAAGCAGGGGTATCGAAGGGGACTTTGTACAACTACTTCCCTGACAAAGAAAAGCTTTTTATGGCGGTAATGGAAGGGGAATGTAAGAAGCAGGCGGCGGCGATCTTTGAAGTGGCAAATCAATCAGATAGCATTGATGTCACACTGCGCAAACTTGCTCGAAACTATATTGAGCTTTGCCTCTCGCCTTTTATTCACATTTATAGACTGGCGGTCGCTGAGGCCACGCGATTCCCTGCCCTAGCTCGTACGTTTTATGATTCTGGCCCAGACTTAGCGTTGCGTCGGTTAACCCAGCTGCTAGCGGGTGCGGTAGCCAAAGAAGAACTTAAAATCGATGACTTGGACTTAGCGGCATATCAGTTTAGCCAGCTTTGTAAAGCAGACCTGTTTGAAAAGCGGCTGTTTCAGGTTCAGCTTTCTGCCACACCAGAAGAAGTAGACCGTATTGCTGATAGCGCTGTTGATGTCTTTCTACGGCAATATGGAAAATGAAGAACAGATGCCGAAAACACGAAAATCGCTGACTAGCTGTTCACATTAAATCCGACGGCCTTCATAGATGAAGGCGAAAGCACTTGACGGAAGATGAACGGGTCGAGCTGGCGGATAGACGGCGCTCTTATCAAAGACCTCATGGCAGATCATAACCTCTTGAAGGCTAGCGTCTACCGCTACCTAGACGGCATAACCGTTGAATCCTAGTCATGCGTCTTACTTAGCGCTGACTGCTGCTACCTCGCTTTCTTCTATCGGCTCGACTCGCCCTTCTGTGTTGAAATTATCTCTCTTAATGAGCGTCATCCAGACTAGCGGAAAAGCAATGCCTTTATGGCCTACTCCAAGCATCAGTATATTGACTGTCGTCGTACCTATGTCCCATTGATTACGGTCACTGCACCCTAGCACGTCAGGTATTAAGCTCAAGCACGAGAATTTTAGGCATTGTAGTCAACCTACAAAACGCTCTCTCTGTCCGTTCTGCAAGCTTTTGTCTACTGAGAATAAGTACTCCTGAATATTTTTAACCGCTCTACGTCTGCTGCAATGATGTTGGCTGTCTCCACCTCACTCATTAGCTGTCAAAGTAATGTACCTGACAATTCCTCAGAGGTAGAAACCACGACGGAAGTAGGGTCAAATACCGAAGTTACTGGAGCAGAAGGTGGCGCTCTTCCTTCAGAAGGCGCTGATGGCCAGTCAATGACTCCAGGAACTTACTGCTACAGTCAGAAAACCGATTTCTTCGATAATCAGATCAGTCTATCGATCGATGAGTCAAACAATGTCACAGGTGTGATGGCAAGCAAATCCATGGGAGAGCCCGAACCTAGGTTCAGCGAGTTTGAGGGTCAGCTAGGAGAAGACTCCTTAACGGTAAGTGCGATGTATTCTGAAGGACAGCCCACCCAGACAGACTTTTGGTGGATAAATTCGGGCGGACTGGACATGGGACCTGAAAGTGTACTGTCTGCACAGCCCTGTAGATTAGTTAAACCTGTCTTTGAAGGCGTGGAACCCCTTGAACGTACTGCTGGAGAAACCATTTCTGCTGCGCCGCGCGATTCTGTAGCCCTCCCGCCTGGAACGTTCTGCTACACCCAGGAGACGGACATGACTGAGTCAAAAGTCATGCTCACTGCGACTGCGGATAGTAAAGTGAGTGCTTCTACGATGAGTGCGCCACGTGGCGGCGGTGACCCTTTTTTCTCAGATGTTGAAGGCACTTTAGACGGTGGTGTTTTGACCCTAACCCCTGCTGATCAGCGAGTAGGGGCCTGGTTAGTCAACTTAGGAGGCCTGGATGCTGGCCCTGAAAGCGTGTACGTGGCGGCTTCGTGTGGGGAAGTAAGACCGGCTTTTGAAGCAAGGTCTCTCACGAATACGGTTCCTTCTGTTAGCGAACCTGCTCCTGGGAGCGCAAACAGAAGAACGGCTCAGGTATTGTTTGATGCAGGTGAAAGCGGCACGACAGTGAGCGATTCACTGATTCGAGGAGAGCGCTTTGTCTATAAACTGGACGCTCAAGCAGGGCAAACGATGCAGCTTTCGATTAAGGCTCCAGAAAACAACGCTGTTTTTGATGTGGTTTCTCCAGATGGAACAGTGTTAGGAAGAGAGCTGAGAGAAAAGAGCATTCAGCTGCCTGAGTCTGGTAACTATGAAACCGTTGTCGGTGGGACGCGCGGTAATGCCTCTTATGATCTCGACATTGCTATTGACTAGTCTCAGCTAGCTGCCTAGCCGCTTGGCTCTAGGCGTGTCAACCTGTGCGTCAATAGTTTCACTGTCTTAAAGCTCCCTTGCAGTTATCAAGGGAGCTTTCTGTTGCTTGTGGCTCAGATAGTCTCTAGCTCGCAGAGTATGCAATCCGCCGTTTGCTATACCCGGCGAGTGACAAGCGACTATACTGCCTTTTGTCGCAAAATTCGTCGAGGTTTGCTTCTACTGGGGCATAGATACTAAAACAAGTTTTGATACGCTGAGAAGCGCCGAACAGCCTTAGTCTCAACCGTTTTACTCACCTGTGTCAAAACGGCCTGTTATTACACAGGTGAGTTCTCAAAAGTAAACTCTGTCAGTCGTAAGCCGCTTTTGTGTGTTTTCTTTGTTCTAATCATGCTCTTAGCATAGCCACCTAATACTGCACTCCAAAAGCCTAGTGCTGACTCATGGCTGTCGATCACGCTTAGCTGCCATGATCCGTGAAGTGAATTGAGCACTCTAATAGCAGAGTCACGTCCTATACCCTTACCCCGATACGGATGGAACAGAAAGAAATCAACTAGCTCTTGGTCTGCATCGCCATCTATCAAAGGTGTCTTTGCAACTAGAGCAAAGCCTGCTGGCCGCTCATCTACAGTGATTAAGTAGGGAAAAGTTTTACCGGGATGCGCCCACCACTCAGCCATTACACTGTCAGGTTCGTAGTCCTCATCGATATCGCCCATCATGCCATGAACACTTGGTAAGTCATCTTGATACTGCGATATCTCGTGAGCATACGCAATCCACATATTGGCGAAGATATATCGCTGCTCTATGGGAGCGAGCCTCACTGCAACGTTCATACCTTATTCTCTACCGTAAACTATGGCTTCATCTTGCAAGATGAAGCTCTTATCATCAACCTTACAATCCTTACTACATAGAACAAAGCGGCCTGCTTGATAGTTTCAAGCAGGCCGCTGACAAAAGTAACAACTTAGAGAAAGACAGCTTTCTGGCTACCTAGAAGCGGTAGCCCAAACCTGCAACAAAGTCTACGCTCTGGTCATCAAACGGTAGGTAGTTTACAGAACCATTGATGGCATAGCGTCGGCCTAGCTGATAGTCAGCGCCCGCAGTGGCCACAAACTGTAGCTCAGTCTCGTCACCAGTCGTCACGCCTGCACCCGCCCCAACAAACGGCTGTAGTTTGCCACCGTTGGCACTGTTGAAATCGTAGGTAATCGGTGCAAGCACAGCGATATCACGCTCGCCGTTGTCGTCTTCGTTCACTGCTGCGATGACGCCAGGACGAACAGAGAAACGGTTCGAGAGGGCGTACTTACCGTTGAGGGCCGCGCCTTCGTTGCTACCGGCAAAGCCGATGTAGTTACCACCTGCAATGCGCTGACCAAAGTACCTGGCATCAGGGTTCTGAGCAGCCCGCTCACTACGCTGCGCTAGGATAGCCGGTCCGTTCGTGGGGCGATCGCCTGCTGGGTTGGCATGAGCCGGTGAGACAAGTGCTACTAGAGAAAGCGCAGACAGAGAGAGCAAACAAGCAAATTTACCTTTCATAGAACAGATTCCTTAGTGAATGACCTGAAATGAATTAGAAGAACAGAGAGAGAGACAGCTCTTGTTTGAAGCTGATAGTCATGAGTATGCGATCTGTGCCAATCGATGTAATTCTGATAGTAGCCACTTCTTAGAGTGGTCTCTGTAAGCCTAGTAAGTAGGTCAGTTAAGCGAGGAGTATGATTGTTTTCTGACTGTGCCAGATGGAATAGCTGTCAACCTGGTAGAGCAAGTCCATAGAAGGTAGGGGAGAGCCAGCTGCTTTGCTTTTTGTTTTTGGTGTCCTTCTCTCCCGAGGCTTGAAGACTGAGATACAATGATAGACGAGTAAGGACAACAACCTGAGCTAGCGTTCCGTATAGGCCATAGCGTGCCGCAACCAGCATCCAAAATCGGGATTTTTGGAAACTCTCAATGAGTAACCAAGGGTTTTGATGCCGGGTGCTCGTTGAGAGTTTCTGAATTATTGATGTTCTTTTGTTTTACACAAAGAGGCCACAGAGTCAGCGTCGAGAAACCTGACTAAGATTAAATACATCAAGCCATTCTCCCGAATCCCCAAGGAGGTAAACAAATGCTAATGCAGCCTCTGCCTTAGGTAAACTCGCCCCAACGGATGAAGGTGTTCATGCTGCACTGCTAACTGCCTTAGAAGAGACTAATCATTACGTTCGCGGTTGCGCAGCATCAGCGTTAGAAAAAACTGAAAAACTAAAGGGAAATACACTGATGGTGCTAATATCTGCCCTACAAGTAAGTCAATATGAGATTGAAGACTTTTCTCGTAATACTATTCTGAAAGCGTTAGACAATCTCGAACAAGCTGGTGAAGAGCTGATACCTACCCTAATCCAATTAGTGCTCCGCGATCGCAGCATTCAATTCCCGAGTGATATGGCTTTTTCACGACTGTCAGTGGAGATAGCGAGTAAGTATAAATAGACGATTTCTGTAGATGCCGTTAACGCAGAAGCCTTGAGAAGCTTCACGTTACTCAGGGAGATGCCGTTCGATACTTGCTCTTTTAGCAGCAGAGTTCTAGAACTTTCGGCTCAGCATCTGTCAGACTGCTTG
The DNA here is from genome assembly GCA_937911865.1 of uncultured Synechococcus sp. Taxonomy (GTDB): domain Bacteria; phylum Cyanobacteriota; class Cyanobacteriia; order Phormidesmidales; family Phormidesmidaceae; genus Phormidesmis. The sequence goes on from CALDSK010000308.1 coordinate 54,436, forward strand.
AGTCGGCTACACGAAAGATTTATCACGAAAGATCTATCACGAAAGATCTATGTAGAGGGAACAACGCTTGGATGCTTTGCCTTTGATCGTTTATGTTTGCGATCGCGTCTATGCATCATCAGATAAGCCGCTGGTGTGAAGTACAGTGCGAGAAAAGGAGAGCCGCCGATACCACCTGCGATCGCAATTGCTAATGAGCGCCAGAATGACCCCCCTGAAATGAGCAGCGGCGTGAAGCCAACCATGGTGGTGACTGTGGTAGTGAGGACGTGGCGCGTTGAACGCATGACGACGGTTTGAATGGCTTTGCGATCGCCCTGGCTGGCCTGTTTATCTTCATTGATGGCCGATAGCACAATGATGCTGCCGTTAATGGCAATACCGATTAGGCCCATGGTGCCAACAATGGCCATAAAGCCCATAACAGAATTAAAGACCCAGAGTGAGAACAGCGCCATTCCGACAGAGCCAATGCCGACAACCGCAACAATGCCCGCTGAGCGAAAGCTTCTGAGTGAGAGTACGAGTGCTGTTCCCATGGCGATTAGCAATAGACCTACATAGCTGAGCAAATCGCCAGTGGCCTCGCTGCTTTCTGCCTGCTCGCCGCCAATTTCAGTCGAATAACCTGGCGGCAGTTCAAAGTCTCTTTCTTCCATCGCATTTTGAAAGTCTGTGAGCACTTTCGAGGGTAAAACGCCCGCTGTAATGAATGCCTGAACGGTGTTGACTCGCTGCTCATTGCGGTGTGCGATTTGAGAGAGCTGGGGCACAAAGTTGAATCTGCCTAGTGCAGACACTGTACGAAAGTCTCCTTGGCCTGTTGAGTTAGTTGCAAAACTCCCTTGTCCTGGCTGAAGATTCAATGACTCAATTTGCGCTAAATCACCTCGGCTGTCGTCAGAAATTTGTACGCGTACAGGCAGATTTTCTGTTGCTTCAAGAATAGAGCCACCGACTGAACCTTCTAGCGTTGCCTGTAGCTGCTCGGCTAGCTCTGCGTTGGAGACGCCCGCTAGCTGGGCCTGTTCTTCATCTACCGCGAAGGCTAATTTGGGAACGGTCGCGCTAAGGTCGTCTCTGATATGAACAACATCGGGAATAGTGGCTAAAATCTCTCGAATTTCTGCGCCTAAGGCCCTGAGTTCGTCGATGTTGGGACCGTAGATGCGTAGCTCTACTGGGGCGTCAAACGGAGGCCCTTGTTCTAGCTGCTTTACCAGTACGCGCGCTTCAGGGAGCGCCGTATCTAAATCGGCTTGGACCTGCTGAATCAAGGTGCGGACGATTTCTGCGGAGGTGAGCTGTACTAGGGCCTGAGCGTTGTAAGGGGAGTTTTCTCTAGAGCTGGTAATATTGTAGTAAAACTTGGGTGCGCTTTCGCCGATAAACCAGTGAACGTCTATGATTTGGTCGTAGTTTAGCAGCAGGTCGCGGGCGCGCATGACCTCGGATTTGGTGTTAGCGATCGCACTTTCTTGAGAGAATTCTACTTCAATTTGAAACTGGTCTCGGTCTAGAGAAGGGAAAAACTGATTTTCTAGGCTGCCTGCCTGGATAAAGCCAACCATGGGTAGCACCAGGGTTAACACAACGGCAAAGATGGGCTTTGCGGTTGCTCGCTCTAGCGTCCAGCGATAAAACTTGCCCAGTCGCTGAGAGGTAAAGCCATCGTTCCACCAGGCCCCCGGCTTCATTAATATCTGAAAAGACCTTTGAAAGATATTAGGAGACTCTTTTTGGCGGATCTTTTCTATGTCTGACTCGCTCTCTCCCAGCAGTCTGCCAGTCAGCGCGGCGATGACGGTTAAAGACAGCAGGAGCGATGAGCCGATTGAGAAAATAACCGTCAGCGCAATAGAGCCCACGAACTCTCCAGCGCCGCCCGGTAAGAGCGCAATCGGTAAAAAGGTCATCATGGTCGTGAGGGTGGAGGCAAACAGCGGGCCCTGAAGGTATTTCACGGTATCGACAACTGCTTTTTCTGGTGGTACGCCGTGCTTTAGTTCGGCCTGAATTTCATCTACGGCAACGACAGCGTTATCGATTAATAGCCCCAGCGCAATGATTAGGCCCGCAACCGACATTTGGTGAATAGGAATGCCCGTAGCACTCATCAGCCCTAACACTGCGCAAATGCTGAGCGGTAGCGCTGCACCTACAATTAGGGAAGACCGCCAGCCCATGCCGACAAACGTCACGGCAATGACCAGTACCGCACCAAAAATCAGGTTAGAGATAAGTGTGCCGAGCCGAGCATCTACATACTCACTTTGGTCAAAGAGAATATTCAGTGAAACGCCACCTGGGAGCTGTGTACGAAAGTCTTCAATTTGCTCTCTGGCGCTGGTTGCCCACTGGTCGATTCGCTGACCCGAACCCATCAGAATGCCATAGGCAACGGCTGGCTTTCCGTTTACGATGGCCAGATCGGTGAGCGGTTCTCTGACGCCGCGACTAACTTTGGCAACATCACCGAGACGGGTAAACTGGCTGCTGGTTGAGCGAACCGGAATTTGACGAATCTGTTCTAGAGAGTTGAGCTCGCTGTCTATTTCTATGGCCAGGTTCTCGTTGGGATTTCTGAGCTGACCAGCTGTCACCTTGGCGTCGCTTTGAGCGATCTGCAGCGACAGCTGCTGCGCACTGAGACCTACGGCTGCCAGATCGGGGGCGCTGATTTCTACGGTAATTTCCTCGTCGGGTACCCCGAACTCTTCAACTTCTTCAGTACCGGCAACCCCGCGCATCTGAATTTCAAACGCTTCTCCGAATCGCCGTAAAACGGCGTAGTTAGGTGCGCTATCTTGCTCCCAGCTCAGTGTGGCAATCATAGAATAGGCCCTGGTCTCAGTGGCTTCTAGCTCTGGCTTAAAAGCGCCCTGGGGAAAGAGCAGGTTCGCATCTTCCATTTTGTCCCGTACCCGAGACCAAACAGGCTCAGCGTTTTTAATAGAATCTTGCAGCGTGATGGCGACTGAAGAAAAGCCCACGCGAGAGGTAGAAGTGATGGTTTTTACTTCTTCAAGTTCGGAGACTTCTGACTCTACGACTTCGGTGACGAGGGCCTCTACTCGCTCAGCGCTAGCTCCGGGAAAGAGGGTGTTAACAACGGCGACCCTGGCGACCTGAGTAGGGTCTTCTTGGCGAGGGAGTGACTGAAAAGAGGCGTAGCCCCATACCAAAAAGATAACGAGAGTGAGAATTAACAGCCGAGTGTTTTTGAAGAAGGGGCGAACCATAGTTGTTGCAAGCTAAGATCTGTTGCGAGCTATCGTGAGAAAATGACTGGTGCGAGAAAATGACTTGTGCGAGAAAATGACTGGCGCGATAAAGACAACCGAGCTGACTAACAGCTCTATTCAGCGGGAACTACGCTCACCTGTTGACCGGGTACTAGGCGGTGAACACCGCTGGTAACTACCTGGTCTCCAGGCTCTAGCGTGCCTCTTACCAGCACCCGAGTTCGGGCTGTAGCGTCATCTCCGGCGCTCTCTTGTTGAATGATTTCTACGGCTCGCGGCTCGACGACAAAGCCCTCACGGCGAGATTTTCCTGAACGTGAATTACTTGATGGTTCAGGGGATGTTTCTGTGAAAGTATCTTCGTTTTGCGCGGTCTGCGTTGATGCCTGTTCTGAATTCTGTTCTGATGTCCGGTAGCTGGACGCTGGCACTATGACGTAGCAAGTCCACAGCCCTCGAATTCCCTGGGTCAATGCGCCTGAAGGTAGCCAAAATCCATCGGATTGGACTGTTTCGTTGATGGTGAGTCTGGCGGTTTGTCCGGGTTCTATCGCGCCGATGGCAGCGGGCGATAGCGCTAGTACGACGGTTTGAGTGCGAGTGGCCGCGTCAACGGTTGGCAGTATAGAAACTAGGTTGGCGTCGTATGGCTGGTTGTTGACTCGGACCGTTTGTGAGCTGCCGATCTGTATTTGGTTGGCAACGGATGCGGGTAGGCCTACCCTAGCTTCGGGTACGGTTGCTTCGACCAGTTCAAGCACAGATTGACCTGTGCCAACGACTGTTCCTTCATCTGCGTTTCGACCGGAAATAGTCCCATCGAACGGGGCGGTGATGGTGCTTTTTGAGATGTTGACGTCAATGTCTCGTAGCTGCGCGTCGAGCTGGTTGACGACTGCGATTTGGGCGTCTAGCTGTTCGGAACGGGTGCCATTTAGCAGTTCTTCTAGCTGGCTACGTGCCTGGTCTAGCCTGGCTTGCAGGGAGTTGGCACCAAAGGAAAACTCGTCTAGCTGCTCTCGGGCGATCGCACCTTGCTCAAACAGATATTCTCGTCGTCTCTTTTGAGTTTCTTGTAGTTCAAACTGCTGTTCTAAGTCTATAACGGCTGCTCGTGCGATCTCCACATCTTCAGCTCTCGCTCCGTTTTGTAGCTCTAACAGCTGTGCCTGCGCCTGTGCCTTTTGGGCTTCTACCTGAAGCCGCTGCGTTTCTAAGTTTCGTGTGTCCAATTTTGCTAGCGCTTCGCCCGCACGGACCTCTCTTCCTTCATCGACCATGACCTGAACCAGCTCACCGCCTCGCTCAAATCCTAGACTGCTGCTGCGCAAGGAAACAATTTCCCCAGTAAATACCCTGGGCACCGCATAGGAGGACACAGACTCTATCTCGGTTGCCTCGACTGGCAGTACCCGTCCTTCTGCGGGCGGCGCTTCTGAAGATGAATCAGCGATCGCTCGAAAGCTGGCTACTGAGCCAGCCACTAGCAGTAGCCCCACTGCACCTAGCAAGCTGTATCTGACCCAGGGCTTTTGACGCTTGAGAATATCTATTCCCCGCTCTGCACTGGATATAGCGCTTGGTTTAGATGCATTAATAGGCTCTGAGGTAGACGAATAAACAGATTCAGAGTTCATGTCAGCAGTGAGTATGGCTTGGTGAGTATGGATTAGTGAGTGTGGCTTGGCAAGTGTGGCTCGACGTCAAGGCAGAGAAGATAGGGCGTCTTATATATGCCCACTTAAATCAAACGTATGATTGAATTCATTAAAACGTATGATTGAACCTAGCGCAATACAACTTTAGGGAGAAGCCTCGCCAACGCAATAAAGCCATAGAATACGAGGAATAAATTATTTACTTAAATGTCTTCTTCTTCGATTGATACTCAAACGCAGATCTTGGATACTGCCGAGCGGCTCTTCTCCGAGCAGGGTTTTGGTGCGACCTCGCTACGCAGCATCATTCGTGAAGCTGATGTCAATATAGGTGCCATTAACTATCACTTCGGCTCAAAAGATGCCTTGATATCAGCGGCTATCGATCGGATGGCGCAGCCGATTGTCAAGGCGTCAATTGAGCGTGTAAAGCAGTGTGAGGCAGAAGGCCTGCCGATGACAGTAGAGACTATTTTGCGTGCGTTCTTTGGGCCAGCCCTAGAGATTATTTGCCTCGAAGAAGAGAATCGCGGGCTGGTAAGAGCGCGATTCATGGGTCAGTGTCGCACCGAACCAGCCATAGAAATTGTCGCGGCAAAAGCCTTTGAGGAGAGCACTCAGTTTTTTATAAAAGCGCTTCAGCGGGCGCTTCCCGACCAGTCTGAATCGGAGATTCAGTGGAAGCTAGATCTGGCTGTTTCTATGCTGATTCGAATTCTCTGTGCTGCTTATCAGCCTGGATCGGTGCTGGAGGGGAATTCTGAAAAGGACGTTGAACGCGCCCTTTCCCGGCTAGTGAGTTTTGCGGCTGCTGGAATGAAGGCTTAGGGGCTTTGCCTGGCTGATGTTCAACCGTATTGACTTGAAGCGATGCTATACACCCGAAGATACATCCCTGAAAGTATGTAACAGAAACCTGTTAAAAGGTGACAGATTTTGTGTGATGCTATTGGCTGACCGAGTCTTGTTTGTGAGATAGTTACGATTATTCCTTCTAAAGAAAGATGTTTTTGAAAAAGAAGACTTGATGTTTGTTCCCCGTGATAGGCTTATTTTAATAAATCAGTTCATCATTAAATAGAACATTTAGTCTGCTGTCTAAACGCTGAAGTTATAAGTTTTAGTGGCAGACGCCTTTAAAAGAAGCTGACTGATAAGAAGCTGATACAAGTATTGTTCCAAAAGTATTTTTCCATTTGAAAGTGCAACAGCTTATTCACTGCTGCTATTAATGATAGGAGGCGAATTAGACCTGTGGGCTTCCGTATTCTTCAGCTGGTAGGCTCAGCTTTTAGTGATTTTTATTGCGATCTTTCCAGGCTTTATGCAAGAGATTGCATAGATGCCTTAGCCGATTCGACAAAATATACCTTCTTGATCGCTTACATTACACCCGATGGTCAGTGGCGGTTTCCAGTCTCTTTACATGATTCTGATATTCGTGCTGCGTCATCTATGCCGCTGTCTGCGGCAATTGCACACCTTAGCGAGCTCTCTATTGATTTAGCCTTGCCCCAAATGTTTTGCATTCCGGGCATGACGAAATACAGAGCCTTGCTAGAGCTGTTAGAGATTCCCTTTATTGGAAACTTACCTATGCAGATGGCGATCGCAGCCGACAAGGCAAAAGCGAAAGCGATTGTATCCGCAGCGGGTGTGAAGGTACCCGCTGGTGAATTACTTAGAGTGGGAGATTGGCCGACTCTCTCAGGGCAAGCCGTGGTTAAGCCCAACGCTGCGGATAATTCTTTGGGAATTACGTTGGTAGAACAGCCTCAAGATTATGCAGCCGCTCTGAAGAATGCGTTTGAGTATTCATCGGAAGTGATGGTTGAAGAATATATTGAGCTGGGCCGAGAAGTTCGCTGTGGTGTCGTTGAGCAAAACGGTGAGCTGATTTGTTTGCCTTTGCAAGAATATCGGGTGGATAGTCAGAAGAAGCCTATTCGTTTGTATGGCGATAAGCTCAAAAAGAATATTTTCGACACCCTTGATCTCACCTCTAAAGAAGGCAATCAGTCGTGGATGGTGTCCGGCGATGATCCGGATGTGCCTGCCGTTTGGGAGGCGGCTGTGAGGTGTTATGGGGCTTTGGGCTGTCGTCACTATGGTCTGTTTGATTTTCGTATTGACGCATGTGGGCAGCCATGGTTTTTGGAGGCAGGTCTCTACTGTTCTTTTGCGCCGAAGAGTGTTGTTGTTTCTATGATGGACTCTGCTGGAACACCTCTGTCGGTTTTTTTTGAGCAGGCTGTTCAGATGTGTTTGGCGGAGAGTTGTACAGAGAAAAAGACTTTGGTGTCAGCTTTTTAGACAAATGCGCTTCTCAAATCAAAATTTTGGCAAGATAACCTACTCACAAGACATCCTACTCACAAAATAACCTACTCACAAAATAACTATGTCGAATGCAATTCTCTTTGGCTCTATTGGTACGGTTGCTGATACGTCTGAACTGCAAAGAAAGGCCTTTAATCAGGCTTTTGCCCGGCACAATTTGGATTGGAACTGGTCTCAAGAAGAGTATAGAGCGCTTTTGGAGAGCAGTGGAGGGCAGAAAAGAATAGCGGACTATGCGATCGCGAGAGGACAAACTGTCGATGCGGCGAAGATTCATAAGACGAAGTCTGAGCTATTTCAACAGTTTTTAGCTGGAGGCCAAGTCGAGCCTCGCCCTAGCGTTGCAGAGATTATTGAGAGGGCTAAGGCGGATGGAATTGGCCTAGCGCTAGTAACAACGACTTCAGAAGATAATGTGTCTTCTCTGCTGAAGGCGCTGGGCGATCGCGTGAGTGCTAGTGATTTTGATGTGGTTGTTGATGCTGGGGATGTGTCGCAGGCCAAGCCCGCTAAGGATGCCTATTGCTATGCGCTGGGTCAGCTGCATCAGGCTGCCGATAGCTGTGTTGCGATTGAGGATAATGTTGGTGGGGTTGAGGCTGCGATCGCAGCCGGTATTACCTGTCTGGCTTTTCCCAACCAGAACACTGGGCAACACGATTTTAGTGTTGCACAGCAAACGGTCGATAGTCTGGAGTTTGAAACATTGCAATCGTTGCTGAAAACACCCTTAAAAACAACATAGATCAGATGACAGTAGAAACAGCCGCAGAGATTAGCTTGACCTCGCTTTCGCCTTTCGGCATTGAAGTGACGGGCTTAAATGTTGAAACGGTTACCGATGAAGAACTCTCAACATTGAAACAGCTGTTGGCAGATCAAGGCGTGGCCGTAATTCGCAATCAGTCCAGCAGCCAGACCATTAGCGACGACACTTTTGTTCGGTTTTTGCAGCGTTTAGGGCAGTTGACTTTTACGGTGGGTGAAAAGCCTGTTGTTGGGCATCCACTGCTGAATATAGTGAGTAATGTAGGACGCGATCGCCCGCCCAGAAGTGTCTTTCATACAGATACTAGCTATGTTGCTAAGCCACCTGCTTATACTTCGCTTCGAGCGGTTAAGCTGCCGAGGCAGGGCGGTGAGACGCTGTTTTGTAATCAGTACACGGCTTATGACAGGCTGCCCCGAGCAGTGAGTCAAAAGCTGCAAGGCGCAGAGATTCTTCATGTTGTTTCAGGCCTGAGCCTAGAAGACGGAGAAGAAACGCAAACCTGGCAGCCACTTTTTAGGCAGCATCCCACATCGGGAAAAGTCGCGATGTATTTATCTACGCCAGAGCGTTGTCAAAGACTTAGAATTCCATCGGGTGAGCTATCTGTTGAGAAAAGTCAGCAGGTGATTCGGCTACTGTATCTGCATTCTATCCGCCGTTGTCAGCTCTATCGCCATCACTGGCAGTCTGGTGATATTGTTTTGTGGGACAATCGCTGTACGATGCACCGCGCCGATCATTCCAATGTAATCGGCGATCGCGTTTTGCATAGAGGGCTAATTACAGAGGGCTAATCTCTGAGGACTCATCTCTGAGGGCTAATCTCTGGCGAAAGCCCGATTCTCGATTTGTCTGTTTAGCGGTGCTGCTAGTCCCTTTTTCTATTGTCTATTCTAGTCAGACTGCTGAAACTGTTTTCCCTGGTGCTAGCTGGCGTGCATTTGTATCTCTATTTATGTCTCCAGAACTTCTTTGACGACCGCTATGCCGTTGAGCGCTGCTGGAAACCCGGCATAGACTGCCATCTGCATGATCACCTCTACAATTTCTTCACGCGTACAGCCCACGTTGAGCGCGGCTTGGATATGTACCTTAAGCTGAGCGCGAGCGTTACCCATGGCTGTCAGCGCCGCAACGGTAGCTATTTCTCGCGACTTGAGATCGAGCCCGGGGCGGCTGTAGATATCCCCAAAGGGAAATTCAATAACGTAGCGAGCTAGATCTGGAGCTATTGCTTTTAGACTCTCGATTACCTGCTCACCCGCTTCACCATCAATCGCTTTTAGCTGAGCCCAGCCTCTTCGAAAGCGTTCGGATTTTTCGGTATCAGGCGTTGAGGTTGTTGTGTTCATTGAGTTTGGCCTCCAAGTTTGAATAGTGCTGGATTTTCCAGTCAACTACGGCAAGATTTTCTTGTAGCTGTTGAATCTGTTCACTCACAGCTTTTCGATGGTCTTCTAGCAGCTGTTTGCGTTCTCCAAAAGCGGTATCTGGATACTGGCGGACTAGCCTGGCGTACTGTTGCATCTGGCGAATAGGCATCCCTGTCAAGCGCAGCCTGTTGAGAAATTCGATCCATCGAATATCACTCTCTGAGTAGCGGCGGTGGCCGTTACTGGCTCGTCCAACTGGTGCGATGAGTCCGCAGCGCTCGTAGTAGCGAAGGGTATAGACGCTGAGCGCGGTTTTGTGAGCGACCTGTTGAATGGTGAGTGCTGTTGTCATCTCGGCTACCTCGTACATCTGAACTTTAGTTGTTAGAGCGTACTCTAAGTCAAGCAAAAAGTGAGGCTGTCGATGGGGACGGTTACCTGTTAGCGTTTTTCTTTGGCGTAGGGTAGGCCTAGCGCAGCGGGCGGGGTGGCTTTGCCAGCGAGTCCTGCGAGTGCAAATAGGGCTGTGATGTAGGGCAGCATGGCTAGCAGCTGATAGGGAATGTTGAGGCCAAATGCCTGAATGCGGAGCTGCAGGGCTTCTGTTGCGCCGAAGAGTAAGCAAGCAAGGGTGGTTGTGACCGGGTGCCATCGCCCAAAAATGAGGGCGGCTAGGGCGATAAAGCCTTTGCCAGCACTCATATTTTCAGCGAAGAATTGAACATGGACGAGGGCGAGGTAGGCCCCTGCGAGACCGCAGAGCGCACCGCACAGGATGACGCTGACATAGCGGATTCGCGCGACGGAGACCCCTGCGGTATCAGCGGCCTTTGGTGCGTTGCCGACGGCTCGCAGTGAAAGCCCCCACTGGGTGTGAAATAGGCCGTATGTGCTTGCGGGCAGTAGTAGCAGCAGCAGGTAGAAGAGCAGATCTTGTTGGAAGAAGACGCCGAGAATGGGCAGGTGCTGTAGGACTGGAATGGGTAGGGAAGAGAGGGGCGGTAGGGCGACTGTTCCAGTGTTGAACAACAGCCTTGCACCGTAGGTGGTGAGCCCTGCCGCTGTGAGATTTATCGCTAGCCCCGAGACGAGCTGATTAACGTTGAGGCTGACACAGAGGTAGGCATGTATCCAGCCCATGAGTGCTCCGGCGCAGCAGGCGATCGCAATTGCGAGCCACACTTGCTGTGTGCTGAAGGCCACCGCCGCACTCGCAAAAGCGCCTGTTAGAATCAGGCCTTCTAGTCCAATATTCAACACGCCCGATCGCTCCGAGAGAAGTCCTCCTATGGCAGCAAAAGCTAGTGGCACTGTGAGACGCAAGCAGGCAGAGAGAAAGTCGGTGAGGAAATCAATAGAAGACATAAGTCAATAGTCAGCTGTCTGGCTTTGGGGATTGAACCTGTTGCTCTAGCGCTAGGCTGATGGCGACAAACAATACGGTTAGTCCTTGAATGGCATAGATAATAGAGACGGGGACAGACGCGCTGCGCTGCATGACGTTGGCACCGCTGCGAAGCATGCCAAAAAAGAAGGAAGTGAGGATGACCACCGCAGGATTACCACGGCTGAGCAGGGCGATCGCTAATGCGTCAAACCCATAGCCTGGAGAGAAGTTTTCGAACAGTCGGCGCTTGAGCCCGAGCACTTCACTACTACCGGCTAGGCCTGCCAAGCCACCTGAGAGTGCTATAACTTGAAGGATTGTTCGATTGACTGAGATGCCTGCGTAGCGAGCCGCTACCGGGTTTTGCCCCACGGCATCAACACGGTAGCCCCATGCGGTGATCGCAAAGGCGAGAGTGAGTAATGTCGATAGGGCAATGCCGAGAAAAATCCCGGCGTGGGCCTGTGTCTTTCCCAGGATAGTGGGCAGATATGCAGAAGGTGCGACCAGCTCAGAAAAAGGGCTAGGTGCGTTGGCTGCTTTGAGCGGGCCGTTGACTAGATAGCTGATGAGGTACTGGGCGATGTAGTTCAGCAGCAGGGTGGTGAGGACTTCGTTAAGGCCACGCGCTACTTTGAGGTAGCCTGCGATCGCACCCCAGGCCGCCCCAAAGGCAAATCCGCCTAAGAGCGCTAGCGGTAGATGAATCACCATGGGCAAGTCTGAAAACGCTAGACCCACGAGCAAGCTACCTAGCCCGCCCATATAGATCTGACCTTCTGCGCCCAGGTTGAACTGTCCTGCTCTGAGAGCGACCAACACGCCCAGGCTAGCGAGAAGCAGGGGTGTTGTTTTGGTGAGGGTGTCGGCGAAGCCAAAGTAGGTGGTGAGCGCTTGGCGAAAGAGCGCGCTGTAGGCTGCGATGGGACTAGCGCCTGCTAACAACATGAGGAGCGCGCCGACTGTCAGCGCAGCGGCGACAGCTATTAAAGGCGATAGCGCCGCGCGGAGCCCGGACTTTAGGACGGCTTGGCGGTAGGCGATAGTCACAGCCTTTCTCCTTTACCTTTAGTTGCTGAGCTGTTAGTCTCTAATGCTTTAACCTCCGGGCTTACGCCAGTCTCAAGTTTCTCGGCAGTTGCGAGACTCTCCTTGATTTCGGTGCTACCTACCATCAAAGCACCTACCTGTTCAAGAGTGGCGCTGCTGGCTTCTAGGATGTCTACTAGCTGTCCGCGATAGATGACGGCTAGGCGATCGCTCATGGCCATGACGTCTTCTAGCTCGGTGGAAATGTACAGGATAGCTGCACCGCGCGATCGCTGTGCTAAGAGGCTTTGCTGTACGGCGGCAATTGCTCCAATATCGAGTCCTCTGGTTGGCTGCATGGCAATAATCACACCGGGTTCACCTGCTAGCTCACGGGCTAAAATGACCTTCTGCTGATTGCCGCCAGAGAGCTGACCGGCTTTGAGCTGGGCACTGGCGGCGCGGATGTCGAAGGTTTGTATAGCGCTTTTGGCGTGAGCGGCGATCTCTGCTCGCTGTAATATCCATCGCCGACAAAAGGGCAATTTGCTAAAGGCTTTGAGAATGAGGTTGTGTGCAATGGAAAAACTCAGTATGAGCCCCTGCTGCTGACGGTCTTCGGGAATGTAGGCGATGGGCTGTTGAGCAGCAGCTTCAGAGCCGATCTCGATGGTGCCTTTTTGAATGGGGATGAGCCCGGCGATCGCATCTGCGAGCTCCCGCTGCCCGTTTCCATCTACACCTGCAATGCCAACAATCTCGCCTGCTCGCACCTGTAAAGACAATCCTCTAAGCGCTAGAATGGCATGAGTTTTAGACTGCGCTGAGATGGCCGCTGCGTTGGCCCACACATTTTTGAGGTTGAGGATGACCTTTCCGGCTGACTGGGGAATGGGTCTGGTGTTGATTTCTACGCTTCTATCGACCATGAGCCTAGCTAGCTCAGTCCGGTTGGTTTGTGCGATCGCCCTAGTTGCAACGACGTTACCCTGTCGTAAAACGGTAACTTCATCGCACACGGCCATTACCTCATCTAGCTTGTGACTGATAAAGATAATGGTGCAAGCTCGCGCGGCTAGCCGCCTTAAAACCTGCAAAAAAGCAGTAATCTCAGCCGGGGTCAAGACTGCTGTTGGCTCATCTAAAATAAGAATACGCGCCTGCCGGTAGAGCACTTTTAAGATTTCAACTCGCTGTTGAATGCCCACGGGCAGATCGCCTACTCTGGCGAGCGGTGGTACCTCTAGACCGTAGTCTTTACCCAGCTGAGTAATTTCTTTTGCCTGCGCTTTTATATTTAGCCGCAGACTATCTGCGCTGCCTAAAACAATATTTTCGACCACCGTCAGCTGCGGTACCAGCATAAAGTGCTGGTGAATCATACCAATCCCATGTTTAATGGCATCGGCAGGTGTCTTGATGTCGATCGGTTTTTTGTCTAAAAAGATCTTTCCTTCGTCGGGCTGGTACAGCCCAGAAAGAATGTTCATCAGCGTTGATTTGCCTGCACCATTTTCTCCTAGTAAGCCGTGAATACAGCCTGTAGGAACCGTTAAGCTAATTGAATTATTGGCAATAAACGGGCCGAATTGTTTGGTAATACCTACTAGGCGCAGTCCGCTTTCTAGTTCACTCATGAAGTAACAGCTTTAACAGACGCTTTCCCCTCTTCTTCAGCATCTTCAAATACCAGTTTGCCAGCCACCATATCAGCAGCTATGGCATCGACTTTTTCTCTAACGTCCGCGGGTACGGCTTCATTGAATGTGCCAAAGCTCACTAGCTCAGGGGTTTCTAGTCCAACCACATACTTTTGATTCCCTATCTCTCCGGTTGCGGCTAGCTCTGCTACCAGCGTGATCGCACCACCAATGTCTTGTATGGCGCTCGTTAGCACTGCCTGTGGTGCCAAGTCAAACTGGTCAATATTGTTGCCGAAAGCGTAAATTCCTGCCTCTTCACAGGCCTGTAGTACGGCAGGTGCAGAGTTGTCTAAATTGTGAAAAATCACGTCTACGCCGCTGGCAATCAGTGCAAGCGCAGATTCTTTCGCTTTGGCAATATCATTAAAATCTCCCACAAAGCTAGAAACCACTTCAACTTCTGGGTCCATAGCCTTGGCCCCTAAATCCATTGCGGCCCCCTGCTGCTGAGTAGACTTAAACTCCATTCCTGCCAGATAGGCCATCTTTTTTGTTGTACTCATGGCCGCGCCAATCATGCCACTGAGATAAAGCATCTGATTATAGTTGGTACGTACGCAGGTGTAGTTATCGCCCAGCACATCGCCGTTTACGCCTAAGAAATACGTCTCTGGAAACTCCATTGCCACCTGCTCAATCGCCGCATCAAACTGACCCCCATGACCGACTACAATGGCAAATCCCTGACGGGCAAAGTCTGCTAAGGACTCGGTTTGATCGGCGTTATCAACCTGCTCTACGTAGGCCACTTCTATGCCCAGGTTGTCGCCTGCTCGCTTCACGCCTTCGTAGCCTAGCTGGTTCCAGCCACCGTCTGTAATTGTTCCAGGTAAAACAATGGCTAGGCTGGTGCTGACTCCACTTTCGGTGACGCTAGCGGGTTCCTCTGCTGCGGTCTCGTTGGCAGAGGGACTGGCACAGGCCTTCAGTAATACGCTACTGGCTGCCGTAGCCAGGCTGTATTCTAGAAATCGTCGGCGATCAAAACGGTGGGACATTAGAGTGTGCCTGGTGCTTTGGGGTTTGTTATTCGAGAACCGCCCACCCAATAGATAGAAATAGATAGAAAGTATTGACGGCTGTCTGTTGATTTATCTGTAGTTTAGGAGTAGGCAATTTAAAAGTAGGCGAAATACTGATATTGGTTCGGTAGCTAAATTTACTGAACTAGCTGCTACTGTCTCTATGTTGCTTAACTCTATGTCACTTAACCCTATGTTGCTTAACCTGTATCTACAGACATGAAAATGATGATTCAGTCCGCATCGCCTTTGACCGTTCGCCACCTTCGGCAGGCCAATGAAATCGCTATTCGAGCACAGTCTTTGGGGCATCATCCTTTTGGTGCCATTTTGGTAGCACCAGATGATGAAACTGTTCTTTTTGCTCAGGGCAATGTGGATGTGGTTAACCATGCCGAATCTACTTTGATTCGTACGGCAGTGACTAATTATAGTGCCGACTACCTGTGGAACTGTACGCTCTACACCACAGTTGAGCCCTGCGCGATGTGCGCCGCGACTCAGTACTGGGCAAATATTGGCAAGCTTACCTACGGCATCTCAGAAAAGCAGCTGCTAGCGCTTACCGGCAACCATGCTGAGAATCCGACGCTGGATTTGCCTTGCCGAAGTGTGTTTGCCCGTGGCCAAAAAGAGATTGTTGTTGTCGGCCCGGTTCTGGAAGTGCAGGCTGAAATTTTGGCTGTTCATGAGTCTTTTTGGCAGGCAAATCCCTGGTAAGAATTCTGGCGAGAAATTTGAGTAAGGAATTTGGGTAAGAAGTTTAGCTAGCGAATAGTTTTATAGTGTTTAGGACAGTGTAGAAGTTCACCCTTATGGCAGTTTACGCGCACGGCAGCGTCATGCAGAATGCAGGTCAATCCGTTCTGCTTTGCTAGGAGACTTTATGTCACAATCTGACGCGCTTACTATAGGTGTTGAAGAAGAGTATCAGGTTGTAGACCCGGAAAGCCGGGAGCTGAGTAGCAATGCAAGCTCGATTATTCGCGTTGAGGCAACACCGGGCGAGGGGCAAGATCCTATTCAGCCGGAGCTGCATTTATGCCAGGTGGAGATTGCGACAGGGGTTTGTCATACGCTGGCGGATGTGCGTAAAGAATTGAGTGAGGCGCGCAGGCGAGTGATCAATGCCGCAAGGGAGAATGGCAGTGCAATTGTCGCGGCAGGAACACATCCTTTTTCTAGCTGGCGTGACCAGACGCTATCGCCAAAAGCCCGCTATTACGAGCTGGCCGATACGCTGAAGCAGGCAATTCGTGAGCTGATTATTTATGGCTGCCATATCCATGTAGGCATTAAAGACAAAGAAGTGGCTGTGCAGGTGGTGAACCGCAGTCGAACGTATCTGCCTATTTTGCTGGCTCTGTCGGCAAATTCGCCTTTTTGGATGGGTCAAAATACGGGCTATGATAGCTATCGAATGGAACAGTGGTGGCGGTTACCTTCGGCAGGACCACCGCCGATATTTACAGATTATGCTGAACACAATGCGGTGATTCAACAGTTTGTGGACTACGGCATTGTAGCCGAGCCGACGAAGATTTATTGGGATATTCGTCTGTCGGATCGGTATCCGAAGGTTGCGTTTCGGGTGGCGGATGTGTGTGCGACGGTGGATGAGGCGGTTATGCTGGCGGGGCTGTGCCGGGCGATCGCACAGACGGCATACGACGATCATTTTGCGGGCAGAGCGTATCCGCAGGTGCGCCCCTCGTTGTTGCGGGCGGCGATGTGGCAGGCGGCTCGCTATGGGCTGTCTGGAGAGCTGATTGACTTTGATCTAAATCAGTCGTTGCCGGCTGAAAAAACGGTGGAGAATTTGCTAGGACGTATGCGTTCGGCTCTGGAAAAGGCCGGTGATTGGAACGAGGTGTCTGGGCTGGTAAAGACGATACTGGCACAGGGGAATGCGGCACAGCGGCAGCGGCAGGCCTATGACAAAACAGAGCGCTATGAGTCTGTTGTTGATTTCTTGATTGAGGAGATGGCGAAGTAGATCTTTGCTTGAGCTCTAGATTTAAGCACGCTGACGATTGCACGTAGGTGCTGGCCTCTTCGAGTATGCATCCGCATATGGCTACAACAGCTAAACTGAAAAATTCTCTCTACGGAGATAGATTATATCGGAAGAAGACTGCGACGAATCACAATATAGGGCGCGACTTTCTCTGAAAATTTCATCGGCCACGGGAATATAATCAGACCTGCTCTCTAAACGCGAAAGAATTTTTTGTAGCTGCTTTTTTAGTAACTCTATGCTGTTGATCTGTTGATGTAAGCCTTGAATCAGCGATAACATAGGCACCGCTTGAATACGGTCAATATGAGTTTCCCATTGATCGCAACAGACGCAGTAGAGCAGCTGTTTTATACGAATGCTGTCTTTTGATGCCTCTAGCCGATGCGAAATCTTTCTGTAATCGACTGTTCTATCGAATCGGCATTTTTCTAAGATACTTGTCAGCTCGGAAGGATGGGCAATGTCAATTCGAGATCCATCACTACGTTCTGCATGGAATTCTTTCAAAGCATTTTGAATAACCTCCGAAACTGGTACGTGTTCTGACGATGGGTTTAACTTTTTGATAGTTGAGTTTAGACTATTTCTCATCTCTGTGGGGTTTCTTAGAAGAGGCTTGTGCTGAATAGAGACACTCTGTGAGACGTTTTCAATAGTCTTTAACTCAGAAGCTCTGTCTATGCCCGTCAGAGATTTATCACTGTTTTCTACATAAAAATATTTTATATTTTCAAGAATGGTTTGAGCAATGTTTCTATAGTTCTCTGGTCGATTCAACTTTTTGATAATTGCGTTCAAGCTGTCTTTGCACTCAACCAAATTCGTATTTTGACTTGTCAAAGACTCCACCAACAGCTTAAGTGAAATACTTTTCAAGGTATCTGGATTGTTTTCCCATGTACCTCGGTGCGCTGCGTAAAGTAGCTTTTTGATGCGATAGCTTTGGGGATGAGAGGAAAATACCTTTAGCGTTGTGTTCAGAGGCGTAACTAAAGAGAAAATCGCTTCGCTAAACTGTTCTGGGCTTTTGTTGTGCTTTACATTTGAGGGCCATACGTGATAAGCAGAGACGTTTTGCTCTATGTTTTTAAGGGATAGCTCACCCGCATAGACAGCGTCTAGATTCAGTCTGTATTTAACCACTTCGTAGACAACTTGAGACATGCAAACCGCACCTGGTTTCGCTTCTGCCTCTAGGCGGGCCGCAACATTAACGCCTGTTCCCATCATATCGTCTTGATTGAAAAAAATATCGCCCAAGTGAACCCCAATACGATGAGTAAAATGCTCATTGGCTTGGCTATTCTGCGTAAAAGCTGTAAATTTTCTCTGTATTTCTATAGCACAAGAGGCTGCTTGTACTCCGCTGATGAAGTACATTAAGACACCATCTCCGGTCGTCTTTAGAATTTTTCCTTCGAAGCTAGTGCAAAGATCTTTGATGATTTGAAGATCTCTGTTGATGATGCTTAAAGCTGTGTCCTCGTCTTGTGACATCCACTTACTAAACCCAACCGCATCTGTAATGACAATAGCGGCCAGAGAACGCTGTACCTGAGTGTGTGTGGAAGAGGTATTCATTGAACAAGCATTATCTGCTATTGGGATGGTATTGCTGGTATTGTTGTTCTATCTAATACCGAAGACAATACATATTGTTGTACTGAATTGATCATGCCTAGAATACCCAGTTGTTCTTTCAATCCCTTTCTAAAATGCTGTCGGGCCTTGTCCGTTGACCAGAATTGCTCAGAAGGGTCAACCATGTATATTCATTGATGCCACAGTCAAAAGCTGCGTCTAACTTGCAGCTTTTGAGTGTTTGACTGACTGACTGTAGAATCTGATAATTTTTGCTATGCTCAGCAGCGCTTTCTTTCGCTAGTTCAGATACAGCGGTCCCCGAAGGAATATCTTGGAATGCTTTGATAGCCGTCTCTAACTTGATACTGGCTTGCTCTAGCGTAGGTAAATCTCCTTTCGCAGGATACGTTATCGGCTGAATCAAAACAGTAAACTCATCACTGAAGCGTATACCTCTTTCATAGTTATTGGCTGCTTTCTTTTCTGTTTCGATACGCTGAACGATAGCACTTTGATTGGCCTGATAAGATTCCAGTTTCAGCTGAGATTCTTCGTAGACTTCAGCCTCAGACGGAATGGATTCTAGATGTTGTATTGCCTGCGCCCATTTTTGTTGAGCTATATTCCATACGGATAGTGGGTATGGCGGTGTTTGTACCATTGCCGATGCTGCTTGTCCCAGTTCGCTTGCCCGCTCCATGGCATCAACTGGCTGTAATGGCTGAAACTCGTGATCTTTACTATCGATAGATTCGCTGATTGTAGTTGAGGTGTCAGCGCTAGAAGAAATTATGGACGGGGCAGCCGGTTCTACATAGACTTGCTTCACTAAGGCTGATAACGATAGCGCCAGACCAAACCCTGCTATTGCTAGTATTGATAGTTTGATAGAGCGCTTACCGGGCTTTTTTAGAAACTGTAAGAGATCATAAGTCCAAATCGTTAAAGGAGAAATGACTACTGGCGCGATCGCAAAGCAGTATAGCCAATGACCAGACACCAGCGCAATTAAGAAACTAGGCGCAAGTAGGAGTATCCAAGCTGCGATCGCTCTCACATAAAACTCGTTACCAGCATTTGCTGGTGGACGCTGCGCATCCTTTTCAGAAATATTCGAGGCCATCAGTCTGTGGTTGTTTCCTTGAAGAACCGTCTGTTATCAGTTGTTACCAGCAAAACTTGGGCTAGTGTGCTAATGGGTTATTGTGTTAACTTACAACAATAGAGTTCCCACTATACATAGACATCTTCATATTCACTTTCAATCAACTTGTTTGGTTGTTCTACTGATAGCAGCGGATCAGCCGACAAGAGATTAACGTTGCGCGCATCAATATCTGCCCTCCTCGCAGATAAAAGAATTGGCAAATCGAGAACAAGCAAAGTCTTAGATATCTCAGAGTGACTGTCGTCTGAAAGACATGAAACGACATGAGAAACCCACTGCAAAGCCCCAGGCAAGCGGACTTCTTCAGGGACTGTTCTAAGCGCACGGTCAGAAATATTTATCAGCTCCGGAGGCTCGTTAACTGCAATACCCCAAAGGTCCTCGTCTAGATGGCTACGCATAACAATTAAGAAAGGCGGATTGTTCTCTTTGTCGGAGGTATTCTGCAAACCCAGCAGCTTTTCTACGTTCAGTATTTGAATACTGTATTGCTGTAGCTGTACTAAACCCATATGGACCATACCTCCCTGGCTAGGTGGCGGTGTGGCGACAATTTTCAGGACGTGCTCACTAGGAAGTGCTATCGAGTATTGCTCTAACCTAAAAAAGAGATAGTTGCGAGAGAGGGAATCCATATAGATTTTCCTATGTGTTAGCAGGTTGGTTAGTTGGAATCTCTTGATTTTCAATAGCGTCAGCCACAGCTTTCAAGAGTTGGGGGGTGAGATATGGTTTTGTAAGATAAGCCGTTGCACCGAGTTCTTTCGTCAGGAGTCGATGCTTAGCACCTTCGCGCGATGTCAGCATAATTGTTGGAATCGCTGCAACCTCCGGAGTTTGCTGGCGGGCTTTTAGGAATTCGAAGCCATTCATCCTAGGCATTTCGATATCGCATAAAATTGCTGATACGTCAGGATACTGCCTCAGCTGCTGTAGGGCTTCTACACCATCTCGGGCCTGAATAACTTTGTATCCGGATTTTTGTAGGGCGTCTACTAGCGTATTGCGTACTGTGATTGAATCGTCTACTGTCAAAATTAGCCTGTTCAAGAGGCTAGGAGCGTCCCTTTGAGAAACTGCATCTTGTTGTATCTGCCTAGAAGATTCACTTTGGATACCGGAGTAGTTTTTGAAACCAGCCTCAGACGCCTGTTTAGAATGTTGCTCTATAACGATTTTGGCTAGCATTGCGCCATCGACTACTAGCGTCAGCTGACCATCAGGTAAAATGCTGCTGCCGTACAAGTAAGCTGGCGGAACAACAGACTCTCCTAGCGTGTTAATAGCCAGTTCTTGCTCACCTAAGAGTTGATCGACTTCTATTCCGACAAGCGAGTCTTGATGGTTAAGTAGAATAACTGGCGGAAGAGATATGTCTGTATTGTCTTGCCCTACTACGCCTACTTGACGATCGTAGATAGGTGTAGTGTATTGCAGTACTTTGGTTAGAGAGTGAACAGGAACCAACCGTTCTTCTCCATCAACCTGCCATGTAAGGGTTTTATTGCCTTCCCATACCCGCACCTGATCTGCCGCAGGCATAAGAATATGCTCAATGGAGTCAGCCATCATGGCGTATATTCGTTCTTGAGCCTGACACAGTAGTAGTTTCCCAATCGTTAGGCTGGAAGGAATTTGGAGACTAAAGCATGTTCCTATCCCTGGCTCATGACTGACTGCAATCCATCCTTTAAGCGATCGCACTTGAGCTTGAACCGCATCTAACCCAACACCGCGTCCTGAGAGATCGTCGATCTCACTCGCGGTAGAGAAACCCGCTTCAAACAGTAAATCTATGGTTTGATCTGGCGTCAGCTCAGCTGCCTCAGCAGCCGTAATCAATTGAGTATCAATCGCTTTTTGACGAATTCTTTCGAGATTTAATCCTTGACCGTCGTCTTTGACATCAATGACCAAATGGCGGCCCTGCTGCCTGGCTTTGATCGTGATATTCCCTGTCGCTGGTTTGTTGCGCTCTAGTCTCTGATTGGGCGGTTCAATCCCGTGGTCAAAAGCATTGCGTACGAGATGTAACAAAGGGTCGTAGAGCTTATCAACGATGACCTTATCTACTAACACACCACTACCGATAAGTGTCAAAGTAACCTGCTTTTTATGCTGAGCTTTTAGTCGCTCCAGCGCAGGAGAAAATCGCTTTAGAATGGTTTCTAACGGCAGCATTCTGGCACTAAGAATTGTCTTACGAGTGCTAGTAAGTAACTGCTTTTGTTTTGCGAGTGCTCTTGCTGACTGGGTA
This sequence comes from uncultured Synechococcus sp., assembly GCA_937911865.1. Classification (GTDB taxonomy): domain Bacteria; phylum Cyanobacteriota; class Cyanobacteriia; order Phormidesmidales; family Phormidesmidaceae; genus Phormidesmis. The sequence goes on from CALDSK010000308.1 coordinate 75,994, forward strand.
ACAAACAGTTCTATAGCTTCAATGCTCTCTGATTGTTGAGAAGTTTCTTCTAAAAAAGACTGGGCTAACAATTGGATATCGCTATATTGGTCTAATTCTAGAGTATCGAAGTGAGTAAGAAAGTTCTGCGGGAGTGGGCTGTCTGAGGGGGATAAAGAAAGTGAATTAGGAAGAAAGTTGATGTGTCGCCGCTGATGTGCCGATTGAATTGATAGAGATTCGCTTAGCTGATTACGCTGTCGAGAGATTCGATCTAAAAGTGTTTTTGTAAGCTCTCTCAGCTGTTCGTTGTGTAATGCCAACTGATTATGCTGAGTCAGCAGTTCACCCATGGACTGATTGAGCTGATCGAGATTACCTACAGTCATACGGATAGATGCGCTATTAGTATTTCTGCTGGCATCGCGAGTCGTCGCATTTACTTTGGCTGGCTGCGCCGCTGGTGAAGCAAGTTTTTCTGGTGAAGGCTCAGATGCAGGGAGAGAGAAATGCTCGCCTGCTATCGGTGGTGTCGATAGAATTGTTTCTGTTGATTCTCGTTCTTTTAATGGGTTGGACTGCACTATCGACCAATCAGGTTTTTCTTCCTCCGGCAACCCGTTGAAGAGAGAAAGATCGGGTAAGTCTGAGTCGTCTGGCGCAAAATCGTCGAGAGCAGCACGGCCACCGACGGGTTTAGTCGCTGCTTCAGATATTGTAAGCGGTTCTTCAATAGTGCTGTGAGAAGAACGCGATACCGTGTTAAGTCCACTATGGTCAGCATCGTTTTTCTTTTGACGAGTGGTTACTTGGCGGATAGTTCGGGTAAGGAACGTCCATACCTGTTGAAACAAGTTAGACTCGTTCGTATCATCTACCGGCGCAAGAGCGCTATTGCTTGTACTAGAAGTACTGTGAGCTGTCCGCACGAAGCTGTCTTCTAGCTGAGAGACTGGCGTTTTAGAACTGCTGTCAGTGGATATAGGTGATTGCTGTTGGCTGCTGTGATTTAAAGTGCTACAGAACTGCTGTAAAGCAAGAGAAGGTTCACCGCCTTTCTCTCGATCACCCTTTAAAACTGCAGCCTGAGCTACTTTATAGTCAGCTAAAGCAACAGGTCCAACGTCTAATATCTTATCTGGATTTTCCTCGATAGCAGTCAGGACGGTTGAAGCAATGTCACCAAATCCGGGTAGATCTAGAGACTCGGCAAGTCCGATGAACACCTCTGCCTGAGTCTCTAAGATATCCAGGAGCTCTTCTGGATCTGGATCTTCTAAAGCCTCTTCCAGCTCTTCTATTCTTTGGGCAACACCCACCTCAAAGATAGACTGAGTCATGTCAAATCCAAGCTCGCTAGATGTGGGTAGATGACCGCCTTGTCCAAAGCGATCGCCTAGCATAGCTTGCAAGCGCGTAACAATGGCTGCCATTCGATCAAGAATATCAGCCTCATCAACTTGAGCATCCGCCAGTTGAGCTGACATCAACAGTTTCAGACAGTCGTAGCTCTGAAATATCAGATTCTCCATCTCTATACTGATGACAGTATCTTGATAGCACAGAGCCTTGAACACATCTTCTAGCGAATGAGTTGTTTTTTTAACAGCCTCTAACCCAACGCTAGCGGATGCACCCTTTAGCGTATGAGCCGCACGCATTAAGTTATGAACTTTTTGGACGGTGAAAGATTCTCTGAGATCTTGCAGTTCATCGTCCATTGTTTGCAGGAGTTCGGTTGCCTCCTGCAAAAAGTATTGATGGGTTTGCTCAGAACCCGAAATGTCTGTAGTCATTAGGATAATTCCAACCTAAGAAGGAGTTGGCAGTCAGGTTAAAACATGTAACTCTGTAGAACTCAAATTTATGGCAATCTGCTGAATACGTGCATGTATTTAGCACGCTGGCCACCGCTGTCTATGCAGATTAATGTATGCTCTACCGTTAGAGACAAAATAACTTTGTCTCTAACGACTATCTATTGTGCTATTCCACTTTGAATTTACCAGCGCTAGCTTGAAGCGTTTCGGCGGTATTTAGCACCTGCTGAATAGAGTGAGTTAACTTGTTCGAGCTAGTCGAGGTCTGCTTAGCGATATTCGTCGCTTGTGTCATGGTTTGAGTGACGACCTTAAATTCATCAGCTTGCTTGTGTGTTGTCTGAGTAATATCAGCAATCAACTGGCTGATTTGATCGGTAGATTCCACAATAGCCGTGAGGTTTTGACGAGCATCAGCCACTAGCTCGGTACCTTGAGCCACCTGCTGAATACCGGTTTCCATCGCAGTAGAAACTTCTGCTGTACCCACTTGAATTTCTTGAACAAACTGTTCAATTTCAGTAGCAGCTTCTGCTGACTGACGGGCCAGCGAGCGGACCTCATCAGCAACCACAACAAATCCCCGTCCATACTCACCCGCGCGAGTAGCTTCGATAGAAGCGTTTAACGCTAGCAGCTGGGTTTGTGTCGTGAAATTACTAATTAAGCTGACGATTTTCGAGACCTTTTGGGAAGATTCACTCAAACGTTTAATCCGCTGGTTGGTTTCGGCGACAGTAGAGCGGATAGCCATGATGCCATCTACCGTGTTGTTCATAGCCATATCTCCACGCTGCACAACTTTATTGGCCTGCTGGGCGGCAGCTTCTACTTGCTGAGCATCTTGTGCAACAGCCTCAGTGGAGTCCATCATCTTCTGGACACGTTCAAGCGCTTGACCTAGCACTTTAGCTTGCTGTTTAGCTTGCTCTTTTACTGATATGGCTGAGGTTTCACTAAGCTTAGAGGTCTCGCCTACTTCGTTAGCCGCAGCCTGTACTTGTAAGACAATCTTTTGAAGACTTTTGAGCGTGCTGTTATAAGCACTAGCGACGGTGCCTACCTCTGTTTCTGTCACTTGTGCCTGTACCGTAAGATCGCCCTGTAAGGCCGGTCCGACGGCTTGTAATAACTGCAACACCTGCTGTTGAATCAGCTCTTTAGACGCCTTCTCGCGGTCAGCAGTTTCGATGAGCTTCGCAGTCTGCTCTTCTACTTGACTAAGATAGTCGGCTTGCTGCAAAGCAAGGTTGAGCTGCGCGCCAATACGGTGTGCAAACTGTACTTCAGACTCTTGCCATTCACGAGAACTTTTGCATTGATGAATAGCAAATAATCCCCACAATATATCGCCCTTAAGCAAGGGCACCACTAAGCTAGCTCTTACCTGTAATTCTGAGAGCAGCTGCATTAAGCATTCGGGCAGATCAAGGGCATGGACATCATTGACAACCCAGTAGCGGCCTTCGCGATAGTTGTCTGCTTGGTCCTCTGCAAAGCAGTGGTCTTGAATCTTCATCTCCATTGCGGAGCGCACACCTTCACCAACATCTTCTACAACGAATTCGCCAACGCGGTAGTTGGTTTCTAAATCGAATTGATAGAGGCCAACTCGATCTGCTTGTAGCTGTTGCCGAATATCTCTTGCGGCAGCCCTTAAAGCGCTTGGCAAATCAGCGGTTTGACGAAGGCGTTCGGTAATCTTGCTGAGTAACTGCTCTCTTTGAGTCGTCTGATTGAGCTGTTTTAGATAATCGGCTTGCTGCATCGCGGTTCCTAACTGAAGCCCAATTTGCTGTAGCGCGTTGATTTCAGCCTCTGTCCAAGAACGCGGCTCGTTACTTTGGTAGGCGCTAAGCAATCCCCAGAGCTTGCCTTCTTTAAAGATAGGCACCGTTATGTAGGCCCCCACACTACACTCCTCTAGTACCTCAATTTCTAGCGGTGAATGGTTTGCTGTGTGGATGTTGTTAACTACTAGACTTTCGTTGTTTTGGTAGGGCCCTCCTTGAGATTCTTGCAAATCAGTTTTGGGCCAAATTGCTTTTAGCGTTGGTTCCCACTCAGCGTTATCCTGGTTATCCTGGCTATTTGAGCGTGATGAGCTGATAAGCGTTTGGCTCCAATCAGAATTAAACTGATAGATGGCAACTTGATTGCATTTTAAGAGCTGCCGCAGCGATCGCTGCGTTAGCTGAAAGATATGCTCTGTATCTTTTGCCTGCAAAATTTGAGGAACTATCTCAGAAACAGAACGACCTAGCTGAGCCATTTTTGTCATCTGAGCAGACTGTTCCTGTAGCTGAGCAATATAATCAGCACCTCTTAGACTTACTTCCATCTGACGGCTGATATCTTGCAAAACTTTGACATCACTCTCTAACCAATGCCGAGGCCCGCTATGCTGAAAAGTACTTAACAATCCCCAAAGTTTCCCGCCCTGTCGGATCGCAACAATTAGGAAGGACTTAACGCCAAAGTGCTCTAGGGTTTGAATATGGCACTCGCTAAGACCGGCTGTATAAACGTCATCAGCAAGAAAAGGTTGCTCAGTGTTCTGGAACCGCCCGCCCTGGTGCTTTTGAACGTAGGTATCTTCCCAGGCACTGCCTACCATATTGGGCCAGCCGCCCACTTGAGATTCATAGACAAAATCACCAAAATAGTCTGGGCGAAACTTATAGATACAGGCATGCTCTACATTCAGAAGCTGACGAACTTCTTCTACAGCGGTCTGATAAATTTTTTCAGTGTATGCAGTATTGCTAATTTTGTTGATAATCTCAGGTAGAGCTTCCTGGTTTTCAGCAGCTCTGGTCATTTCTGCCATCATTTCTGACTGATGGAGACTAACCCCCACTAGATCAGCAGTTTGAGTCAGTAGCCTGATCTCATTACTATCCCAATGGCGAGCACCGCTGTGCTGATATGCCCCAAGCAATCCCCAGAGTTTCTGCCCTTGATAAATTGCAACGATGGCACAAGATTGGATGTCATAGTCTGTTAAGTTCTCAGCATGACAAGGCGTAAGCGTTGGGTCTTGTTCAACGTGATGGACCACAAATGGCTTATTCTCTTTGAAGATGCCGCCTTCTTGCGCTTTTAGATGACTGTCTGTCAAAATAACGTCAAGCATAGGCGTCACATGTGATGCTTTTGATTCAAAGACGAATTTGAGTGTATAGTCTTGTCGGAACTGACAGATAGCGATGCGATCAATATTTAAGAACTTTCTGATATCTCGCGTTGTGCTGCGAAAAATAGTTTCTTTGTCGAATGTCTGGCGGAGCTTATCACTTAGCCTTGTGAGCAGCTGTCGTTCTTTTTGAAAGTTCAAAGGCTGGAGATTTAATTGAATCTCACTAGCAACCAGATAGAGAAATCCTATCTCATTTTTGTCCCACTCTCTTGGCTGCTCACACTGCTGTATTACTAACAGCCCCCAAAGTTGATTCTCTAAGAAGATTGGCAGGCTGAGGCTTGCCCTCACTTGAAATTGATTGAACAGCTGCGTTTGGTAGGGCGTGATAGTTGCCTCAGCCGTGTCAGTAATGGCAACAGAAGAGCGCTGTTTGTACCCTTCAGCATCGTTTTGCCCGAAAATAATCGCTGGCAATATCTCACCCAACATAGGCCTGTAACCGCCACTCTGCGATTCTGCGATCACCGTACCTTGAGTTTCCGAATGGAATCGATAGATCAAAGCTCTTTCTACTTGAAAGCGCCTGCGAATTTCAGTAACCGCAATTTGATACAGATTTTCAACATCTGTGGCCTTTGCCATTTGATTGGCAATAGCAAGGGCTCGCTTACCTGTTCTTTTATCGAAAGTCTGGCTTGAACGCGACGGCAGCTCAGCGGCAGGCTTTGCTAATGAATATTCCAAGGCAGAAACATCAGCATTAGTGACTGTCTGCTCGCTATCAATATCTTCAGCTAGAAACACTATATCCACTGCTCCATCGCCGTTTACCGCTTGCAGAGAATTGTCTTGCTCAAGAGACGGATCGGAAGCTTCGAAGTTATCAGAGCCGTTGCGAGAAGCGTTAGTCGTAGTAGTCATGATTGATATCTATCGGTGGTAGAAAGAGGAGTGGAATTTAGGTTTGTTTTTGTCGGCGTTAGCTGAGTACGCCTTATAAAGGTTCGCTATGAGCATGTAGCTGTGAGGCGTTGACGATTGCTGAAACGCTGAGCAAAATGCCGTCGGGTTGTAGGTAATGGCCAACAGCAAAAGGCTCTAGTTTAGAGGGATACAGGCCAGAATCCATATGTACCGTTGAGTCATCCAATAGGTCGATGTCGATAACTTTCTCGACAACTAGTCCCAGCGTTATTCCGTCGTGCCGCACGACTACAGCACTAGATGTCTTGCTCAGATGTGTCTGCTGGTACAACGATTTGCAACCAACTAAGTGATTGAGATCGACCAGCCAGAGGATTTCGCCTTGCCAGCTACATATGCCTAAGATGCATCTAGGCATACCTGGGACTGGTAAGATATCTTTTCTTGGCAGCTGCATCACCTCTATGATGTGTTCGAGAGGCAGCAGGGCATCGTGTTCGTGAGAGAGCGAGAACCGTAAAAAGCGCCTGCGGTTGTCTGCTTTTGGGGGTGTTAGTCCCAGCGGGTCAGACGCCGTGCTAGCTGCGTCTGGCAGGCTAAGATCGGTTTTATCTTGAAGTGATAGCATGGTGAATTTTTTGCGCGCTGTTTCTAGGAGATAAGCTGTTCAACGGCTTTGGTCAACTGTTGCTGATCGACGGGCTTGGTGAGATAAGCGTTTGCCCCGAGCATAGAGCCCCAAAGCTTGTCTGCTTCAGTATCTTTAGTTGAGCAAATAACTATTGGAATATTTCGAGTGTGTTCGTTTGTTTTCAGATCGCGACAGAATTCAAAGCCGCTTTGACCAGGCAAAACAACATCTAAGAAGACTAAATCTAAGGACCCTTGTTCTATAATCTGAAGGGCTTCCTCGCTACTTTTAGCTGTTTTAACAGTCATTCCGGCTTTTTGTAGATACATAGTTAGAAGATTTCTGTCGGTGACGCTATCTTCTACGATTAGAGCAGTTTTCATGAATTTGTGTACGAATTGTGAACAATGTGGATGAATCGTTAGCTTGGAGGCAGGCTGTGGAGAAAAACTGGTTGACTAAATAGATGCCTTCGTTGCTTTATCTATTTACTTCGACGTGAGAAAGGTGCTTCTTAAATATCTTCTGCACCTTCTTTTCTTGAATGGGTTTTCCCATAAATCCTGAGGCCCCGACTATTCTGGCACGTACCCTGTCTGCAATACCATCGTTGCTTGTAACGATAATGACGGGTGTTTTCTTGAAAGCGGTAACTCTTCGGATCTGAGCGCATACTTCGTATCCGTTGGCAATCGGCATAACTAAGTCTAGAAAAATTAGCTTGGGCTTTAGTTCTATAAGTCTGGGCAATGCTTGAAGTGGATCTGGAATGTTGAAATACTGGTAGCCTATTTTTGTGACAATAGCAGACATTGTTCGACTGTCAGAGGGGCTATCATCGACATAAACAACTTTAGGCAAATAGCTTCTTCGAGCTATTCTCTTTCTGTCTTTC
>CALDSK010000309.1 GCA_937911865.1 uncultured Synechococcus sp.
CGCCGCGTTGTCAACCACAGAAGGAGGTTGGCGATCGTGATGACGCAGGTGAACAGCACCATGAGTAGTGCCGAAAGGTCATCGATGCCGAGTTCTCCAATCATGCTGCAGATGCTATGGAATTTAGGGCATGAATCAAGATATTTCTTGAAAACTCACCTGGCATCGCCGATTTTTAGAGAAGCCCACAAACGCCAATATCTGTTTTGGATAGAAGTCATCTAGCAAACAGGTCACTCTTAGGATTTTCTTGTGTGACTGATAGCGCTAATGCTTGACGGATAAAGCTGAGGTCTCAATCCTGCGCAGGCACTTTCGTAGGAGGCTTCATGCCTTGCTTAGTCCTGAAAAATTGCACGCGAATCTTGCCCAATTTACAGGTACAGAAACTTGGTATCGCTACCGTTTTGGTCAGACCACACTGGCCTATTACACCGACGGCGTGAAATACCTAGCCGACAACGCCGACTGTTACTGGCTACTGACGGAGATTGTTTCGGTTCAAACTGAGACGAAGATTCACAGAGAGCCCTTTCAAGTTTGGCATCTGCAGGTCGATGAAGAGTGGGGTGCCACCCTGGAATGTGAAGACGGCAATGACAACGTTGTTTTTACAAAAAACATTCCATTCACTGATTTCCCCTTGAAGGAGATCACAATCTGGGTGGAATACGGAGAGATGGAAGAGGCTTACAAGCCTATTTTATTGCTTCCTAGTGAACATTAATCTAAAAAAGATGAGTGATCCTCAGATTACTCATCTTTACTTCCTGCGGCTAGGATGGCTAGCTTGTAATGTCACTGTTGAAATCCTGTTTTCGAAAAAGATGGATATTAAATTTAGTAATCAAGCAATTGCGGGGGGGTGGAAAGCAAATTCACCTCATGACCATTGATAGTTGTAGTCATGATTCCTTCAGAACACAATTCCCTAAGTGCTTTCCATAACATTGCTGATTCATAGTGCTCATAATCAGCAGGGATGTAGTCGAGAAGAGTTCTGGCACACACAACAATCAACCGGGCTTGAGTTCTAGAGAACGCGACGTTTGACCGATTCAGGTCCAAGATAAACTCAACATTTTTACTGATTGCTGAGGGATCACTTGCAGTAGCAGAAACTATTACTGTAGGTCGCTCATCACCTTGTAAGCGCTCAACAGTATCGATTACATCAACAGTGGTTTCATAATACTCTGAAAGAACTTGTCGTAGTAGACTCCTCTGAGCTCTATGAGGGGTCACAATTGCGACCGAGCCCGCTGGTAGCTCGTGTTCGGCAGATAAAATTTCTTGGATAATTGCTGCTTCAGTTTCGTTACTTCGCTTGGATTGCATCTCATCATGGAGCACCAAATATAAACCGGCTGGAGAATTAAAAATGACATCCCAAGGTGATTCAGTCTCATCGTATGATCCCGTTTGATACTGAGCCGGTGAACCATCTAGCAGAATATTGTCACGTTCGTAAATACGAGTCAGCAGATTTCTAATAGGAGGAGGAAGCCTAAAGGTAAAGCTTAGGGCCGATCTCGTAATTTGTGAGTTCATAAGATTTCCGTTCTGCTGGGTATTAAGTACTGCCTCGTAAGCACTTGCATAAGGTTGATAGAGCACTACCGGTGGCCTATCTTCACGCTCCCAATCGTGGGCAACAATTGGCGCAAGCTGTCTATGGTCACCAGCCAACATGATTTCTCCATCCTCTTCAATCAGTGTGGCAAGTGAAAGGAAATGAGGAAAAACAATCATGCTTGCCTCATCAACTATCAAAGTAGATGCCTGAAATCCCTGTGGTACATCTCTAAATCCCGTAGCCTTGCTGTTTAGCTCCTGAGCCATTTTCAGCAAGCTTCCAGTAGTTCCGCCAATTATCAACACAGAATCAGTGCGTAATTGATTGAATCGCTTCAAGCAAGGTCTGGCTATGAAGTCTTCGATGGAACCACCAGTAGGATTCTCAAGAGCCGAAGAATGTACTTTCGAGAGTCGAACTGCTGGCATAGTGAAACCTGCTGCCTCTGCTGCATTCCTAAACCGCTGTAGGATGCCATCTATACGACACAGCAAATTATCAACAGCTGTATGGGTGTTAGCGGCAATCAGCACAATCTCACCTCGATTGTGATTGCCTACTTGTTGTATTTGTCTTCGAGCAAGAATTCTCAAAAGTGTAGCTGCGGCAGTAGTAGCAGTTTTACCTGTCCCAGGCGGTCCCTGAATAAGTTGCACTCGGGCCGATAGTCCGTCAATGGCAGCTCTAATCTGAAAAATATCAAGTGTGCCGTTTGAAATTTCTAGTGATTCTAATATTTCTTGATACTGTTCTAAAATCGCAGAATTGAGAGGTGACTGAGGCGGTATCTGTGCATGATTTGGGTGGAACCAATTAAAAACATAGTTTCCTTGCCCCTGCTGAAGTCTATGATCCACCCTTGGTGCTACAAAAGCAGATGGACTCTCATCAATCGTTGCATTTGTGAAAATAGTTGATTCTTCACGAGGAACTGCCCTGCAAAGAAGTCGATATCTGTCTTGCCTTGGTGACGGAATAACACTTAGACGAATCAATCTTGTATCCCAATCAAGCTCGTCAATTTTGCAGGTAAATCCACCCTTAAATAGCTGTCCAACGGTTTGTCCTCTTGTTGGAGCATCAAAACAGGGTGTGAGACGAACAAATGAGCCTTCGCCAAGAGAGCAGTTTGCTTGAAATGCCTCGTAGCTTATATCAAAGTGAGTGAGATCAATTTGGGTTTGCAGATGAGTTCGATCAGTATTTACCACATTGACCACTGGTATCGTTTTCCCGCTACTCATCCGGTAAAGTGGCGGAACCAGATGGGTAGAAGTCCAGTTTGCTGTGTGAATATGCTGATCTAACCGTAGAAAATCTATCGCGGCTTGCGCCGTGTCGTTTACATGCAAACTGAAATCAGGCAGGCTTGCGATTTCGAGGAAGGGTTTTTCAATTTCAGCATTCTTGAATCCGATGCGTTCCTCAATCCAGCGAAGCGCATGAACTCGAGCCCGTAGGTACTCCTCAAGATGACAGGGCTGTCGAGCGTTGTTATAGCGATTAAGGGCATTTCTTAGGCTGCCTGCTGGAACCGTAGCGGGGGCAGGAAGCGTTCGCCAATAAGCTCGCCAATATGGGGCAGAAAGAGAATCAGTAAACCGGCTTCTAATCTCAAACCGGTGCCTTTGAGTCTCTTCGTCTTCACCTTGAGCCCATTCACCGTGCGGATTCATATCCAGGGTGGTCTTGAAATCAAAGATATCCTGGGTGAATTCATGGTCTAAATTTACTTCCTGCCCTGCAATGCGCCGCTTCCAATGGTAACGTTTGCCAAACCACCGAAGGCTTGACACAACTACAAGTCCCTTCCCTGTCCATCCCAGTGCATAACGACGGTTCACTTCCTCGCTCAAGGATGAGTAGATGAGCTGATCAAGACTTTCACGGCACCCCAGAAGCTCCCGTAAGTGACTGAGAAGGTGAGAGCCCGCTCGCGAACAGCCCTCAACAAGATTACTCATTTCGCCCCGCGTCCACATATAAAAATGGATTGGAGCTACAGCATCCTGGGCAACCTCAGCAATTTGATCGACTAAGGCCATGAGGAAGTCTTGAATGAGTTCTCGTTCAGCGCTACAGTCCTGGTCATAATTACCTGTCCAAGACGATCTCTTAAAACGAATAACATCTGCACCTTGAAGTGCACGTTCTTCAACCAGGGAGAGAGCATCGGTATCTTCTGCCGCCAGAGAGACCTGTTCAATCACTTCAGGGTTAGGTACCCTTCGACCATCTTCCCTGGTGATGAATCCTGTGTGGAGCTGACCTTCACTTTTGGTCACGTGAGCAGCTAACGCACCAATACGGTTCTCTACATAGTCATATTCAATTGATAAATACACTCGAATGAGATGGTGTCCGTTTATCTCGTGGGTTGGTAGTTGGCTATGTCCTACATTTCTTAGGGAACCAACTTCGTACTCATCTGGATTCTGATTACCACCTGGAAGCGTTTGCCGTCTGGCTCTTGCCTTTTCTTGTAGTAACTCCAGGTTCTCAGTGAAAGTAGCATTAGCGCGAATCGCGCTTGCGCTCTCACCACTTAAATCAAGTGCTGCAAGAGCATCGATCGTCGTCACCTCGTTTGCTCCAAGCACTCGTATTGTGCTCGGTTCCAGTCCTAAGAGGTGTAGGCTACGCAATCGGGCACTCTCTGGGAGGCAGTGAACACTGAACACGCAATCGTCGCATTTTTGCTCTATCTGATAATTTAATTCAGCAAGAGGCGTCTGTACTATCCTTGCCAGGGGACCCGTGGCAGTAAGCAATTTACGTGCATCCGCGCTTTCGGTTTCAAGATCTAGCGCAGGAAGGCCCAGAATCGCTTGGTTTTCACTCGTACTCTCATCAATACGAGCAACTACGGCATCAATAGCGGTACTTGGAACAGTGTAGCTTTCAATAGTCAGTGGTATGGCGTCTAGAAGACCCTGCATAAGAAGTCGATAGACTGCCACCTGAATGCGGTGGTAAGTCCGATCTTTTCTGCTAGCTTTACACTCAACGATCCGAAGTTTTGGGGTGTCGTCTTCCCAAAGGAGAAGGACAAAATCCATACGCCCCTCAACCTGAAACCCCTCTAAGGTGGAGCGAATCCTTACCTCACGCCCATAAGCATTTTGATTAAGAGGAACTGTAGCAAGCTGCGCTACGAAGTCGTTCCATTCAAGATTGCCGTAGCTACCTTCTTCATCTTCGGATGGCTCGATATGCGCAAGCTCTGATTCGAGAAGCTGCACCTCCCAAGCATCTTCTCGAATCCTGCCAGCTTCTTGGAGTACAGGGTCTATTGAGTTAAAGAGACGTTCTGCAAACGGTAATTCTTTTGCGAGCTGTCGATTATTAAATGCGAGTTTGAAGCGTCGATCGCATGAGTGATAACGAATATACTCGCCAATATCGTTTACGCGAATGAGAGGAAGCGATGGACTATCGCACATAGAAGACCGTGCTGCTGAAGCATAGCTTTGCTTCCACCGTTATAACCTACGTTTGCAATGCCGCATTAGACACATTATGAAGTTAGTAAGCTTGCTGGCACAGATACCTTTCTTTCAGCAGTTCCTGGCTCCTTTACGCTCACCAGGATGATCAGGGTGATCTCCAATCATGTGTTTATATTTACTTGGCAACGGTTTGACTTTTTCCGGTGGAGGAATCGGCGTTTTCTTTGAAGGAAGCAGGTAGAGCGCTCCGAGATCAGTTGGGTCTTGAAGAAGCTGGACTCTTATTGCACGCGCGAGTACCTCTGCAAGCAGCGAAGGAACAGCGTTACCAAGCATCTTTTGCGCTACTGCTCGTCCGCAGTCAAATCTCAAGCCATCAGGAAACGTCTGAATCCGACTAAGTTCTTGGACTGAAAGCTTTCGATTGTTCCAATGAAATGGACCTACGGCTGAACCTGGGTGTGCTTGGATGGTCCATGATGGAAGCACTTTACTGAGTTTAAGCATGAAGCTCCAATACCGCGTACGCCAGCCGAAGAGGGGGAAGCCTCCACCTCTATTGGTATGCCAGAGGTAATTCTGGCCTTCGGGAATTGATGGAAGCAAGTCTCCCCATTTTCCTCCTACCTTTAAGGATGACTCATCTGGGTAAGGGGGAAGATCGCCAATAGCATCCCATGCTGTACAGTATGGCTCAGAAGCAGGCTCAGCGGATGAAGAGCCTGCTTCTGGAGCATAATGAGTTGGAGCGGGAAACTTAAAATGAATTCCTTCCCTGCTTCCAACAAGAAAAACTCGCTCCCGATTCTGGGGAACACCATATTGAGCAGCATTAAGCACCTGCCAACTGACCCCGTAGTTTGTTCCTTTCTCCTGGTTAATCTTCTCTACACCTGCAAGCAAAAATTTTAGCCCCTCATCTTTGCCTTTATAAGCCAGGCCATACACGTTCTCTAATAGGAAAGCTTTTGGTCGAAGGTCTCGCAGGACTCGTAGATACTCCCCTAAAGCGCCTGCTCTTGGGTCATCAAGCCGCAGTGAATCACCACTGATCCAATACGAGGACTTAGAAAAAGGCTGACATGGCGGCCCACCTATAAGAACATCAGTTTCACCAGATTTTACTCCTGCCGCTTCCATAAGTTCTTCAGAACTCACCTCATGTATGCTTCGGTCAATAATGGGCCACGATCGATTTAGATTAATCGTTGCGCAGGTTGTAGCATCACTCTCAACTGCCAAAGCAGTTTCAAAGCCTGCCGATTCAAAGCCGAAGTCTAAGCCGCCGATCCCTGTGTAGAGACTGACTAGTTTGAGCACAAATTTCCCCTTGATAACGACCACGCCCGGCCCGGCTGATAGGGCATCACACACCGTACGATAAGAAGCTAAATTAACAACTTGCACTTGTGGCAATGCAAAGAGGTTCAAACCTCCACATCATAATTACCACGTTGAGCAGCTTGCTGAGTTCCTCGAAGCAAACGTGAAAGATCCCTATCAAAGAATACTTAGAGTAAGGAGAGATTTCACTGTTTTCACCCAATCCAAATACCAGGCTCATCGAGCTTAAAGGAGATGAGCCTAAGTATATGCACGTAATTAAATATGACTCTGAGCCTCTGGAAGCCTTGAGATATCTTTGTCGGGATGCTGATTAATTCTGCCCACCTATTTATTCACAAAGAAAAGCAAATAAAAATTAAGAAATCAAATTTTTCTTTTAGAGGATATTTGATTTTCATGCAAAATTTAGGAGTTTTGCAACATGCCTCCCCTAAACGCTATTCTGCCATTTTTCCTGTTGCAAATCTTTGCTGCAAAAGTAAAACACTAATGCACTAACTTTTGCATCAAAATCCCAGCTAAAAAGCTCTAAAAATTGAAAATTGGATACGCCCGCGTCTCGACCAGTGAGCAAACACTCGATGCGCAACTCCGCCAGCTCAAAGAAGCGAGCTGTGAACTGATCTTTGAAGAGAAGATATCAGGGGCAAGGCGCGATCGTCCCGAACTAGAAAGATTGCTAGAGCATCTTCGGGCTGGGGACACATTGATTGTCTGCAAACTAGATCGTCTTGCCCGATCCACTCATCATTTGCTTGAACTTGTTGAAGCTCTCCGGCAAAAGAAAGTCGCGTTCCAATCGCTGGGAGAGCCGTGGGCTGACACCACATCACATGCCGGAAAAGTGATCATGACCATTTTTGCTGGCATCGCTGAGTTTGAACGTGACCTAATTCGTGAGCGGACAGGTATTGGACGCAAACAGGCTTTAGAACATGGGGTCAAATTCGGTAGACCTGAAAAACTTTCATCAGAACAAAAAGCTTTAGCCCTGAGACTAGTCAAAGAAGGAGAGTCAATCTCTAAAATCGCCAACACCTTTAATGTAGATCGTTCGACTATCTACCGTCTACAATCTACTCAGGAAAAAGCAGTGCTTTAACTCCTTCTTTGTCAAGCTGAATTAGTTCCTAACGTCTGAAAGACCATCAAGATACTCTTCAACAGTCATTCCTAAATCTATAATTTGTGCTGGTGGGTTTTCTAGTCTGTTTCGAACTTCTTCGACCGTAACAGAAAGCTTTTCTAAACCTAGAGTACTTAATTCATTCTGTAATGCTGAGAACATATTCTCCAAGCCAAATATAGGGCCAGTAAAGTCGTCTGTAGTGAATTTCACTTCTCCGGATTCAAGATGCTGAATGTGAATAATAAAATATCCATCAGGGTATGTTCTTGCTAAAGTTACCAAATAGCCTTCTTCATATTCGTATTCTAGCTTGGTCCAATTTTCCCAAAATCTAATAGCTTCACGATACAAAAGAACCTCCGTTAAGAGATTCCCATAAATACCTAAATTGAGATAGTCAATTTAAATATCTTAGAGACTAGTTCCTTACGTCTTGCAGATAAATCTGCTATCGATATTTCTTTTTGATATCTCTGCTTATCTTCTACGAAGTTTTCGACGATGTTCTTGCATTCCCTTAGAAAATCTGATAAGTGACCGTTATACTTATTTTGGCCTTTTAGAACCGTCCTAAGTTGATTATCTTGTTCAAATCCTGGTTTTTTATGGAGCCATTGAAGAAGCCAATCGATTTCACCACGACGAGCATTTTTATCATTGGAAGTATACAGACGTAGGCTCGCACATACAGCAGCAAATACTTTGCCAAGATCAGCAATTTCTGTTACTCGATAAGGATATAAATCCCAGACACTCTCAGCATGAGGCTCTAAAAATGTTTCATCTTGCTTATTAACATGCCGCCGAATCTTCCAGCGATCTTCGCTACCTGTCACTTGTTCAATTGTGCAACCATCGTCTGAAATTGCCCAAGCATAAGTAAATAAATAGTAGCATTTTTCAAGTTTTTCTTCCCAATCTGAAGAAGACAGAACGGTTGAATTCTCTTGGAATTCTTCTCTCATATCACTGCATAAGAGATATAGACCTCGTATAAAAAATAAATAGCAAGCATTTGGTCCAAATAGATAGATAGACTGCGTACTTTTAGGATTATCAGAGTCAATATTATTACGACGCACAGCTAAATACGTCATATCTAGAGACAGAACTGCCGTATTCTCATCATTCAAAATGCCAGCTGTCAATTCTTTTTCATGTGGCTTATACCCTGGTTCACCGACAGTTTCTTGTATGGCCGGTATGGGATCAATCATATAGTCTTCGAATTGGCGATGATAATTCTCGATTTTTCTAGACAGACCACTCTTTTCTTTGATGCTGTGATAGCATTTCTGACCAATTTCTGCATATTGCAAGATGGCATGATCACGCAGTTGCTTTGCCCAAACCAAGAATTTGTCTTGCTCTACTGAGAATCCCGAAAAATCCAAAGAATTATTCTGAACTAGAACATGAGACATTAGCCAAGTAAGACATTGATGAGCCGTGCAGATTACATACAGTTCGTTATCACCATCGCAAGCAGCATAAACTCGAGATCTCTCTAAGTAGAATAAGCGTCCCGTACATGCATGGCGAACGTCTTTTTTTGAATCACCACTTTGAGTTGGTGGCTTAGAGCTCGCTCCTCTCGGCGCTACGCTTGAAGGAAACCAGAGAAATAACTTTGCACGCAGCAAATAGATCTTTGCCAACAATTGATAGTAAGGATAGAACGCTGCTTGAGAAACTTCATCTATTACGTGATATTTTGCGATACGAATAGTTAAATGTTTCTCTGCTCGATCTAAAGCATTCCAAGTTTGAAAAATGATCTCGTCGTGGGTAATTTCTTTATCAAAATTCAAGAAACAGTCATTATTTTTATTCTTCCGTTCATCTTGCCAGTCAATAGTATAGAGGTACTTTGCTTTACAAAGCTCGTAATAAGCAAGAATCGAACCAGAGAAGACTTGAAACTCACTACTATCCCTAGATTTTTCTTCCTTCGACTTGTTATTTTCTGAAGCCTGAATTTGGTCAGCTTCGTGGCAATTATTTAGCCAATTGATTCCTGTATCAGACATTTCCTCATACTTGTTTCGAACCCATTCTAAGTAAGGGTAGGCTTTCCGATAGGATCCTTCATCTAGAAAGGTTTCTGCTATTATCAAATGCGCATTGCAAACAACATAGGAATTTGAGTCAAAATTATCATAATTTTCAAATAATTGGTTTCTTAGATAACTCTCTAATGCAAATGAAGAAAAAGGATAGCCAGAAATATAGGTTTTGGCTTTCTCAACAATAAACTGCTGCTCAATACGGCATAGCAGATCATTTATGTATTCTTCTGGATCAATATCTAAAGCATTGCTTAACGCTTGAAGACGAGCATGTAAGCAAGACTGTGAAGAGCTAAGCAAAGTGTCAAAATCGTAGTAATTCCCAACTCCTATAGGGTCGAGAAAATTGAAATCTTCGTAACGACAAATACTGACATAACTATTTTTCTTTTCATCTTGTTTTAGTTGTAGCCTGAGATTTTCCTTGCTTGCCTCCATTGCTTGAGCAACTGTTTCATTACAGCACAAATGAACTAAGCTATGGGACCAGACAGGTGAGGGGACACGATTATCTACAATGTCTTGCTCAATGAATACGTCGTGAGCTATTGGAAAATATTTCTTCTTTAGACAAGAGATATCACTCAATAGCGCTATATTAATTACCTTAGTAATATGAGAGTTTGTGCCGCCAATTCCAGTGCTTGACACTGCAAAATCGACTCTCGTCTGATCTTCAACAGACCTACTCATAAGGGAGCGAACTGAACTGGAGAACCCAGAATACTGGTGGTCTCTATTTAGCCGAATGTAAAAATATCCGGTAACCCTGTAGACAGAGCGCGAAGGCAACTGACCAAAGGCTTTATCAATTGCTGCGTTTAGTAATTTTTCGTCTGGAGAATACTGTAACCCTAGTAATCTATTATGCATGGGTGACTTTTGCGGATCAGTCTCGCTAGCAGGTAAGGGAAAGGGCTCTGTTGGTTCAATAGAAATTCTTTTGAGATAGACAGGAAATCTCTCTTTAAGTTTGTTGTTCTCAAGAACTGTTTGAGTAAGGCGATCAAGGAAGGGACGGTTGATGTAATGCCTAATGTACCGGTCTTGATCGTCAACTTTTAGAAAGCGTGCCTGTCCCGTTCCTGCTTGCAGAAGTAGACGATTTACGGAAGTTTGGATTTTGTCTATATATTTTCTATCTTCGTTTCCTGGAAACTTCTCACTAATATAAGCTTCTACTTGTCTCAAGGTCTCTAAAGGCACGTCATTCGATTTTTTATCACTTTGAGTAATTGATACTCTATAAATTTGTCTAAATAGATCCAGGATTTCTTCGTCCCCATCCTCGTGCCGGGTCACCAAATTGATTATTGACTCTTGTAACAAAGGATGTTGAAAGTGTGCCGGGAGTTCCAAGATCTCCCGTTCCTGTGGCGTAAGTTGAGTCAGTATCTGAAAGGCTCGAAGGATGGCTTCAGTGGGAATAGACTTCAGGTCAAATTCCGCAGTCTCATTTTGGTTTCCCGATAAATATAGTTGTCCTGGTGGGTTGGCGATAGCATCTTGCAGGCTAGACAGCAGCTTTACCAAACCATTGATAGTCTTACACTGTTCATAAATATTGCTAGCCTTTGTCCTGATAGTTTGAGCCTTACTCAATAAATCTTCCTGTCGTTTCTCCTCGCTTTCAATGTCAGGGTCTTTCAGAGACAATAATTGATCCCGTAAAAGAAGAACTATTTTTGAGGCTGCGCTGAGATCGGGTATTCCGATCAGGGCATGATACAGAAAATATTCGAGTTGCTTTGCCCTCTGCTGATCACTCATACTGGCCAATATTGTAAAGTTTTGAAAATTAAGCCTTAGGTTGTAGGATTTTCATCCAGCCTCATTTGACTACGTTGACTCAAAACCGCATAGGCGGTGTGTAGCGAAGATGACAGGACAAGGCTTTTTTTTGGCTTTCGCAACCTAGGTAGAACGGGCGTTGCTGAATCAAGGTATCAACCTAGCTGGAAGAGAGACGTCGCCAAACTGAGGTAGTGAAGTAGCAATCGAATGGAGTGTGTCAGCATTTATACGGCCTTGGAATAGCAGAGCCTTTTGCTATGGAGTCGAGCCAGGTAATGTCGCAATTGAGTATTTTCCCTTCCATGCGAGTCATATAGGTTTTGCTGACAATCTGCTCGCCTTCAGGAATAAAACTGTGATAGCCTGACTACCCATAGGTGACATAGAGATAGCATTGCCACGTAGCGACCAGTTCCCAAGGTGGTCGGAAGGTTTCGGCGCTATGATCGCCTAGCACCCAGCCCAAACTTCCAGCTCTGAAGTGGCCAACCGCCGTCCACAGATAAATCTTATTCGTCTTGGTGCGTTCTCTAGCGCCGCACAACGAAGCGGGGTCGCCCGCTTTTTAAGTTCCCAAAGGTCCCCAACTCGTCGAGTTCACCCACCTCGGGAGTCGTTTCAGGCGCATATGCCTTCGGTAAGATGCGCCCACCTGCTTCACCCAAACAATCACCGTCATATGATGTACGCCTTTGACTCGCTCGATGGCTCGAAAGCCTAAGCCACTGGTATATAACTAAGACGTCGGCTTTGGCCTCATCACTGTAGCCATGGTGCGGTTCATAGTGCCAATGAATTGACGCCCGCAATGGACGCAGATGTGATTTTAACTACCTCTCTTAATGCCGTTCTTACGGATATGAATTGGCTGACACTCGGGACATTCCATTGTCGCCACCGTTGAATTCATGCTGCAATTATGCAATGCCGGTAGAACGATAGATACGTTTCAGCTCCAAAGCTTTTGTTCAACCTACTTGCTATTGGCTATCAATTCCTAAGTCTTCACAGCTTTTTTGATTCAGCGTACGTTAGTACCAATAGCAATTCCGAAGGACAAACATCTGACAGGTTGCTACCAAATGGCTCGTCCGAATCGTGAGGAGTTACTCAAGGCGTGCCAGTTCAGTTCTCTTACATGCAGAGCAATGATACAAAATCCTCTCAACTCAAACACAGTCGACTTGGAGATTCTAAATCTATCGCAAACCGTTCCTGATCAGGTTGCAATCATTCACTATCTAATTGATTCGTCATTTGAATCCATCGACACCTTCGTTGATATCAATTTCCCTCGTTACATTGAAGTGATCGAGCACATCGAGCATATGCCATCGTCAGTGAAGCTCGAAACAGCAATTGCTTTGTTAAGACAGGTGCAGCTTTCCACTCAATAAATAACTTCTTCAGCGACTGAAGAAGTTGTTGAAGAATGTATTTTCTACAAACCAGGAGAACCAGCTCTCTATAAAAAGGGAGTTCAAGCAGTCAATAAATGGGTGCTTGGCAGACCGTTGCTTTTCCTAGGCGCAGCATTCTTACAACTGACAAATTGCTTCGCGAAACCATTCAAGTTTTCGTGACAGAGAATGCTGTGCCTTTTCTTCCCTCAAGGTACCTATCCAATGAAGACACGCAATATATATAGACCTTCATGGGCCAACTTGCTTTTTGCCAGCAGTCTTTTGCTGTCCAGCGCATGCATGGACGCAACATTTTCTGGTAATCCCAATGTTGTAACCCCGCATGCGTCCCCAAGCTTGATTGGACCTGACTCATTTCCCAATGGCTCACCAGTCAAGATCGTTGTCGCAGTTGATTTTTCAGGCAGTGCACCTAACAACCGGATACAGAGGCCATCGGCTGATGATTTGCAACCGCTTTTTGAGCTTCTGCTCGAATTTGGTGGTGAGCTTGCCATCCTTATGATTTGTGACTACAGCGATCGCCCCTTGTTAAGAGCCCGAATCCCGGAACCGCCTCAGATTCCATTTGATAATTTGAATGAAACTATTCCTCCTACTCCACCAGCTACTACAGGCAATCCCTTTAAGCTTGCTGAGCAACAAACCGACTATGAAGAGAAGCTCAGAGTCTATCGAGAAAAACAGGCTGAAAATCAGCAAGTTTTAGCAGTTTTTGAAGATGACCTTGCTCGCCATCAAGAAGCTGCTGGGTTGATTTTAGAAGCGTTCCACCTTGATCTGGTGGAGTTACTGGAAAGCCGAAAGGTATGCCAAACGACAGATATCTGGGGAAGCGTGCAACGGGCTGACCTTTTTTTGGCAGAGCCAACCACAGCATGGTCTTCACCCCCATCACAATATGCCGTTTTCATTACTGATGGCTTGGATACTGTCGGTCAAACATCGGCTTCGTTCACAAGCGAAGTGCAACTTCTTCTTGTGAACGGGACTGCAAGTCTCGGCATCTTCACTAAGCTACCTCATCACAAGTTTGAGTCAACAGGATCAGCGCTGGAACACCTAGTTGCTGAACATATCAAAAAGGAGATCAAAAATGAGTCCTAGCCCAACCTTTCATTACGACACTGATCCTGTGCGACGCATGCACAATCGAAATCAGCTCAAAGAGCGGTTGAAACAAGAAACTTCCGTTAACCGAGTTAAGTTCGATGCATTGGCGGCAGAGGCGATAGATGCATACAGTAATCACCAGGAGCTAGAAAGCTCTTACATAGCTGAACAAGCGAACAATCCAGACTTTGCTTATGCAGATGTAGTGGCTTGTGTACGCAAAATTGGACAAGCTTGGGTAGTCATTGCAGCTTACATCTTGAGTCTACTGCTTATTTATTTGCCCACAGCATTCATTGCTGAACGAAATTTTGGCAATGAGACTTGGCAGGCTAATTTAGCCATCTTTGTCATTCCTATCGCGATGTTGCTGTTTCAAATTATGGTGGCAGATCAGCGATCGCAGCAGCAGCACTACTGGTTATGGAGATTAGTGAGTCTCCTACTGATTTTTCTGACTCCTATGCTTTTAGTAGCAACTTTTCTCGCTAAGCAAGTGACGCTACAGCAAGTCCCTCAAGTACACGATGTACTTCTACTTTTAGCTTTGATGAGCCTAGCATTCATAACTGATTCAGTCATTATTTATGGCGGAAATGGTGCTCTTGAGCCCTGGGCATTTATTGTGTTTCGGTTAAATCAATTCCAGCGACGTTTAAGGTTGCGCTGGCTCGAAACACGCTTTGTCCATTACGGCAAAGAAGCGGAGCAAGAATTACATCGCTATCACGAGGCAGTGAGTATTTACAACAGTGCTTTTCCCAACAATCTGCATAACCCTCCTCCATTCAATGAAACATCTCAGCTCTTCTTAAAAATCTGGCTAAGTTATGACCCATTTCCGAAACATCTGAAAAGTCTATAAATGGCTGAGCCCTGGGGCATCTAATTGCCCCAGTTTTACTTGACTTCCAAATGGATTCTTTCATTGAGGAGGCTTACCAAATTTGGCAATATAAATATTGGCTAGCCATCCTCAGTGAATACATCCTAATCCCCTCGCACTTACTTCTGTTGCTGTCTGTCTTACGACAGCTGTCATTACTGAGGATTTCGCAAATGTCCGATCAATATCAACATGGGCTGAGCCGCCTTACCTTCTGGAATTTGCTGTATCAAGCAGCTCTAGCTAGTGAGAGCTGCTTGTGGGCTATTCTGATACTTCCCATCACTGAACAGCATTTTTCAGATGTTGAACCGGGTTTTCTGGTTATTCCGATCGCTGGCCTGTGGTTTCTAATTCTGCATCAGAGCTGCGCCACTTTCTCTACGATGACGGCTAAGTACGGCAAGGTCATGCCCCTGCCCTATTTGACCGGTCACAGCCTGCTTCTGCTTGCCGCCCTCCTGCTCTGGCTGATCAAACCCTGGTATGGGTTAGCGCTTTGTCTGCTTGCATTAATTGCAGCTGCCTCTTTTCGTCACTGGTTAATATCTCATCAACCCCTGTGGGTTGGCGAATCCGGGAGGTTTCATCGTCCTTTCGGATGGGTTAAACGGTTTTATCGCTTCCTGACCAAACCAGGGGACCCAACCTTGCGATGGATGGGGGTTGATCTCCCCTTCATTGAGGGCACTCGAAATTTTTGCCTGATGGGGGCTATTTCTTCTGGGAAGTCTATAACGCTTGAGTTTTTTATGGCGTCCTTTATTCCCCTTATCGGCAAGCGAAAAGACCTGCGCTGTCTGTTATTTGACCCAATGCAGAGCATGGTTAGCACGGTCTTGGGAATGAATCCTGATTGCCCGCACCATATTCTTGCCCCACGAGATGTGCGGAGCAGTTACTGGGAGATCGATGCCGACATCCATGACATCGATGATGCTAGAGCATTGGCGGTAGCCCTTACCCCTGCCAAGCCTCCACAACCCGGTCCCAATGATTTCTGGATCGATGCCGCGCAACGCATCCTTCAGGGCATAATTTTGTACTATGCCACGGTTGTTAAAACAAGCTGGGACTTCAGAGATATTCTGGTCGCCTGCAACTCAATTGAACGAGTGCAGGCCATCCTGAAAAGTCATCCGGACACGGAAGAATACCTTTATGCCTTGAACGGTGAGAGGTTAAGTCATTCCATACTTGTGACGGTCCAGACGTACTTGTCACAGTTTTCTTCTATCGCCTCCAGTTGGCACTACAAACGCAAGATTGCCAGGGAATACAGCCTACCGTTCAAGAAGTTCAGCTTTGCCAACTGGGTTCATGAGGATACCGTCACGATTTTGAGCGGGGACGTGAAAAACCAGACAGCGATGACCGCGTTGAATCGCTTGTTCATCACGACAGCTGGCCTGACACTACTCAATCAGCATGGGAACCATCTGTCTCGAGAGCCGCGCACCTTTCTGGTTCTGGATGAGGTGCACCGGCTTGAATTTCTTCCGGAGTGGGAAGCATTCGCCACCAATGCCTCCAGCCGAGGAGTAAGTATAGCGATCGCGCTACAGGCTCTTCCAAGCTTACAAAGGATTTACGGACATCAAGGTGCAGAAGCTATCCTGGGGCAATTTTTCCATAAGGGCTTCCTCAGGCTAAATGATGAAACCACTGCTGAGTACGGCTCAAGATTGATTGGCCGGGGAACCCGGTTTATTCCAGACTGCAATAGCAAACGGGGGCAGTCTGCAAACAGGATGGAAAGCAATGTCCCGATGGTTCCGCCGGAAGATCTCCGCAGGATTGAGCCACCTGCCAAAGGGGAACCGGGCTGGCTGAACTGGCTGATGGGTCGAGGTGGGACTCCACTGCGGGGATTCTACATCGGTAATTACGCTAGCTGGTGCAAAATCTCTCCACGGTTTATCAGCAAAAATTTGACGCAGAGGGCAAAGGTTCCGAATTTTGTCCCCTGGGACATTCCACCTTTACCCGGTTGGGATTACGACGACATCAAACGGCTCAAACTTGAGCATGTGATCAGCACAAATGACTTTCTGCACCATCGCGAGAACGAGTCTACTCCATTGCCTGATCAGCCAGTCAATCTCAAAGAGATTTACGAAAGTTTTAAGGACTTCTTAAATACGGCCCACAATGCTGACGTTGCAGAAGACTCCTTAGACGACGCTTAACCTCTGATTATTTTCGGGCTGTCTACAGACAGCCCTCTTCTTCCCTTGTCCCTTCATTGAGGAAACATAATGCCTGTTTTGAATCTCATAGGTGGTGAGGTTGGCGGCATAGGAAAATCTACGCTCGCCGGAACTATCCTTCAGTATCATTTAGACCAAAATCTCTCATTCATTGCGTTTGATCTAGATCGCAGTAACGCCGATGTCAAACGCCGTTTTGGTAAGGTCTGTGATGTCCGCCTAGCGATCCTGTCAGAGGCTCAGCAGCATGAGGATGCCGCGAACGCTGTGTTTAATGCTGCTCTGGAGCAGGATGTTATCTGTAACCTGCCTGCCCAAGTTCTTCCTGCGCTCGATATTTGGATTGAGCAAAACAATCTAATTGAACTGGCAACTGAAACCGATGTGCAGATGCGGATCTTTCACGTGGCTTCTCCCAGTTTTGAGTCACGCAAATTACTGAGTCATTCGCTGA
Source organism: uncultured Synechococcus sp. (assembly GCA_937911865.1). Taxonomy (GTDB): domain Bacteria; phylum Cyanobacteriota; class Cyanobacteriia; order Phormidesmidales; family Phormidesmidaceae; genus Phormidesmis. The sequence continues at coordinate 17,452 of CALDSK010000309.1, forward strand.
ATCTGTTTGGCGATCACATCCCGTATGTCCTGGTCAAGAATCTTGCAATGCCCGGTCGTTGGGAGCAGTTTGAAGATGAGGCTCTGATTGAGCTGATTGATGCCTATGACCTGACGGTAATTGAATTTCCAAAACTCATTGGAAATTTTGAGAAGGAGTTCATGGATGCCCAATCTATGAGCTACGGGGAAGCACTACAGCATCCTGCCCTTGGTCCGATCTCCCGGCAGCGCATTAAGGGGTTTTTGCGCAAAGCCTATGCCGCCTTTGAGGATGCCAATCTTTTCACCCAGAAGTCCAAGTATGTTGATGAGATTGTGCCGTTCAAGCGACCCAACAAGAGTAAGGAGGCTCAGAAATGACCTCCTCCCCTGACCCACAACAATCGCTGCTGGATCGGGTGTTGCAAGACCTTGCTCCGGAACAACGAGCCCGTGTTCTCGATCTGGTGATGCAAATGGAGCTAGATCCACAAGATCCTTTGTTTCTGATCGTTGTCGCGATTGGACAGCTCAAAATCCTGATCGATGATACGCCGAATGCCTGGAGCTTTCTGTTCAATTCATTTTTACAGGAGTTAGGGGAATGGAAAACGCACAACCTGAAAACCCTTGAAAATCTTTCCCTGGAAGCAGAGGCGGTACAGGCTCTCAGCCAACACGCACTGACACTGAGCGAGCATGTCAACGAGCTACAGAGTGTATTGAAGCAGCTCATCGAAGCATTGGAGTCCTCCGAGACAGCTACCCAGTCCTGGGAGAGCAGCTTCGCGGACTTGAAGCGCGACTTACGTCTGAGCTTGAGTACCCTCAGCCCAGCCAAGAGCGCACCACCGACCGTGATATCGCCGCCGACCTCCCGATGGAGCCGGAGCGTTAGTCTACTCACCTTGCTGATTCTGACTGTCACTGGTCTGGGATTAGTCCCGGTCTATCACCGGCAACTCCAGCAAAATCAGCAGCTGGAATGGCTTATTGACAAGGGGAACAGAAGGGACTGCCGTGACGGCATCCTTCCTGCCTCTGACCCACTTTGTCAGTAGTAATCGCCTGCTTGTCATTCATCCGGGGCAGCCATGCTGCCCCCCTGCCCCTCTACGCATACCTGGATGCTCATTATGATCAACCCTCAGTCTGCCCCTCAAAACCCTTCCTTCAGCATCTCTCCGCCAAAAAAACCTGAACCGGCAAATGATAATCGACCCGTCGTAAAGCCCGCGCCTGAAACACAAGCAAAGGCTGTTAATGACAACAGATCAACATCACTCAGAACGGGCTTGTTCCTCAGGAGAGCTATCCAAAATGCCAAGTTTCACCCCTGGATCAAAACCTTCTACTTATTGGAAAAACTGGAGGAGCATTCTCAAAAAAGATTCGCACAACTTCAAGCTAAACAGCAAAAACCTCAGATTGAAAAACAACAAGTCCCCCAAAAAGAAGAGGCGCAACACCCTGCCTCTTCACAGGCAAGACCTCTGCCAAACAAAGCTTATGGAAATTTGCAACGCACCCAAAATGAAACGGCGTCAAGGACGCGAACTCGGAGACGCAATTGCTTTGAGAAGGAGGATTTTAGGCCCCCTACCCCAAAACAAATCCTGCCAAAGGATGACTTTCTCAAGACTTTGGCCGAGCGTGGCAATACCGAAGAGCAAGAAGCTCGTCTCATTGCCATTTATGAACAAATAGAGTCGCCTCAAAACTCCCATGATGTGAAGGCTGTTTACCGGAACACCATGAACCGCATTGCCCAGCATGAAGGGCGCGAAACAATGGATCGTTCTCAGGATGCGCATTCAGCACTGCTGAACGATCAGAGAGTGTTTGCAGAGATGGTTTTGAATAGGCACATTGATTATCAGGCAGCTCGTGATGCGATCGCGTCAGCCAGTCCATCAACGGCAAATCTCCCTGAAAAAGAAAGAGACACTTATGTTGAAAGGGTTGTGACGCCTGCCCTAGAGATGTCAAAGCTCTTAGAGACCTCTCATGTCCGTGATCAGGGACGGGGAAGTGACACTGTCAGCGAGATACAGGCTTTCTTTACAACACTGTCTACTGAAAACCTTCCCCAGAGCAATGCCAGAGATGAGGCACTGTTTATCGCTGAGTATAGCGATCTCTACAATCACCGTTTTCCAGGGGAGCCTCTCGATGCAGGTAATGAATACGCAAGACAACTGGGAGAACACATACGCGCCCATGGGCGGCAAAACCTGAGTTTCAATCAGAAGGAGTGCAAGGAAAACGAGTATACTGCTGACCAAAAAATTGCTGCCCAGATGTCCATTGCTGGCCACGTTGACAAAGATATTAAACAAGCAATTATTAAGGCGAGTCCTGCTGTTGCGGAACAGGACTCTGCCAGCAAATCTCTCTATGTCTCGGAAGAGATAGAGCCAGTATTTAGCGATCCGGCTACCGTTTTGTTGAAAAAAGATTTCGATGAATGGCGGAGCAAAAATAATATTCCTCAATCCATTAAACGCTTTGATTGTTTGCAAAAGCTGTTGATTGAAGCCCCTGATCTTCCCCTACAACAAGATGAAATCAAAGCCATTTGCCCTGATCGACCTTCTCTTAATCCTGAACGAGGCATGGAACCGGAGCTAGACTGGTGAATTTGGGTAATTTTGATTGAAAAGTCTGTCGAATCTTTGTAAAGTCAGGCATGACGCCACAACAGTTTAAGGACATTTTTGCAGACTTCAAAATCAAGAATCATGCGGAGATCTTCGCTGATATAAAACCTGAGATCATCCAGGGTTGGCTTGAGGGTGTTGTCCCTATACCTGAGCATATTACGACAGAACTTTACCGACTGCACTGCGTTTACAAGATGGTCATTCTTGATGCCTTAAATGAGGCATTTGATGCCCTTGACAAAACCACCTACTGGCCAACTTACAAGAGTGAACTTGATTTCGAAAAAATCGACCCGAAAGGTTTTGAGCTGTTTTCTAGCTCCTGCTGGCTTCATACGCGAACTATATATGCCGCTGAAAATGCTTTTTCTAATCAATACGTGTTTGAAGGATACGAACCCTGTGCTATCTACACTTACACGCTTTCGGTGAGAACTTATCAGCCATGGCTAGAGCGTAATGGTTACTCCAACACGGATGTCCGTCGGAAACAATTTACTAAGGAAGCTTACCTAGGCAACCGACCGATGCGCTCGGATGCGCTACACATGCTTCAGGAGGGCAAAAGTATTCCGTCATTTGATCCAAAAGGCGCAAAAGAACGGCGAGACAAGTTCCAGAAAATGCGGGAAATGCTGGGAATGGTTCCTCCACCCAAAGTCCGTAGCACACCAACACCACAGGAAATATGGGAAGGATTCTTGCAAAGCCGCTCACAAGTGAGTTGAGGTTGAAGCCTATTCTTTCGGAGCCATCCGTCGCGGTTCAAAAAAGGCGGAAGGGACGAGCAGCGTCAATGTCAGAGAGCGATAGCGTGCCTTGATGCTGCCAGACCCTTCTGCCAAAATCGCTTACAGACGGAGGCCGGAAAGAAGGCTAAAAGGCCTCATTCTTTTGGTGGATTCTCGGTCCCGCGATACCGCCGCTCAAAGAGCCGGATTAACCACACATTTGAGGAGTGTTGGATAGAAGGATATTGCAACCCACCCTACATTTGTCTGAATCAAGACCGATTATTTAAGGGCTGAGGACACAGTCTTTATATGTCTTATAACACACAAAAGCTAATAAACTCTTGAAACGCTTACTCAGCTTGTTTTCCAACAAACTTTTCTAAACCTTCCAATAGTCCTTGGTCTTCATTAGGTACAACTTCATGTATTTTTTTAAGCTTGCTGTACATTAATTCAGAAATCAGGATTTTTTCTCGTTTTATTGCTCCACAAATTATTGAAAAGGCGTCCTCAATCTCGTTATTCAACAGATCTTCTAGAATCATCTGGACAGAATCTTCTCTGAGGAAACACTGAAGTTCAGATATGACTGCATAAACTTCTTGATAAACGCCACCTTGTAAATTCTGAGGTTGAACTTCGCTGAAAATTTTTTCCTTATTGCTCAATGAGTTTCTCCTTTTCATCTAGGAAATGCTGTCCATATAGATCGCCGACTCGGATTATATATGACCCTTATACGTACACCATTGTATTCTCCGTCGATACGATATCTTCCATTATCTTGTCCTCTCCAATTTGAATTAGGATCTCTGACAACATTTCGAATTGCATCTAAAGTTTCTTCATCAGACCAAGAATCTGGAAAATTATTCTTATTAGGCGTATTTCGTCCTGGCCCATGTCCACCACTAGTAGTTCCATCCGGAAGCTGCTCTCCATCTAGAATATGTGACTGCCTATCTGGCCTGATATTAGTTGCATTTTCTCGATAGTCATCTGGAATATCACGCCCTGATCTTGTTTCACCGGGTCTCAGTGAAAAACTTGAATCTTCTGAATCTCTTCGATTGGAATTTCTTCTGTTATTTCTAGACCTTATTTTTTCGGCTAGCCTACTTGGCAGGCGGTTCATCAAGCTGCTTATACGAGCTGTCGGAACTAAATATATTAGATCTTCGGCCAGATTAATTATTGAATTGGCATCTTCAGAACCTAACAAGGCAGATATCTGCCACAGCGAAAGCGCTAGATTTGGATCTTCATATATGAATTGATCAACCGCATATTCAAATAGCCAATTCCCTACAGCCTCACTGTCATAGTTATAATTCTGCTCTTGAACAAAAGCATCTAATGCTGCAAAAAAACGAATTTTGTCTGGGCCTGGATATATTTCTGCCATCGATATCCAAGCTTTGACTACTTTCGGCAAATCTTCCCGCTGAGTTAAGAAATCAAAGTCGTTAGGGACTTCTAGAGATTCACCAGTTCCTAATATAATATTGCTGGCAAGATATGATGCCATTGATGGAAAATAAAACTGAACATTGGTTATTCCTGCCTGATAGTTTTCTTCTATTCTTTGCCAATGCCAATTAACATCTCGATGTAGTAAGTCAGGATAGCCTAATGGGAAAAAAGGAATACCAACGATATTTTCATCGACTCTTGAAAAATTCAATACGGTTTGAGGGGCAGTCAGGGAAGCATTAGAGGTAAAGTCACTTAATGCATTCCAAAAACTTTGATTCGGGATGGCAATCTCATCGATCTCATCACGGTTATAATCATCGATTTCGATTCTTGATCCACCTGAGTACCATGCTGACGTCCACTGGAGAGTATTTTCCCACCGTGAAGAAAGGTCTAGATCAATAATCGTTAATGCATAGATATCACCGCTTCCGCCACCATGACCAGTGATTACAATTTCCGGACGTGTTCTATCCTCTTCAAGATAGTAAAAGTCAAATGTTTCAATGTAACAGCCTATTTTATGAGGAGCTAAAGACCATCCAAGTCCTGTTTGAGTTTCCTCGAATGGTCTAGGTCCAATAATTTTAAGTTTATACTCTGCGTTATGATTCCCTCCAATACAAGATAGCTCTGACGGATCCCAAGTAAGAGTTGCAGTATACTCACCTTTTGATATCTCGAGTCGACCTTCATCGATACTTTTTAAGCTTCTTTCATGATTAGTGTTTCCTGAACCAGAAGGTATTTTTCTGCTATTTTCAGTTAGTAGATCTAAGTTAGGAGTTATTGCCAAAGTTGGCATCCAATGAACTATGTAGATGAGACCAAGAAAACCACAATGAAATTGCTTGTTTTGAAACATTGTAAGTAGCTCTAAAAAAGAGCAGAGATATGTAAAACAGGAGCCGCCATCTCGATAATGATTTCTCAGAAACTTCCACTAACGAAGATCTAACACTTGAAAGCCATAATTTTTAGGCATGAGTGCAAATACGGCTGGTTGTGCAACGCAAACAATTGTCTATTGTTTTTATTGGCTCACCTAGTAGAGCATATGCTTTGGGTGTCAATGAAGCAACTATCAAAAGTGCTGCAACTCCAGAACCAAATCTAATCTCCGGGTATTTCATAGCCAAATATTGCAGTAAAACTACAGCATAAGTTTATGGCTAGCCTTCTGTTCTTCGGTTTACTTTTGGATTTTTTCAGCATCACCGATTCATTTCTAAATCAGGTTCTTTGTTTTTTCTAGCGAACAATAAATCGCCAGACCCAATTCATTAACTGCTGATGACCATAACCTTTCTTCCTACATAACTGCCAGATCTTCTGTTGACGAGCTATGGAGTCCTGTTGCTATCGCTCACGCTCCCAATCTCTGGATTGCTCTCGCGATTTCTGCTTCGGCTCCACCTGCGATTTCTCCCTATTCACTTCTGTCGCCAATCCCAATTTCTTCAACCTCCGCTCATAGCCGTAGCCCTTGTCTCTGCGCCATTGCCACATCTCTTGTTGCCCTTGCTTAACTTTGGGGTGATTAAGAGCGATGTCGATATGCTGACGGCGATAGTGTCCCCTGCCCTCTTCGGTTAGACCCACATATTGCGGAGAGGCCTGCTCAAGCGCCTGATGGATGTCGCGCTTGCTGAACCCTGCGCCATAAAGGCGAATGGCAATGTCGCGATCAGTCTCGATGCCTAGCTGACCTTCGGTCATCTCAATGCCGTGTACCAGGATCTTTCGAGCCAGCTCCTTGCGGTATTCCCGAATGGCGGTGCCTTGATAGCCTTCGAAGTCGGGAGAGTTGAGGGCTAACTGTGCTCGTTTAATCTGCTGCTGACGCAAGCGGGCGATATCCTTGTTGACCGACTGCGGTGTCGGTGTCACCACGGCTTTTGTCACTGTCCTACCCTGCGATGGCTGCGGGACTCCCCTGCCCTGCCGCCCATTAAGTTTCTGGTGTCGCTTACACTCTTGCTCTGCTGCCTGTTGCTTCTCTCGTCGCTGGTTCTGCTCATGTCGTCCCATGACCATGTCAACCAATCGCCGGACATACGTCAGCCGCTGTCGGGGTTGCCGATCCAGGACATCGGGACTGGCTTCGGCCAAAACACGCCGAATCTGCGAGCGCGAGTAGCCGCGCTTGGCCAGCCGTTCCGCCAACCATCGATCAGCCAATTTATAGGCAGTTTTGCCCTTGAGTTTCAGACGCTGCCCCAGACCCAGGCGATAGCAGGACAGGGCTGAGTCCTCTCTTTCCTGTCCTGCAGTCTCTGTCGCCTTCATGGCGATATTGATACGGCGATCTCGTTCAACTTTGGCCTGTTCGCCTGACCAGGTGCGCAGCACCGTCAAAGTTACTTCATTGATGCCCCAGGATGCTGCCTCTTCCCATAGAGAGGACTCCTGAGGCTTACGTCGTTCCGATTGTTGATCATGATATTGCTGCCATTGTTGGATGAGCATCCGTTCATCAATCTGATCGGTACTCTTTTTTTCGTGAGTGGGCGTTTGCTCATCTTGTGAACGAGCCGATTTACCTGGCTTTTTACCGGTGAATGAACGATCACTTTGATGGTGAGCGGCTTCTACCTCCTGTTCCGTTTCCAGGGTGCGGGGCTCTGTCTCCTCACCTGGTGCGTCTTCGGCCAGGAGAGACGCATGAGATAGTTCGTCAGAATCTTCAGCTAGGATATGCCGGGAAAGACTTTCAGCATCGGCCTGACGCGCTTTTTCACGGTTGTCATTCGCTATGGCGATCGCGCGATAAGTATCACCCATCTCGGTACGAATACCTTTGCGCTCCATCTCAATAACGACTGGCCCGAGATGAATCTGCGGTTCGCGGTCAATGCCGCGTTCTTGCAGAGAGCGATGATCAATTCGAGCATGGTGTCCTTCGCATTCAAGAGTACGGTTGACGTGATTTGCCCATTCTTCCCGCCACTGTTTAACCAGTTCGCGCTGATTCCATGTGCGGTTCTTTTTTCCAAACCCTTCCGGTGCAATATCTCGCATAGTGAGCAGCACATGCGTATGCGGATTATGGCTGTCAAAGTCGTGATAGGCAATATCGGCAATCATGCCTTTGTCCACAAAATGCGTCTGAACGTAGTCCCGAACCAGAGCTTGCTTCTGACTATGCTCAAGCTCAATAGGTAGCGCCAGAATCAACTCTCGGGCTAGCTGAGCCGTATCACGGCGGGTGCTAGCATCTTCCTTGCGCTCAATGGCTACCCACAATTCTGAACGGTTGTAGACCCACTCCGGCGCAGTGTCAGGGGCAAGAATTTCACTGCCAAAAATATTGCGTTTGCGAGTGTAGTCATACGTTTCATTGATTGTCGGGTCATAGATTTTTTCACCAGAACGATACGCCGCTTTCGCGGTAATCGTACTCGCGGAATTGCTTCTGGCAATGACCTTAACGTCGCAATGAAAAATCGCCATTTTTGTTTTTTTGAAAAACGAAAATCCGGGGATGCAAGGGTGCTCCCTTGCCGTACACACATTCGAAGAATGTATAGGGTGCGCCTTTGCCGTTGCCAGACCAAGTTTTTTTCGCTCTATCAGCTTCAAAAAGTGGCAACGGCGGCAGGGAAGATACAGGTGTTGCAGGAATGCCTAATCGACGAAATGCAAAAACGCAAGTACTGAATTGGGCAAATTGCAGACGCACGACCTACAATTAGTTCAAGTGTACCAGGAGGATTTTGCGAATGGCTTCACGTGAAGAGATGCTTTTGCGCCAGCGCAAAAAACATCTGGAAAAAGTGGCAGTTTCCCAGAAAAAGGCGAAGCAGATCGAGAAGCTCCTCGCGACTGAGAAACGCCGTAAAGACAACCGCAGGAAATTCATTGCTGGAGGATTTTTGCTCAAAACGCTGATGGAAGGACAGACCCCTTGTCAAACCTACGAGGAGCTGCTGCAAATCCTCGATAAGACGCTCACCAAAAATATCGATCGCAGGGCTTTCGACCTTCCGGAGCTGCCCGAAAAACGGACAAAGAACCGCCGTAAAAAAGACAGAACCCAGGAAAATCAACCAAAGTCAACTATTCAACCGACAGTCAAGCGGCTGCAGACCACTTCGCTGCCGCCCTCGCTGGTCTCGGCGAGTGTGGCCAAACAAATGAATGATCACTCACCTCAAACACCTCCCAATCCTTCGGATGGTCAGAAGCGTAAGCTGCTTCCTGAACGCCGGGAAGAGGATCTGATCGGGGAATTCAACCTCTAGCACAATTGCAACATCAGCCAGAAAGAGTGCAGGGGAAGGTGTAATTAGCTTGCGATCGCACACCGGGTCTTGGCATAACCGATTTTGTCATGACGGTTCCTGCCTGGTCTCCTGAATTGCTCTTGTGCTATCCCCTGGCTGGCGAACAGGAAACTCCGCCAATACCGGATTGGGTCAAAAACTATCGTCCCAAACGCCTCAAACGTCCCAAAGAAGGCAGGGTATTTCAGGTGCCTCGACAAAAAGGAGCCATGCGCGACGCAAGGACGATTCTGCAGCGTTTGCGCCACGAATGTCGTGAACTATCCCCTTCCCAGCAAACCCGATATCTGCAAGGAACTCTGCGGCAGATCTGCCCATTCGTATATGAAGAATTGTTACTGCATTGTTGCAGCGATTGTGGTTGGAAGGTGATTCGGAGTTGCTATACCCATGATGGTGGTATTGATGGCACTTTTTTCGATGGTGAGGGTGGAAAATTCCTAATTCAGGCCAAGCGTTACAGCGGGGATATTGACCCTGAGCATTTGCTGAAATTCTCGGAGGCTGTCTCGCGTGATAAGGAGGCGATCGGTGGCGTCTTTATGCATACCGGCAGCACTTGTGACATGGGATATTTTTTCGAGGAAAATTTGGAAAATATCACCCTTCTCGAAGGCTGTGAGCTGAGGGAATTTATCCTGCAATAGTTTGCAAAAGAGGAGAGGCACTAAGCCCCCGGTAGCATTCCATTGTGATCGGTGAGTTCCATGGATTCGGTGACACTGACAAACAGTGGTTTGACCAGGTAATCTTCACCGTCACGATTGATGGACACAATCGCTGAGGCGGGTTCGTTATTCACGAAGCAAGAGAACAGGGCAAAGTTGCTGTAATCACCGCTCTTTAAAGCTTCAAAGATCTCTTTGTGGCAGGAGATAATGTTGGTGGATGTCATGGCAAGTCCTTTCATTTATTGGGTGAAGGGGAGGGGGCTCACGCCCCCATTTTGGGTAAACGGGCGTCTTCAATGCGGCTGGCGATGACGCTGGCTTCAGTAAAGAAACGCTTCTGTCCATCAATAACCAGTTCCGTTTTACGGTAAGACAAGCTGCCAGTGATTTTGACACGGTCGCCCTTGCGGAAGCTGCGAGCATAGCCTTGAACACTGGAGCTGAAGGCGATGACTGTGTGCCAAACTGCGGCCTTGTCCTTCCAGGTATCAGATGCCTCATCCTTGTAGCGGTCGGTGGTGGCGAGCGAGAGCCGAGTGAATTCACCTTTGTCGGCGGTAAAGGTTTCCGGGGTCTGGCCGAGATTGCCGGTGAGGGTAACGAGATTGTTTGTCATAGGGGATTCTCCTTGTTTGTGGTTGACCATCATGGCTTGGCCATGCCCGGCAGGTAGCCTGGGGCAAGTGCCGCAAGCGGCTGCAAATTACGGAGGGTCTGAGCTATGCTCGGAAACCGTCATTTGACTTGTGCCAGGACTCCATACCGGGTCATAAAGCCCATGTGATGGTCATCCGCTGGCCATGTCAGGAGAAGTCCGTAGTCAAACCCAGCCAGCTTTCCCGGTTCGACATTCGATAAAACCCTTGCGAACTAAGGCTTGTCGCCAAAAGAGGGGCTGTAGAAAATGCTGTGCCGCTGCCTGAAATGCAGAAAGGCATCAGGATCGACTCTGGATAGCGTCAAATAAAATTTGGCTATGGTTGGTTATGAAGAAGGCTCATACGCACTTAAAACTAAACCTCGTGCCATCCAGGGATATTGGAAAGATACGGGTAGACCCTTCAAACATCTAGAATGGAGAATGATTGGCTCAGCTATGTATTTCTAATCGAGCAATTCGCACTAAGCTGCACTAGGAAATAATGATTTTCACCCAAAGTATTAGGCTTAGATAGCAGACTCTGGAATATCAAAAAACGGTCTTTTTTGATATCAGTAAGTACCTTTAATAAAAATCAACTTTTTGGATAAAGCAGGCCTTACATAAGTAAGTTATAAGTTATTAATATAAGTAAGTTATAAGTATAATTATAAGTAGACTCTTGAAAGCCACAGTATGCCTTGCTTTTAGAGAATTTAGTGCATCCAAGTATGCGTAGGAGTGCATCCAAGTATGCGTAAGGGTGCATCCAAGTATGCGTAGATACAGCTTGGAAGTGCATCCAAGTATGCGTAAAGATGCATCCAAGTATGCGTAGGTGAATTTGTAAAGCATTGAAATAAAACAATTCATTGAATAGTAGAAGCGCATCCAAGTATGCGCGATATATTTGCATCACCTGCATCCAAGTATGCGTGATAATGATTTCGAGTCAGGTGATTAATTACTCAACTTCTTCGGTAATGAGGGAGAACGAATAACTTTTCGGGCTCAACCGGATAGAGTTTAAGGCCATCTTCGGTTAGCTTGGCTGTCAACTTCGGAAAAACCTCTAAAATCGCACTTAAATCGTCTTTGAAAGCCTTTCGAAAGTTACGTTTTGCTTTGACATCCGTTCCAAACTGCTCAAGTAGAAGCTGCCATGAAAAGATGTAAGGTTTATGTAATTTATTCAGGCGGTAAGCGAGCCAAAGAAATAAATCAATTTGTTTAGCTGAGTTAGTGAAAGCACTAACTGCTCGGATATCAACGGGTAATGCATGTTGTTTTAGAGACTCATAAAAATCATAGTCAAGCGTAAGACTATTCGACCATAGTGTTGGTTGATCTGGATCAGAAGACACCCATATATCAAACGACTTTATGGGTTGTGTGTTGATAGTTCGTGAATGATCTCCATTCCATAATCCTATTAACATTCGAGCAGCAGCAAGACGTTTAAGCTGCTCCTTAAACAACCCAATTGTGCCTTTTTCTCCTCCAGTTACGGAAAAACCAAGGTCTCGAATTAGACCAGAAAGACTATCCGCCAATTCAATTTCTCGACTCTTCTGCCTTACAGCTAATGTACAGATATGGAGCATGAGCAAACGTGCTTTTGGGCCATAAGGTAAACCTTGCTCTCGGATTAAACCTGTAATTGGGTCTTTCAAAAAACCGGACTGAACAATAAGTGAGTTCTTCCCATATTCCCTGTGATATGTATTCATTCCAGCAGCGGGTTTTCGATAAGGTAAGCCGCACATCGCCAACACACTATGGACATGATAGCGCTCATCATCTTTAACCACCTTCTTTTCGATGGTGTTACGAATTGAATTTCTGCGCCGTGCAATTGGCGTCAAAGACTCAAATCTTTTCTTGTCTTCATTGCGCTGTGCTTGTATTTCGCTGAGATTTCGAAGAGCGATATCACGAAGGCTTGAATCTCTTACTTTTTCGAGCTTTTCTTGCAGATCTGTGTCCAGAGCAATATTTAAGTATCTATGCATTTTTCATGTTTAACAACAAGCTAGATTTCAATCCATGAGAAAGTGATTTTTATCTTTCAGAGAGCCAACAAATATGTTGCAAGTCTGACATATTTCCTTACATGTCTATCTACGTTAAATAGACGTTAATTCCTGAGTGGTCATCTGGTGAGCAAAATAATCGCCCTCTTTAATCAGTCGGGCGGAGTTGGTAAAACGACGCTCACTATGAATATTGGCTATGAGCTTGCAAAACGCGGCAAGAGAGTTTTGCTTGTAGACATGGATCCTCAAAACTCCCTGACATCTTTTATGGGGATAAAGTCTTTTTCGCTAGATATTTCAGAAACCATTTACACGGCAGTCATTGACGAAAATCCATTACCCATTCGTCAGAATTTATATGGCATGGATTTAGTGCCATCGAATATTCTTCTTAGCACGGCAGAAATGAAGCTAATTACAGCAATTAGAAGGGAAGATCGCTTAAAGAACGCCTTGAAGCCGGTTCTCAGTGACTACGATTATATCTTTCTTGATTGTCCACCCAGTCTTGGTATTTTAAGTATTATTTGCCTTGTTGCCGCGACTGACCTGATTATTCCTATTCAGGCAGAATACAAAGCGGTTGAAGGGACAATGCTTCTCCTAAGAACAATTTCTGAGATGCTTTCTAAGGCTAATCCTGATTTAATAATTTCTGGCATTATTCCCACCATGTTTACTGAGACGATGCAAGGAAAACGAGCTTTGAGAACAATTCATACTATTTACGATCGAGTTAAAACTCATCGTAGTTTCTCAAAAGCTGTTCTCTTTCCGTATATTCCGCGCAGAACTGATATAGCGAATGCTTCAGAAGCTCATGTGCCAATTTCTCTTTATTCCCCAAAACTTGATGCTGTTGATGCCCTTGATAAGGTTGCTAATGAATTGGAAATGATGTCATGAGAACAAAAAATAAGAACTCAGATTTTTCTCCTCTAAATATGGATGTTCTTGATAGTTTCCTTGATTCTGATCAAGACTCAGAATTAAATGGTACACAGATCAAATGGATTTCGCTCAATAAACTTACTCCAGCAAAATGGCAACCCCGTCGTTTTTTTGATCCTCAAAAAATATCAGAGTTAGCTGCATCCTTTCAACAACATGGATTTAAGGGCAGTGTAAACGTCCGACCTCTTGAGCAGGGAGATTATGAAATTATTGCCGGAGAACGCAGATATCGGGCTGCCAAAGCAGCGGGCATTGAAGAGATAGCTTGTATTATTGCCAATTATAGTGATGAGCAGGCACTAGAATTCTCTCTGGTTGAAAATCTAGTGCGTGAAGACCTCAGTAAGCTTGAAGAAACGGAAGGTGTTCTTGATTTCATCAGTCTTAAATTAAAGCTAAGTCGTGATGAGGCAATCACTATTATTCGTACAGAAGGTCACCCAGACAGACTCACGCGGAACAACGTTGCACCGGACAGTAGCCTTGGAAAGATTTGCTCTATTCTTGATAACCTAGGGATGTCCATAGAAGCATTTAGAAGCAGGAATTTATTGCTTCTAAAGTTGCCTGAAGATTTGCGAGAAGCCCACCTTAGTGGAAGACTTAGTTATACAAAAGCAATTGAAATAAATAAGATCAAAGATGATTTCAAGAGAAAAGAGCTGCTGAGACAAACGCTTGATAATGATTGGCCAATTCGTGAAATTCAACAAAGAGTTAAGGAGGCTCGCGCTGAAAAAAGGATTACGCAAACATCTGTAACACGAAGTATTCTAAGTCGGTTAGCAATTGCGCGAAAAATAGCTGCCAAATCAAATGTTTGGCAGGATCAAAATAAGGTTGAACGCATTGAAAGCTTACTTATTGAAATAGAGGCCCTTTTTGAAGAGCATATCGACGAGAGGGCTTAAATTTTTGGTGGCTATATTTTCGTATGGCTAGAAAGAATGTATATGATCATCAACACAAATCATCTTGATCGCTGTATCAACACTCTGGAATCTTCGTTGAATTTATTGCAAGCAACTCCTACGGACAGCATTCAGTACGAAGTATTTCGAAATGCGGTTGTGAAAGGATTCGAGCTAACCCTTGAGACTTCCGGTAAACTTCTCCGTCGTGCTCTCAAATCCTATGGTGGTAGCCCTCGCAATATCGATCAGCTCTTCTACAAGGACTTGCTACGTCATGCCGGTAAGCATGGCTTAATGGATATTGATGCTGTTGAACGATGGTGTGCTTATCGAGATAATCGGAATTCAACAGCTCATGACTACGGTCAAGGCTTTGCCGAAGACACGTTGAAACTGCTGCCAAGTTTCATTGGAGATGCTCGAACGCTCTCTTCTATACTTGGTGAGCGTTTTTCAGAAAGCAACCGCGATGCTTGATATACCGCCGCCATGGCGTAAAGATCTTGAAGACATATTCCAAGCATATGCATGTGACTATGACGTCTTGGTATATGGCAGTCGCATCAACGGAACAGCTCATGCTGGAAGCGATTTAGATTTAGTGTTACGCCACCCCAAAACCCCTGCAATACCTTGCTCTAACCTGGTCAAGATCCAGTCAGATATTAGGGAAAGCAGCATTCCGGTCCTGGTTGATCTACAAGATTGGGCAAGACTACCTGACGTCTTTCAGCAGCAGATACTAGAAAAGAACATTCTGTTGTTTTCTGCCTGCACAAATTTCCTGAAAAGTGACTGCTCAAATTAGCCGCAGGCTATCTCCTGTCGAACAGTACCTCTGCAAGTTATGCATCAGACGGTTGCTGTATCCGTTCAATAGAAAATCAGGCGACTCTCGCTTGCCTAATTTTTTTCTTCCCTACTTTACTAGCCAGATACACCTCGATCGCTTGCAAGTGAGCAGACGGATCGTGGCGGTTCGAAAACCAGTCCTGCGTGAGTTCCTGGTTATAGCGAATACAACGGGAATTGATTCTGATCCAGTGGATACCTTCAATGAGATGACCTTGTAAGCGATAACGTTTCAAGGTGTGTGGACTAACGCCAGTGACTTTCGCCATGGCGTGTTTATCAACGAAATGAAACATTGCCAATCTTCCTACGAGAATTTGGGAAGCTTGGCAGGCCGTTAGTACAGGAGAACTTATCCCAGTAATAGCAAATTTAGGAAGGGATCGACAACAGGCGCTCTATAGCTCAGGCACCTGCAAATCGCGTTTATTGCCCGCGTAGTGTCGGTAAATGACCTCAGGGCTGTTGCCAACCAGTCTGGCCACGTCTTTGGCATCAATACCTGCTTCAAGACACAGGGTGACAAATGTGTGACGGGTTTGATAGAGCTTGCGGTAGGGAATCTCTGCTTTTTTTAAGATGGATTTCCAAGCCCGGTTGCGGAAATTATTAAAATCTATGAATTTTCCTTCAGGGCTAGGAAATATATAGTCGTCCTTTTTGGCATCTTCTGTTCTGACCGCAGCAAGAATATCTGACAGCTGTCGATTGATTCGAAACCGTCGCTTCTCCTGCGTCTTGAGTCCTTTCTTTAAGGCAAGACCATGTTCGCCGAAGGTAACAGCTTGCTCAAAGTGTACAAAGTCGCTGATGTGCTTCCACTGCAACGCGATCGCTTCACTCGGACGGCA
>CALDSK010000310.1 GCA_937911865.1 uncultured Synechococcus sp.
CTTCTAAGCGGTCGGTCACTGGTTCGAATCCAGTAGGATCCGTTGATTAATCAAGGCTTGTAGCCTCTTACTCATCTTGTAGCCCCTTACTCATAAGGATTAGGCACAACTGATTTACCCGGTCGTGTCTATTTTCAGCGCGTGCCACACGAGGTTGACTAGACCCAAGTTTACTGGCCAGCTCTGTCTGCGTCATTTTTGCTTTTCTACGACCTTTCAGGGATTGGCTAAATGCTAGTTTAATCTCGACTAACCTCTCTTCTTCTGGACTAAGCGCTAGGAAATCGGAAACTGTACCAACTTGCCAGTCCTTTTCTTTTAGTCTCTCCTGAGTTTTCTTTGCCATGTCTTTTCCATGTGGGCTTCTCCTGTTTGTCTTTGTCGTAAGAAACCGGATTCTAATCTGGCAGCTTGGCTGAAGGGAGGTATCCGAATCTCTCCATGCAGCCAAATCATGCAGCCGAGCTAGGGATTTACTACTTTTACGCCCACTCTCGTATCACATCACATCTGATATATTTCGATCATGGTAGCATTTCACGCTAGATCAGATGTCTCACTCATTTATGTCGTTTTACTCAGGCAGTGGTAACCGGATCCAAATTGGCATATGATCGCTGACTTCATGTTCAAATTTTTGATAGAAAGATTTTCGCTGCGCTTTGGTTAAGTCGGCAATCGGTTTGTCATTGAGTGCATCATCAAACAGTTCTACAAAGTTGAACATGCTGTAGTTCGGGCCTTGTTTTTGTGAGCCCATTGTTTTTCGGTGTTTGTATTGAGGCAGCCGAACGTCCTAGTTAAAGAAGCCAATATGATCGAAAGTCTCTTGGAGCCGTGCATTGGTTCTAAACAAGGTGTTTCGGATAGGATGAGAATCCAAAAAGGGAAAGTAAACATTCGCGTTAGACTTTGATGCTTTAACCTCAGTGTCAAATGCTTTAATGTGTTTAGAAATTCTTTCTCTATCTGTTTCAGGATTGTCGAAGTCTAAGTTTAAATCGCCCATGAGAACAAAATTGGGATAGTAAGCCGTTTCTTTTTCTTTCACACGACCCAGAATCCATTCCATAAGTGCGTCAAATTCTTGTCGCCTATCGGTGACAGAGTTGCCAAAATGCAGATGGGCATTAATCGCCATTATTTTATAAGGTTCGGTGCCTGGATGCCCCACTATACGAAAGCTAGCGCAAAAGGGCTGACGGATAAACGTTAAAAAGACAGGAATATTTACTTTTGGTGGTTTGGGTTCTTGCCCGATGGGATTTTGTTGCCAGGCTTTACGCGTATCGAGAAACATCAAATAGGGCAGTAGTTCGTCTCGTAGGACTTCATAGTTATCAATGATGGTCTTGAAGAGTTTGCTGCGATCAAAGGAAATATCTGAGACGACGTCGCCGCGTTCAACAACTCTTGTGTTGTATATGAAGCCTAGTCGTTCTCCCAGACCGCGATCGCCTGGAAAGAGACCGGTTTGATCTGAGACGACGGCATGAAAATCTGGCCCCATGAGTTCTAGAAGGTATTCGAAGCCTTCGAGGTCATCCATAATCTCTTGGATAGACAGCAGGTCAAATTGCTTGCAGATATTGGCTAAAAATTTCCAGGTGTTGGCGGAGCGTCTATCTTTTTTGCCTAGTTTACGGATGTTGAAGGAGGCAAGTAGCGCTGAACCATAGACTCTTTGAGGAAATCCATATTTCTGAGGATTGGCTGCGAGTGTTGTATTGATGTTCTTCCACTCGGTACTGGTAAGCTCTGTGGCCATGTGGGTAGATGCTATGTTCCTATGATAGCTAGCAGTATGCCCCATTACTGGGCTGAGGTTTTGAGCACAAATGCTGGGAGTAAGTGGAAGAGTAAAGCGATCAGCTGCTTGATCGGCTAGATCAAGTGTATACATGGCCGTTTCGCCTAGATGATTTGCCAACGTATGCGGGTGATTTGCCAACGTATGCAGATGATTTACAAAGGCATGTAGATGATTTGCCAACGTATGCAGATGATTTACCAAAGCATGTAGATGATTTGTCAATATGTGCGGGTGATCTGCCGATTCCTGTAGGTGATCTGTCAGTGTATGCAGATGATTTGACAAGGCATGTAGATGTTTCTTCAAGTTGTGTCGACAATCAGCGCAGAGAGCTTACTGGCCTGAGCAGAACCTATGAGTAATGAGCGAATAGACGTGAGTGTTCAGTGTTCTATGCATCTGTTTGTGATCACTATTTATTAGTTATCCGTAAGGTTACGTGAGGGGTAATGGATGCGATCGCAACACTGCCAATAAATATGTGTTTGTACGGAGTCGTACTTGTAAACTTTGTCGTTTTGAGCGGGTATTGTAACAACATCGAAGATGACCTACGCCCTATGCTGGCTGTGGTCTTTACGGTCCACTACTGTCTATATTTTTAAGGTGTATTACCATGCCAAGACCTAAGAAAAAATCCACTGTATTGCCTAATGCAACTAAGCGCCTTTCGGGGATGAGGTCGATTAATCCGAAGCTCGATTTTGGCGGTGGGTTTTCTAATGCGGCTTTTGCGAAACAGATTGATCAGGTTAGCGCTGATTTGGATGCTTACAATACGCTGCTCTCTAAGGTGGACGAAGCCTACAATACGTTTATTGAGTCTGAGCGGAATCTCTCTAAGTTTTCTAGCAAGATGCTGGCCAACGTTGCCATTCGCTACGACAAAGACAGCAGCGAATACGAAATGGCCGGTGGGGTGAGAACGCGCGATCGCAAGCGCTCTAGCCGTAAAAAGGCAGAGCCAAAAGAGATGGCAGTTGTGTAGCAGTAAACCTAGCTGACATATCGCAAAAAAGGTCCACTAGCTTTACGCTGTGGACCTTTTTTGTTGAATAAACAGAAATTCGTTCGAGAACTCTAAACCTGTTCAGAGACTTCAGAACTACCCACAACGTTAAACATCGCATCGTCAAAACTTGCTTCGGCATTGATTATTCTTCTAAAACGAGCTGCTTGACTGAAACCAAAAATCAGCCTATCGTCATTTTTATAGCTGTGATACCTATCACAGCCCTTTCTCAGAACTCAATTTTTGCTTAGCGCTACCGGCAGGTGCTACCAACACCTACCGATAGCTAACCCCCAGGATTACACAGCAATCCCGGCAGCTAGGGTTTACTTTAACCCAGCTACCCCGATTTGCGATCGCATCTTCTCGGGGTGGCTGAGTTTAAGGTTGAGTTCTGGTTTCCTAACCCACATATATCCGGAGACCAGATCTCATGTTTATCCCTTCCGCTACGGACGCACCCGCGTCCACCGTTTCCGCAGCCGTCAGCTACACACCGCCCCCTACCGCTGAACCCGTTCGCCATATGCTATTCGGGAGCCCGGGCGCCGTACGCACCACCATCCAAACCCTACACAAGCGCGGCTACGCCGACCCCAACGACTGGAGCCAGCCTATCTCCACCGGCAGACCTAACGAAGTCATGGCCATTTTGACCAAGCGTGTGCGGCTAGAGTGATAGGGCTTGAGTACTTAGCAGAACCTTAAGCAGGCGGAGTAGAGCAGCGATCGCACTTCACATGTGATTAGCCAGCATAGGAGTGCGATCAACGAGGCTTAAGTAGCTTCAGTAATTGATTGCGAGACTGCCACATTTGGACAGTTCCACGTTGATAAACCTTGGCAATAAAAGGCTGTGAATTCCCCTGAGCAAATCTTTGCATCCTAGATAGGGCCATCACAAAGATGTCAGCCATTGCTGACCCTGTCAGATTGCCCGATGCAAGCACAAAGACCTTTGCTCCCGAACTGGCTACAGCCATTTGCTCCAGCAATCTACGCCCAATCGCATCATCTTTCGTCAGAATGAACCATCCACGTTCGCCCACAATCGGCAACCATTCAATATCCAAAGCCCCAACTGGAAAATGATCGTCATGCACCTCAATTTTTGCACCGGCTTTACGCAGTGCGTCCGCAACTGCCCTACGGCCCAAGGCTCGGTCAATAAAAAAAGTAGGTGGCTCTGCTTTACTCACGCGGTTACTCACGCAGCCTTAGACAAAACCATCTCGTACCGAAGAATTTCCTCAAGCTGCTGACGGCTAAAGTCATAATCATCAGCCAACGATTCCAAGCTCTCCCCAGCCCGGAAACGATCAACAATCATATCAGCAGGAATCCCTGTATTAACTACAACAGGTCGCCCGAACGATATGCGTGGGTCAATCTCTAAGACACGAGGCGCATCTGCCTGCTGTAGCTGAATAAGCGGAAATAGCCGCTGAGCCAGCCCTTCTTCATCCCATTCAATACGCTGAAGCAACTGCTGCAAAGTCTTTTGCATAGCTAGCTGACCATCCCTAGACGCATTTATCAGCTGACCTACAGACTCCACAAACAAATCCACACCGTCCGTCTGAAATTGAGCCCGTGCTAGTGGATGGGGCAACCCAAACTTTTGCTCTACATAATCTAGAGCCGTACGCACCTTGTCCAAACGAATCTTATGATTTTGCCTGATTCCTCTCAGCACATGGGCCTCAACCAAGTTAGTGAACGAAAGCTGCGGACTACTGCCATCTGACAAATGAATCAACGGCTCAAAATACTTCTTTCCATTTGCAGTCGGATAAGTTCGCCCATGCAACCACGATCGCAATGTCCCCGCTGGAATAGCCAAGTAGCGAGCAGCATCAGCAACCGGATAAGTTGCCACATTACGAATATCTAGTTGCTCATAGGTGGAGGTCATAAATTTTGTGTCCAACTAGCCTAATGCGCACTCAGCATACGCAATGAAACCATATTAATACAAGCGCTCTTGGCCAACTAGCAACTCATCATTTCATCGCTGGATTTGGTTGGGTGATGTTGGCTTACTCCCCAACATACCCACAGCACTGACGCAGTCTTGACTGAAACTATACTGGTGATGGCAAACTACAGGCCGATGCCGGAGTCAAGCGGCATGCCTTTGGTGCGCTATCCGACAAATACGCTTTATTCGCGGACTGAGAATAGAGATATTGTGGTGTCGCAGCGACGGATTTGAAAAAGAAGTGGCAAGCGGATGAGGTGAATGTTTACACATGGTCATCTGTATGCGTAGTCGCCTGGGAAATTACGGATATAAAGAGCCAGTTTCTTGGTTACATAAACATAGTCAACAACAGAATACTGAATTCTTCGAATAGTCGTTTCTTTTTCTCCGAGAGGTTTATAGGATGAGGGGAAGAGTTTACGATCAGCCGACGAGAAGTTAATTATGTCATCTGCAACAGTCATAGAGATCAATAACTGCAACAACATTGATTCTGGACGGGTTCAGATTGTGCCAAAGGCTCTTAATATTAAGTACGGTATCAATGGTACCGGGAAAAGTACGCTAGCAAAAGCCGTTGTATATGCCGCTATGGACAAAGCGACAAATGGCCAGCAGCTTGAGAAATTACGGCCCTTCAAAGCAGCGCGAAACACTGCAATCGCACCAAACGTAACGGGCATTGATTCCTTTCGCACCGTCCGAATATTTAACGAGGCGTACATGGATGATTTTGTCTTCAAAGCAGATGAGCTAGTCGAAGGGAGCTTCGATATCTTTGTTCGAGATCAGTCTTACGAATCTGGCATTACCGAAATTGAGACGCTGGTGTCTCACACAAAAGAAATCCTGGCCAAAGATGAAGAAGTTCAGTTGTTGCTAAATGATTTAAGAAAGCTAAGTGAGAGCTTTGGTAAACAGGTTAATTCGGGCATTCATGGGGCTAGTAGACTGGCCAAAGCCTTCAAATCAGGGAACAAGGTTGCCAATGTGCCGCAAGAGTTAGAGATTTATACTCGCTACCTTCAAAGCGAGAGCAACTATAAGGAGTGGTCAAACAACTAGTGTCGGATTCTGAGGGATAGCCCGATAGTTCC
>CALDSK010000311.1 GCA_937911865.1 uncultured Synechococcus sp.
ACAGCAGCACTAGATGAGCGCGGCAGGTTCTCTAGCTGAGTCGATACTGAGCCGCCCCGCCAGGCGCGATATGTCAATCCACTAGCAAGCGTCAAAAATCCAGCGGCTAGTAACGAAGCTCGCCATGTCCGCTTCAACTCGCCAGTCTTAACAGCCATGCTACCCACCCGATATGCCCCAAATCTGCAAGCGGGCTAGCAGCTGCCCAACACTATTACAGCAGCAAAAGTTTGCTCACCGAGTAAGCAACATGAACAGTCTATGGCCACATTGATCAAATCAAGAGTTTAACGAACGCGGCTGCGGACGAAAGTTCAAGATGGGACTCAACAACAACATGCCGGGAAAAAAGGCAAACACCAATCCGTACAGTACGAAACGCTCTACAGAACCGGTTTTATGCCATTTTGCCTTGAGATAAAACAGGATAGCAGCAGGAATCACCACTAAATAGGTGACCGCTAGACCACCGTAGACTCCCAGAGTGATCAAAATATCCAAGGAAAACGGCAAGATATCCAACATGTGGTGCTCCAGTAACTGGCCAAAGAAGACTCTGCGGTTGTCTTGTAACTATCGTGACATACTTCCTTAACATATTTCAAAGCCAAGCTGATTCTTTTCTAAGAGCAAGCCGATTCTTCGCAGAAAGATGATCGATAGTGGTGTTTCATCTGTAATATAGATATTCCTGAGGGGTCGACTCTCAGGCCATAAGGGGGCGTGGCGGAATGGTAGACGCTACGGACTTAGAAAACTGAGCCTCAGTGGAGAAATCTGCTGAGTGTAAGCTCTCAAACTCAGGGAAACCTAAATCCTGATTTTGGCCAGTGCTCAAGGGCAAGGTGTCAAAGATGGACATGGCAATCCTGAGCCAAGCCAGCCAGAATACCTTTGCTTACACAGGCAACGTATTGGCTGGAAGGTGCAGAGGCCCGACGGGAGCTACCCTAACGTTAACGACGAGGGTAAAGGGAGGGTCCAATTCTCAAAGCCAACTGTGATTTTTGAATTACACTTTGGCAGCAGCGAAAGCTGCGGGAGGATGAAAATCCGTTGACCGTTAAGGTCGTGAGGGTTCAAGTCCCTCCGCCCCCATCTAAAATTGTTGTTCAGTAATTACGGTCACCACAAGGGGATGCCTCGTCACCCCTTTGTGGTGATCGTGAAAGCATCCTTCAGGTTCGACATCTACAGCGATCGCAGTTATCCAAGCAGGATTAGGCGCTATGAGCACATAGCCTTGAAACAACTCTTTCTGGGGATATCCCCTGCAGCCACCTTGAAGCCATCCGCATGGCATTTTCTTGGCTGTGAGTTAGCGGTGAGGCCGCACCACTGGGTTTGAGAGCAAAGGCTTCAGACTATTTTTACCGCTACAGTTCCCAAAATGCTGCAGCGTAGAGCCAAGACTGCAAGCCTGGTTGCGGCTGTTTCCTTAAACTTCTTGAAAATTTTGGAAACTTTAACCGAAATAATGACTATCCCTGTTGAAGGTACTGGCACATAGTGTCATCGTTGTTTTTACCGAATCCAACTATCTTGAGTGTGGCTCAGATACGAACACCGTCGGCTTATTTGCGTATTCCACGTAAGAATAGGCACCTATCCATCGGCAGTGGACACTGTGCGACGACATGTCCTTGGTAAATAGAGTATTGATATGACAAGGGTTGAAACTTTTGTGGTGGAGCACAGTCAACAACCAAATCCTCAGCGCTATAACCGGTCGCAGATTAGTATCAGCGAAGCTCAGGAAAACATTTTCAGTTTTTTGCTGGACATCGTTAAAAAATGGGAAGACGAAGATGTCTTAAATCAGTTTAAGCAGCTGTTCTTCGAATATGGTGAAACTGCTAGCACAGAAGTTTCCTCAAGTATCTATACCCTGATATTCAGCAATAATCAGCAAGAATTTCGCAACACCCTGAAACGTTCTTGCTATATCTTAATCAACAACTGGGAAGTTGCTCGACACTACCAAGCCATTCGCAATCTCATTGAGTTATTTGATGATCCGACACTGACAAGGTACACCGTTTCACCTAGCCTAAAACGCCTCAGAACTTGGGTCTCCAATTTCATAAAAAGCAGTGACTTTGAAGAGCTGAAGTTATTTGCATCAAGGTTTACTGAAACAGATTCGCCATGGACTTCTCGCTACACTTCTTATCTGCTCATCCAGCAATATGTTAATACTGATAATCCTCTAGAGCAGCGAGAGGCCGCTAGAGCTTTATCACGTAAATTAAAAGATCAGTACAAAATGGATTTGGCCATGTACACAGCTCATTCTCAGAGCTTTACAGAAACGAGCCAAAAAAGACTTAGGAATCCGACTGTGCTGGGAGATGGAGCACTTCGATTAATCAAAGCAATCGTCGCTCGCAAAGGCCAATATAGCTATAAGAGCCTCGCCAACCTGTTTTTAGAGCAGGTTAAAGACCTGGATAATGGGAGTTTCAAAAAGAGTTTAGTAGAGTATCTGACCTATTCTGTAAAACAACCAGAGGTGGTCAAGACTCTAAAGCATAATCTTGGTCAGAAACTTGATAGCGTTTATACTGAACACGATCGCGCTCCGGCTGATTACTCATTGCGCCTACGCACCTGCAATCGAGTAATTGATGCTCTCATGACAGAAGATCAGCAATCACCATCGCCATTATTTACCTTATTGCTGTCTCAAAGTAGTTCGATATTACTGGCCATTCTACTGTTAAAGGTCGTATTAGTTTCCAAGAGTTCACATCATTATCTTGAAGCTCGAATAGCCAATTTAATCCGCTACTACGATCAGTTTCCGAGAGAGCAGTGCGACTGGGTGATTAATTTTTTAGAGGTTTTTCAGGTTGTATTCGCCATACATACGGAAAATATCGAATACAATCTGATTTCCCCTAGCGCTCAGAATATCGATAATGCGGACCATCAATCGCGATCGCTAACAATTGAAGAAATGGAAGCCTGTCGCATCTTTTCTCGCATTGTGTCTTCTCAGGAAGACAATACCGATGAGTGAAAATTTGACACGGATTCGTAAGTGATATCAGCAGAGCAAACACATACTTTCCAGACAGTTGTTCAACTTAGCGAAGGAGAGATGGCGGCGATAGACGGCAAGCCGATGCCTCGCTCCTACGATGCAGGCCAGGGACAAGGAGCGATTCACAGGGTCAGTATTGGGCCGGTCAGTCAGAACCGCATGATGCCTGGTCAAGTCAAAGTCAAGGGCAAGTCTAGCGCGATTACAGCGATCGCCAAGCGGCTCAAAACGCTCGCCTCTGGATAGCGTTGCTGCCCGAAAAAGTGCTGTCATATCCAGGCTTTCAAGCGCTGGAAGAGGCCGAAATAGTGATTTTCAACTGATCCTGATCGCTGAATCCTTGGATATGGCCATCCGCTATTAGGTCGCTACAGCCGTATTTTCAGATG
>CALDSK010000312.1 GCA_937911865.1 uncultured Synechococcus sp.
CTGAATTCTGCCTTGAACCTACCCCGTTTCCTTCAGCCTTTGTGATCTACTGAGTATGGGTGGCGCTTTGATATTGAGGAGGCCTTTCTCGATGACCAGTCCCATGGCTGGAATCTGCAGAAGCGTGAAATTCGCTCTGTTTGTGACCTCTCCAGACTCTTTTGTATCCTGGCAGTGGCCACACTCTATGTCACCGCTCAAGGCGTTGCCGTGGTGGAAGCCGGGCGCAGACGTTGGGTGGATACCCATTAGTTTCGTGGCAACAGCTATTTCCGCATGGGCGTGGAGTGGGTTAAGGCAGCATTGCTAGCAGATGGCACTTGCTCTGTGACGTCCACTTCCAGAGCAATCATGATCCTCAACCCGCTATAGCTTTGCGAAGACATTACCGAAGTACCTCACAGAAACTGGAATTCAAGATACGCTCCTTTGAATATCAGCCTGACTAAACTTTTGGCAGTCAACCAGGTCCGTAAGACGTTGTCCTTCTCCAAGAAGTTAGAGAATCACATTGGTGCAGTCTGGTATTTTATCTACCTCTACAACGCATCCTCACAGCTTTAGGATTGCCTCCATGCGCTCTTTCTGACAAGCAGCCTTTCTTTTGAGGAAGTTAAAAATCAATGTTCTTCGAAAGCATCCAACCAAACTGAGGATATTTTTTGCCAAGTTTCCTGTTTTGCTAGATCCTTAAAGTGAGTTCGTAGAGCAGATAGCTCATTTTCTTCTTTTAGTAAATCGATAATGCGATAGGCTACAGCCTCCTGAGTCTCCTGGGCAGATGGCTCCCCAGAAACTCGCACACAATAATCTTTTTCCTTAAAGACAGCAAAGTCAGTAGTCACAGGTACACACCCTACCATCGCTGATTCGCGAACAGAGATACAATCAACTTCTGGATAGGTACAAGCATAGTAGTGAATACTGGCAGTCAACTTTTCTGAGATTAGTTTTTCTTGGCTGACACGACCATGCTCAAACACCCCGTCCTGTTGAAAGAGCACTTCCATTTTTTTTCGCCAATCATCGTACTGAGAATTCAGCTCTCGACGCACCCAGCCATGATAAATATGCAATTCTGCATCAGGAATGTGGTGCTTAATAAGAGGCCAGCCGAACTCCAGCATGCTGTCTAAGCCTCGATAGTAGCGGGATGCATATATTAGCTTGAACGGTTCTTTTGGAGTTT
Organism: uncultured Synechococcus sp.; assembly: GCA_937911865.1. Classification (GTDB taxonomy): domain Bacteria; phylum Cyanobacteriota; class Cyanobacteriia; order Phormidesmidales; family Phormidesmidaceae; genus Phormidesmis. The sequence goes on from CALDSK010000312.1 coordinate 1,190, forward strand.
CTGGAATTTGAGTAAGCTTCTCATCGATACCATTTGTGATGATTGTGAATTTTTCATCAGGAATTTCTGGAAGCAGGTCTCGCTGAAATTGGCACTTGGAAAAAATTTTGTCAAAACGTGCAATTTTATGACGAGGATAATTTTTTTCGCCGCCCATAACATCTTGCCACTCCCAACACACTAAGCGAGCATTGATCGGCAACTTTAATAAACGAGGATGAGAAAGAATAATTAAGACATCAAATTTGTCGTAAGGATTGAATAGATACTGTTCGACATACCGAACACCATCGTAAACTCCTGACTTACCTTCGCAATTACTGTAAACGGTTACATCTTTACCTGCTTTGGCCCACTCTCTGCATAAGCTAATGACGGCAGTATCAGTGCCACTCGTGCCTTTCTCAAGATTCAATGGCGTCAGGCCGTCCTTACGGTTGCCTGTGTAATAAACAATTGATCCTTTGGGCCATTGCTTAGATTTAAGCCGTCTTCCCCAAGTGTCCAGAACTGGAATTTTTTTACGCAGGTAAGTCTTGAGGCTAAGTAGCATATGCAATACTTCTATGTGACAGGGGGTCTTTTTTATCTTTTACTAGCGTAGGTTTCCCAGATGAATCGTAGGGATAACAAATATGGACACTGTCTTGCAAAAGGGTGATTAATATAGCAATCTGTAGAAGAGTCCTCAGTACAAGGACAAAAGTTGTAAAGCCTGATTGAATTCACTGCACTGCAAGGCGAAGTTGGAGAAGGTGCGCCGTAGAAAATCACAGCCATAGCGGAATAAACTCTTCGCTCTGCGGCCATGAGCTTTCAGGGGAATCGGTTGTTGCTGATGTTGCCAGAGGCCAGTCAACATGGCCCAACAAAAAGCCAGGGCCATTAGCGCGACTAACTTGCTGAGGCGTTCAGCGTGACAGAAATGGGTTGATTCGGGATTGAATCCTCGGGTTTTCAGCGCCGCAAACAACGTCTCAATGCCCTCTCTCAAACGATCATCCGCCAGCGCAGTCTGTGGGCGGCAATTCGTCGCGAGAATCAGAAGCTCACCATCCGCTAGACGAGTCGCGATGACATAGACCCGGCAGCCCCAGACCCAGCGCTTGCCCGAGAGGATGCGGTGTTCGCCAACCTTCAAGTTGGCAAACACCCGGTCGCACCGTTGCCGATGCTTGCCAGAGCGGGAACTGATGCGGTCGCTATGCCGCAGGCGAAGCCGAAAGGGCTGAATATGGGAGCATTAGATAACTGCACCACTGCCGTCCGACAAACTCACGGCCCTCAGTTAGGCAATGCACCTGGGCCTCGGGGAAGAGCTGCTCGAAGCGTTCCAGTAAATCGATGCGCTCATCGCTGTTGCTATTGCCGCGTTTGTCGAGCATCGTCCACAGTACAGGAAAGGCCACTCCTTCGTGGACAATGCCCAGGAAATTCACTGCGCCGAACGACCAGTTCGTGCGGTCTAGGCTTAAGGTCCAAGGCTCAGGGATCTGGCTCTAACTCACCACCGCCTGAGCAATTTCGTCAAAGTCAATGACAAACTTCCGAAAGAAGCGGGTCAAACGCTTGTGGTTTGAGGCACTTTGGGTAGTGTTCTAAACCTGCGGATGTTCTTTCTGAAGCGCTTGCCTGCAAAGCAAGCTAGGGGCTCTAGCCACAGATCTAGAACATCACCGGCACTTTGCGCACGATTGGCAAAGACCGAGGCGAGCTTATCCAAGTTGACCGTTTCGACACGAAACAATGCCACAAGGAAAAGTGAGAGGAAGGTGAGGCTCGCTCCATACCAAGACAAATGGGGACGCAAGGCGGCTTGAATTCGGCTAATCTCGTTCATGAGGTGGTAGATGCTATGAATGTGGTAATTCTTCGCTCATCGCCTCACCTTTAAATTTATCCAATCCCTATCAGGGATAGCTTTTGGCTGGCGCCTCTCCAGTTTTGTCCCTGTACCTTGCCTGATTGACTGACAAAAGTCCTGCTCTGTATTGCTGGAATGCTTGTCAGTCATGAAATAGAGCCAGTGGGACAAGAATCGGGAGCCAGCATTCTAGAATCAGATCCCACTCAAAACTCAAGAATGCT
>CALDSK010000313.1 GCA_937911865.1 uncultured Synechococcus sp.
GGCCATCAAACATTGAATATATGATGAAGATATTATGATGCAAAACTTAATGGTCAGCTGTTCTCATCTCACGAGCCTGTCAGATCTCAGGTAGTTTCTGTGAAAGAAAATACCCAATTGCTAAACTAGCTCATAAGTGTTGAGATAATGAGGCTACCCCCTCTTGAGCCCAGTACAAACCCAGTCCAGTGGGCGCATCTAGCGGTTGGGGGAGATGATAGGCAGGGTTAAAGAGTGCGGGGCAAACAGTAGATCAAATCGTTGATTGACCCAAGCGACTCTCAAGTCTAATAGATGATTAAACCCAGGCTCACTCCAACGCATACCGACGCCCTTAAAGCGCTGCTGGATTAACCACTTACAAGCACTCTCAATCATGCCAGAGCCAATGGGTAGGCCCTGTTTTTTGAACTGTTGATACTGCACATGTTGCCGATGCGTGTGGAAATAGTCATGCACTCGTTTCAAGATAGTTTTGGTCGGTGCGGCGGTGTTGGGTGAGCGGCTCAGCCAGCGGAGTTCGTCGAGAATGCGATGAACATAGCCATGGCGCAGCTGATGGCGCAACCGCTCAAACCACATCTGAGGCGTACGCGCTGGGTTGCCATCTTGATAGGCCTCAGCGGCCTGCCAGAGATGAGCAGCCGCATGATAGAAATCGAGCACACCGACTGCCAACTGGACAAAACAATCCTCAAACAATCGCCAGAAGCCTCGTGCCCCGTCACTGAGCCAGACAACTTGGGTGCTGTTTCTACACCCTGTCGAATCGCTTCGAGTTGCAAACGCGGCTGAAACCTCTGCATATCCCCTAACACCGCCACTAATCGTCGTTGCTGTAACCGCGTGACCTGCTTGCCATTTTGATTCACTCGATGACTGAGCCGAGCGAGTATGGCGACCTTAACTTCTCGCCAACGCGTCTTGCCTTTTGGGCTACCCACCTGCGGACGCAGCGGGACGGTAACACCGTCTGCTGCAATCAACAAAGGCATTGCTGCTAGCGCCTCAGACAAGTCTTCCACTGGCGGTGAGTGCCCTTTCTGCCAGTCCTCCACGGCGGCTTCCCAGTTGTGCGTTGACTGTTTTCCATATTGTTGCACCCACTGCCAGAGGCTATCGTCACTCACCCGAATACCGCTCAATTGAGCGAGTAGCCAAGCGGCTAACTCGAAGGGGACAAAGATAGCCAGCAGGCAACCTAACCGCATCAGTTCTACAGAGCTTTGCTGGTAGGGTTCGATTCCCAACACTTGGTCAAAAGGAATCGAATGACTGCCTGCGCAGCCATTCGGACAGCGACCTACCCGGCGACGCCATTGCACACGACCTACTAACGTCAGCATCTGGCGAGAGGCAAAGCCTTTGCTGTGCAGTCGATGTCCACACACTGGACAGTCATCCCAACTTGTTGGCTGTTGAGCTCGTTCGTTAAGCTGCTGTTCTACCAAGATACGGGCGATATGCAACCCCATTTGCCACGCTGCAATGACAAGGGTCGCTAAGGTTTGACTTTTCTGTAGTTGGTCGAGCAGTCCTGACCATGCCAGCGGTTCAGAACTCTCCTTAGGCAGAGGCGTTAACATAGAAGTAGATTTTTTGTGAGGGGCTGCGCCGATACCGGACAGCCCTGTTTTCTTACTTCTATTCTCGCAAATTCAGATTAAACGGTTCCCCCATCCGCTAGATGCGCCCCAGTCCAGTCCTTTAAGTGAGTCTCAGATTGGAGACTGCCAAAAAGTGTGGGGTGCGATTCGTTCCTGTACGAAAGGCTGAAAAGCTAATAAGACAGGGCTTCTGAGAGATAACCTATTCTAGGTGGAGTTCGCACTTTTAATCTCTCTCAGATGATAACTTGATGTCCTTGTAGGTGACGCTTCTGACCCAGCCCAGAGAGCTAGTCCTACCCGCCCGGTATAAGGCGTGACAGCATAGCCCCCATGCCAAGTGGTTTAGCGCCGATGGGATGAAGCGGGGTTAAATGTCGGTATCTGGAAGCCTACTCTGGAAACCCGGCTAGCAAGTGTGCATGAGTAAAGCTCAAAAAGCCTGAATGTATGTCAGAACCATCGTGATTTTTAGCCAGTGAAAAGGCTGATGTGGACGGAAGGTAACACCTGATATTCACAAACACTGGAAACAAAAAGTTACTGATTTCGAGCGCCTGCTTATCCCACAAGGGCAGGTTTTATACCCAAAATCGAATCCGGTGGATAGTACAACTCTAACCTCACGAACAAAGGACATTAGGAACGAAGTAACCTGACCAATTTTCACTCCAAAAGGTCGAATATCTGGAGCAGGTACTAAGCCGAAAGGATTGGCAGGCAGGATGGTCTAAGAAGCCAACGCCTGGGGTAATGCCCAGGATACGCAGACGTAGGCCCGATAGTACGGAATGAAGAGCCTTTAGTCAGGGTAAAGACGATGACACACTCAGCAATGAGTAGTGATGAATGGGCAGCCATCGACTGGAAAGCAGTCGAGAAAATGGTCTACCGACTCCAAACCAGAATCTTCAAAGCCAAACGTCGTGGTGATACGAAGCAGGTTCACAGACTCCAGAAACTACTGATGAAGTCTCGTTCTGCCAAGCTCATAGCAGTCAGACGGGTCACGCAGGATAACGCCGGCAAGAAAACAGCAGGGGTGGACGGGGTGAAATCCCTCCGACCACCACAACGGCTTGACCTGGCGAATGACCTATATCTAACGGATAAAGCTAAACCGACGCGCCGGGTGATGATACCAAAACCGGGCACAACGGAGGAGCGACCGCTAGGTATCCCGTGCATGATTGAAAGAGTCAGACAGACGCTAGTGAAACTAGCGTTAGAAGCCGAATGGGAAGCAGTTCTAGAAACCAACACCTACGGCTTCCGAACGGGAAGAAGCGCTCACGATGCTATCCAAGCCATCTTTAATGGGATCAACTTCCAGCCAAAGTATGTCTTAGATGCTGACATCTCAAAATGCTTCGATAAAATTAATCAGAGCACCCTATTGACCAAACTGAAGACGTTCCCGAGCTTACGCAGGCAAATCAAGGCCTAGCTGAAGTCGGGAGTAGTTCTAGACGGACAGCTATTTCCAACAACAGAGGGTGTGCCACAAGGCGGCACTTTGTCGCCATTACTGGCACTGGTCGCCCTTCACGGTTTGGAAACAGCAGCGAGAGGATATATTCGTCAGCGCCAGTACCTACAGCGAGAGCTGTGTGTTTGTGTCTACGCTGACGATTTCGTCATTCTCCACAAGTCACTAGACGTCGTCTTGCAGTGTAAAGCAGCAGTGGAAGCCTGGTTGCAAGAGATGTCGCTTGAGCTGAAACCTAGCAAGACCCGAATCTCTCATACATTGAAGCCGTATAAGGGGAATGTTGGATTCGACTTTCTCGGATTCAATATTCGACAATATCCAGTTAGCAAACACCAGTCTGGATGTAAGAGCGGACAGAAGCTAGGATTCAAAACACTCATCAAGCCCAGTAAAGCAAAGGTTGCCTTACATACCCAGAAACTTAGAGACACTATTGATGACTACAAAACGGCACCTCAAGCGGCGTTGATTAGTAGACTCAACCCCATCATCAGGGGCTGGTGTAACTATTACTCTAAGATATGTAGCAAGCAAACGTTCTTTCGTTGTGATTACATTCTGTTTTCTCAACTAAGAGCTTGGGCTAGATACAGAACCGGACAATACAACTTCAAGACCTTAAACAAATACTGGCACCGGATTGGGAACAGATTGACCTTCTCCACGAAGGATGGAAAGTGCCTTGCGTTCCATGCTGAAACCCCAATCTCTCGCTATGTAAAAGTTCAAGGGAATCGGAGTTTCTTCGATGGAGATGTAATCTACTGGAGTACCCGAAAAGGCAGACATCCGGAACTACCGAGTCGAGTCGCTGGACTCCTTAAACGGTACAAAGGTCAATGCCCGGAATGTGGACTGAGGTTTACAGGAAATGCACGGATTGAGGTTGACCATATTCTTCCTAAACAGAAGGGTGGAACAGATAGATTCGACAATCTGCAACCACTACACCGCCATTGCCACGATGTTAAAACTGCTCGCGACAGAGTAGAGAAAGGTGCTGGTGACAACAGCCGTACTATTGAGGAGCCGTGTGCGGTTAACATGTGCGCCGTGGAGCGCATTGAGAGAACTGCCAACTCAGTTGGCCGGAGTTCAGGGCAACTGACTCCGAGGTGAACAACTTACCTTAACTCGAAAGAGAAGGGGGACAAGAGCCTGTTGATTAAAGCGGAGAGTATCAGAAGACGTGTATAGTACGGCTCCGCAACGCCTGAGTGATATGGCTAAAGCTATACTGCCTGAATCCCAATATCCAGTGGTGGAACTTCACACCCTTCGGTAGCACGTCTGTACACCGATGCCATTAGTAGCCTCGAATTCGATGTTAGTTCGAGGTACGCCCTGACCGATGGGCGATGAGTAGTGAACTCATTCAAGGGTATAAGTGGGGAGCCTAAGTCGCTCTATTTTCAGTCCTCAATGACGAAACACGGGATTGCCTAAGGGACGAGAGTCCTAAGGTGACGGAGTTCCAATAGTAGTCGTGGGCGTCACGTCCCATCAGGGAGAACGGGAGAGCCGTTTACAGGGCGAAGTGGAACAGGTGACGGGATGTCAGGAACTACGAGGTACGCGAGATGCGAATCGCCACAATAGAACTGAACATCATTCGAGATAGTTTCTCGAAATCCGTTACTGGAGAGCTACGTGATACGGAAATCGGTCATGCGTAGTTCGGAGGGGGGCGGTTGGAAAAGTACCTTTCGAGGTAACTCGCTGGCCGCCTACCCTACCGCATGCACGGTTTTGAATGGGAGGGTGACGGGGTGACCTGTCACTCGACCCTAACAAACCCCGGAAACTCGCTAGTCTGATTCAAAATGAAGATACTAAACGCCAAACAAGACTTCCTGATAGAGTCAGAAAGTCTTGCTTGGCAGCCGTAAGATATGAACGAAGCGCTGTACTGAGCCTATTGTCTAGAAGCGATAGCCCAAGCCTGCAACAAAGTCGACCTGCTGGTCATCGAATGGCAGGTAGTTAACCGAGCCGTTGATGGCATAGCGCTTGCCCAGCTGAATGTCAGCACCTGCAGTTGTCACAAACTGTAACTCTGTTGAGTCGCCTGTTCTGACACCTGGGCCCATGCCGGCAAACGGTTGGAAGGTTCTGTCTCCGTTGCTGCCGTTGAAGTCGAGGGTGACAGGCGCTAGCACGGCTACGCCTTCCTCACCATTATCTCCACCCAGGTTAGTAAACACTTCAGGGCGAATAGAGAAACGGTTGGATAGTGCGTATCTGCCGTTGACGACGGCACCTTCTTCACTACCGGCCAGACCAACGTAGTTGTTGCCCTGGAGCATCGGTTTGGATTGAGAGGCTTGCATAGAACGCTCGCCGCGCTGCGCCACGATAGTGGGTGTAACGGTCGGGCGATCTCCAGTGGGATTAGCTTGAGCAGGTGCAACGAAAGCACTAGCAGCCAGAACAGCAAGGGGAAGCAAAAAAACGAAGTTCACTTTCATAGAACGAATTCCTAGATGGATCACCTGAGATGGAATAGAAAAAGTAGAGGAGCAATCAGACAGCTGGTTGTATTCAGCTGATGAATTGATTGTGCGACGTGTGACAGTTGATGTGAATCAACTAGAGTCACTTATCGCAAGTGTCCTTGTAAAACACTGAAAGATAGGGGTATAGCCTGCGGCATACCGTTTATATGATGTGCCAGATGAGCGATTTGGCTTGGTTGCTTCTACGATTCAATCGGCCAAGTCCGGGATGGAAACCTAGTTTAGCTAGCTATATGGCCCCCCTTGATTGAGATGGAGTGCGATCTCGGTTAAGGAGACAGCCGTACTCTTTGTGCTCCGTTTCAATCAGGGGCTATGTCTGAGAACTGTCGAGACTAGGACTGACGCACTTATTAGTACGTTTTTACCGCTAAAATAACCACCGTTTCTGGGAGTGTAGCGGCATGATGATGCAGCACTTTGACTCAAAATAGCTGTATATATTTGGACCACGCTGAAAATTAGACTAAAGCATTGAGTTAATTATCAATAAAGCTTGATATCAGCAAGTTGAAGCCGCTGAGGATATACAAAGCTTCCTATATAGAACTTTGCGCTCTAGTAGTGCGGACTATAATCATGCTGCTACGCTATGGGTATAGCCTTGTAACTGAGGCAAGCTGCTACGAGCGAGAGTACTCCAATAATGACTTACACGCTCAGTAAAACACTTTCTGTTGAAGCATTTACTGCACAATATGCTGATGACCCACGATATGAACTGGCTGATGGTGAGCTAATTGATATGGAACCGACTGGCCCGCATGAAGCGGTTGGGGGTAAGCTCGCAACTCATATCGGCATCGCGATCGCTCAGGCTAAGTTGCCGTGGTTCATCCCGCGCACTTGCTTAATCCGGACATCCGGTGAAGCAGCAACTGCTCGTCGGCCCGATGTCGTAGTGCTTGATGAGACTGCTTTAGCTAACGAACCGCTCTGGGAACGTGAGCCAGTCATTACTTCCGGGCGTTCTGTCAAAATGGCGGTCGAAGTAGTCAGCACAAACTGGGAAACTGACTACGCTAGGAAAGTTGAGGAATATGCTTTGCTTGGCATTCCAGAGTACTGGATTGTAGATTTCCGAGGATTAGGCGGCACCGTCTTTATTGGTAAACCAAAGCAACCAACCTTCACAGTTTGTCAGTTGAAAGGAGATGAATATATTCAAACTCAGTACAGAAAAAAGCAAGCTATCTCATCCTTACTATTACCCAACCTCAGTTTTAAGCTAGAAGATGTGATGCCTTTATAGGGGTGCTGCAAGCGGCGCGATGTATGTCAGTCGTGTATGAAAACTATCTAAAAACTCGTAAATACGCTTATTCTGGAACGTCTTGGAAAGCGGAAAGACTATAGCCTGACTAAGTTTCATACTTTAGGACTTGCATTCAAGACAAAGTGCCAAAAACGAAGGGTTTCGGAACGATCGTATGTACTAAAATATATCAACGATAAAAGTGCACTCATGTTTTGTGGTTGCACCCTAAGGTCTACTTCAATGCTATCGATAGAAGTTAGCACTACATTAGATTTACAAGGCTTTGATACACTCCGAAAGTACACATTTTATTCTTCACCAAGACTACTGATAGGGTTCAATATATGACCGATAGATCCTCTGATATAAATCCAAAGAGAGTAGGAAAGATAGATATCGATCAAGGTCGCCTAACCCTTCCATTTAGTCAGGATCAGTTTCAAGAATTTATCTCAGGTCTTTTTGGTAAACAAGAACAAGTACAAAGATTTATAGAAGGAGACTTTGATATTGAAATTGGAGATATCAGGGATCTACATTACTTGATTGAAGAACGAATAGCTCAGCAAAATAAAGGAGTCCTTATTCAATTTAGCGCAAAAGTGTTCTATGATGATGACTCTTCTACTCTCTTCGGTAGTCTTGAAAGTCTATCTAATTATTCAGAACCAAGGGCAGTCATACCAATAAGAGTCGAACTCAGTTGGCAGTATCTAATTCGTTTTCAGGATAGAAATGTTCCAGAAAAACAAGAGATTGATATATATGTAATTGCTCGGGACCTAAGAGAATATAAGAGAGCAGAGGGCTACATCAATAAATATCTGTACCTGCGGCAACCGGATTCAGGTTTTGATTTAAAGATAAAGTATACAGCCAGGACTTGGGCTACAGATTTGGAATTAAAGCTGTCTGAACAGCTCAAAAATTTGATCAAACTGTCTTCTCAGAAAAGTCGACTTGGCTTGTTAATCAACGGTCATGAATCAGATGTCGGTGTTATCAGTGCTATTTTGTTCTTCTTACTGTCGATTATGGGAGGACTGACCGCAACGAATAGATTTCTATCCACTCGACTAAATAGTGCAACCACTATCATTCAAGAGAACTCTGACCTGAATAATAAAATAGACCTACTAACTTACTACATTGCTGGAGAGAATACTTCTCGCTTTTACTTTTTCCTCGCGTTTTTCTTATTAGTTATGCTAGTGGCATCAATCATTATAGGAATTTTCATAACAGAGAAAGTAACACCTCAACATTGGCGAAGCCACATCCTTTTCACAAAGAAGGCTCAAAGGATAAAAGAACAGAATCTGAAAAAGGACCGAAATCAATTACGGAACTTAGCAGCATCCATAGTCATAGGGATATGCATCAATCTTTTCTCTAGCTACTGCTTCATGCTGCTAACAGTTAGATAGTGAGAGTACCAAAAATATTTGGAAAGTCCGGAAACTCGTTGGTCAAACATTCAAGCCGCTTGAGCAGCCAGCTCTGGATACCACCGCTCAAAGTTTTTACGCCAGTCGCCATCGAGCACCTTCGTTCTGACTTGTAAAAGCAGGTGTGCGCCTTTCTTCGTCCACTGCATCTGCTGCTTTTTGACCATACGCTTGCTGATTACCTAATTGACCGTAGAATCAACAAAGCCAGACAAAATCCTTGCGCTATTGCGATAGCGCTCACCGTAGTTGGGGGAGCGAAAAAAGTGTGGGAAAGCCTGGAAACTCGTTGATCAGTGCCTGAGATCAAGCCCCTTGCTAGCCCAGATCCAGCTTTCAGTTAAACAGTACATTTGCGTTTAGCCATAGTTGACTGACGCAAAGTAGGTGGGGTCCTCTGCACCAATTGAGTTCGGCATTATGCTTGTCCTTCTCAAAATTTAGACCTTTCTAGACATATACAAACGATGTCTCAAAGCATGTCTCAACAAAACCTTCTTATGAGCTCTAAGATATTATGAGACGTTGCGGAGTCAATTTTTATTGTTAGCTTACGCATACAGTTGCACTATTCCTCCTCATTGAAGTATGAATCTTCAGGAGAATTCATGAACCAAGGCCCCTTTATATAGTGATTTATGCGCTCTGATAGCTCTTCTACAAACCCATTGTGGACATCAAGAAATCTTGCGAAAGAATGGAAGGCTGACATATCTTCCACAAAAGCGAAATCTTTAAGCCGTTTTGCGCCGATAATATCACCCGACTCGTCTACCTGAATTCGGAAAGTTGCGTATGACATGCCGAGGTCTCTCATGATATCGACATCGTTGGATATAAACCCTCCCCAGCCCATCGACTCAACAAGCTTAAATACATTTCCTTCAAATTGATTCATAATTATTCTGTCTAAGTCTGGCGTAGTCCCTGACCAGACTATCCGACCTATGTATATTTGCCTTGAATTACCTTCTTCGTCTACAACGTTAATTTGAAAGTGGGGTAGATAGCTGTGTTCAAAGTCTCTGAATTGATTGAACAGAGAAAGGAGGAAATTGTTAGGAGATAGAAGAGATAGTATGACTTCACAACCGGAGAGCTCTCTACTGCTGCGGAACGAACGGATGACGTAGAGAAGATGCTCTCTCCAAGTTATGTTGTCATTGCTTAAACAACGACGGACTTCAGACTCAAGACGTTCTAGTGATGCCTGATTATCTATGGGAGCACTTGATTTGACACGTCCTTTTTCAACACCTTGGTTTCCGCCGATTTCATCGATTATACTTTCGTCAGAAAGAAGAATGTTACTTTTAAGTGTTCCATATCGTTTTATCTCGCCGATGATCCAGCCTTCTGTTCCAATAACCTGATTTATGAACTTTCTAGGATAAGCTGCCTCTATCCAATCCGCATAAAGACATGGTTTCATGTTTCCTATATTGTCTTCATAGAGAGAAAAGGCTTCATCTTCTTCTAGATCTTCTGTTACTTCACTATCTACATACTCTAGAATCTCTTGATCACGAGATAGAATTTTACGGTATGTCTCTACATCCTTGCGAAGGAAAGCGACGTAGAGGCTGTATTCGTAGTGTTTGTCTAGTCCGTCAAAAATGGATGGTGATTGACCTAGCGCAATAGCCATTGCCCTATTAGCTTCGGCAACTCTTTCGTTGTAGCCGGGTGGAGCACATAGTATAACGATCACATAATCGTCGATAGAGAGCGTAGAGAACGCATCTTTTACACTCTTGATACCCTTCTCAAGGTTAGAGTAGTTGTGATACATGTACATACTGTGGACAGGACTAAAAAGTCGCATTCCGACCAGCGTTGGGACTTCGACCTTTGTACTCTTCACAACTGCATCATTATTCCACTCAATCAAGTACCCATCACACGGTATGCCTAGGCGTTTAGCCATGTATGCGTATGGAACGGTCAATTCTTTCCAGTGG
>CALDSK010000314.1 GCA_937911865.1 uncultured Synechococcus sp.
ACCAAAGCGTTCACTGATGGCTTTCTGCTGTGGGAACATGTGCTCTCCAACAAGATGGGGCTGTCAGTTCGGGCTCTAGCTTGGCTTAATAAATTTGTTTAACAAAGCCGCTTTATCCTGAAATGGGGAAGAACCCGTATCTACCAAAGTCTTCACGTTTGGTGAAATGTATAACGTTGCTTCTCGCTTCCAGGCCTTGAGGAGGAGGCGTGTTTTCCAGTATTACTACTTGGCTATCTTGGAGATTATGCGACAAGTAATCGTAAAAGCGAGGCTTCACATCGGATTCTGCTAAGGCAATATCTTCTTCTGATAAGTCTGCATCCTCTGATTCATCGGGAGATTTATAAGCCAATAAAGGAGAATCAAGAACAACAAATCCCGGATGTGGTAAGTTTCTTTGCTGACAAAATTCCATAAGACCAATAGTCATTGCCGCATGAGTCACTGCTCTAACTCCTTTTCCATTGCTAGAGCGAAGCTGCCCATTTATCACTAAATCTTTTTCTGATGTATCAAAATAAGCTCTGTCGGCGTCTGGGAAGTTCCAACTTTGTAGCAGATTCAAAACATGCTGAGAATAATCATCAAGAAATGTTGTCGACAAATCAATCGGTGTCGTTTCTACAGGAGTTTGCCGAGGAGATTCCGCAGGAGTTTCTCTTAGAAGAGTCTGTTTCTTTTCTCTGTATGAATTCAAACGATCTAGTTTGTCGAGTATTTGATTTTGCTCATTTATCTGAGAGACAAGGTTAATTAAGCTAAACTCAGCGTTACTTATTGGTGCAGTTATCGTCTCTATCTCACCATTTAGGTCATGTAGGATTGGACGAATTTGTTCTCGCTGTTGTTGCAAATCGATGAGTTCGAGCGTGAGCTCGGATACAGTTTGTTCAAGTTCCGTAGATAACCTTTGTATCTTGGTGATTTCCGCTCTAGCAGCGTGTACAATTTGTTCTACATTGCCATCACATGATTCGTTTTGATGTTGTTCATTTGGCGGTGTGCCACATAAAGGACAACGTGTTGGCTCTAAATGTACGAAGAAAGAGCCGGACTCTTCTATTGATGTGAGGCGCTCTATGTCTACCTGATAATTATTTTGAAGCAGTTCAAAACGTGACAACTGTGAATCAATTTCATCGATTCGATTTGAAAGTCTCTGAATCTCACTCAATATTTGACGGCGTCTTTCCTGTCGCTCGTTAAGCTCACCTCTTACTTGAGCAAGCATTGTTTCCTGTCTCTGAACTTGTTGATTGAGCTCCGCTATTTGTTGTTCGATCTCACTTCGGTTGGCCTCAGTCCCCTCCAGAGAGAATTGCAAGCTACTGATCAATTCGTTCATTAATTCAATTTTTGCAAGATAATTTTGCCTGGCATTACTTCGCTCAGTTATTCTTTCTTCTTCAGCAACTTGCGCACTATCATCAACTCCAGTTAGCAATAATTTAAAGATAGAGAATTCGACAGTTTTTGACTGGTATTGCCCTGTCAATATCGGAGAAAATTCTTTGATTATTTCGCTTTCCTTGATTAATATTAGGCTGGAAAGATCACGAAAGCTTAGACTTCTTGTATTTCGATTTCGGTTTGTTTGAACTACTTTGTTGAGAAGGCCAATTAGAGATAAAAGGTAGCCTGAGAGATTATCTACACGCCCTGCTGAATGTCTTGCCTGGAGAGTCGCTCCAATTTGTCCTGGTTGAGGTTCTAGTATCGCTCCCTCAAACTTTCTGAAACCACCTCCATTAGTGCTTCTTTCAAGAGTAAATAGCTCTTGATCTGGTGAGTCTAAAATTAACCTTGCTCTGTCATAGCCATTTCTCTGTGGTATGTCTCTCAGAAGCCGACTAGATCCGAGTAGAAAATCTATAGCCTCTACGGTGAAAGACTTCCCAACATTGGATGGTCCCCAGATCACGTTCAATCCTGAGGTGAATTCTAGTATTGCAGGACGCCTGTCAGGTCCAATAAAAGATAAGCCTTTGATTATAAGAGGTTGCCAGGTCATAAGAACCTGCTTGCTGAGCCTGATAGTGGTTGAAACTGATTTGTCCAGTTCCTAAAGAGCTGCCGTTCTTGGGCATAGATCTGGTCTGGAGCAAAGCTACCAAAGGTTGAAACAACCCATTTAGAACGATCTCGAAGATTGAGGATATATGGCGAACTGAGCATTTCAAGAAAAGCACTTGCACTATCTGTCGCAACGTATGCAAATCCTTCGTTAGATGCAACACGATCAGCCAAATTACGGCTCATCATCAACAGAAGACCCCGTTCTATTAATTTACGTCTGACGGTCAACTCTCCTGAACGCATTGGAAGCGGTGCATGGAGACTTTCCGGACCACCTTCTATATCACCAGAGTGAACTGTCAGATAATCAAAAAAGACAAGGTACTCTAAATCCAGACACATAGGAAATGCTTCCACCAAAATTGTAAGAGCTCTTAATCCTGATTCCATAGGGCTATTGAATGGTGAAACCACCATTACACCTCCTTGCCACTAGGTACCCATATAAGCTTATCGTCGTTAGCCAATTGATGACAGATTCCCTGCCTATCTTTGGTTTCTGTCACCGTAACTAGCGGATTACTTGTTAAAGCTATACGTGTTGATTCCCTTATAACTTCATTCATTCGCGCCAATCCATCTGAATGCGTATCTTCGCAGATGTCTATAACACCATCTAGAATCTCGCTTTGCAATCGATCGAAGGTACCTGGTGGAACAGTATCGCGAGCAAAAACTCTTAACGATTCAGCACTATAAAAACGTTCGCGTTGTCTCAACATGTGATTGTTGAGCTCTGGCTTTAGAGAGGATGAAATATCTGAAGCATTATTTATATCTATACGAAGATGCTCGCTATAAGCATCAAATATTTGTCTGATGTATCTGCTCTCTTTCTCGGTTGGAGTTTCTGGTGGCGTATCAGGGGCTGGGCGCAAGTCCAGCCCGCCGCCGAATCTTACTGAGTGAAACGGAGTTGTTGCATGCTCCTTAATTAATTCCACTGCAGTTTTATAGGAGAAGATTGAAAAGTCAAAATCCTCAAACCAATCAAGTAAATCACCTTCCAGGGGAATATTTGCTGTTGTAGTTATTTTATTAAGGCAATAAATTTCCCAATTATTTTTAATGCTTTCCTTCAATTCTGCAGGATTATCCATGAGTTTTGAAAGAGTGGTTCCGACCCCTTTGGGAGCAACAAAGAAGTATCGTCTAGGAGGAGTATATTGATTTTTGAATGAGTAGTAAATGATTTTGCCAAATTCAACCCAAACCATACTTGGAGATAAGGAAGTGGCATATCTTTTACATTGAAAGTTGTCCCATACCCCAGATAGTCCATCATCATCTACATAGCCAGCCACATCAATACCCATGTCACCCGAGCCGGAATGACGGCGAATACGCTTATAAGATCCGACTATCCCAGCACTTGCCCACTCCTCTATAAAAGCTTCCCACTCTTCTGGTGATGAGTTCACTAGACGCATCTCTTTAGGAATGGGGATTCCGTTCATAACATGATCTGCTGATGGGTTACCCAAGGGAGGCTGTGGTGAAATCGGCCTCATATCTTCGTCTGAGATCAAATGCCTCTATCCTCATGTAATCGCGTGTTCAACCCGAATTTATCTTACGAAAAGGAATGTTGTCACTCCGAACATACAGAATTCAATTAATTTGACATGAATTTTGAGTGTAAGCGACATTATTACTGACACAAATCCAGAAGTTCGCTGTTTGGTAGGTGTAGACACCAATAATCCGAATGAACTAAACGATAAGCTTGAGCCTTTCGCTTAGTTCATTGGGTTAGCTTTATGTCAAACTACGCCTCAATAGGCTAAACACCTCTCCCTGCTCTGGCGTAATCAAACTTCCTGTCTTTGGAACATACGAGCATAGCAGGCGCTAAATTCGCAAGGTATGTAGGTTTCACATTAGCTACCCCTTTAACCGCTTCTGCATCGTCTCCAACTTCCGCAAATCCGCCGCCCGCTTCCGCCTTTGATACCGCTCCTTCGCGATGTCATTCACCACCTTCATCGCCTTGGGATGCTCCGCTAGATACTGATACGCCGCCTCAAACCACACCTCCTTGGTGATCTTCTCATCCATGCAGAGATGCCGTAGCGCCTTATCAATATCCGCTTCCAACCGCGTGGTCGTGCGCACCAACTGGGGCAGATCGGCCTCTTCGCCCTGACTCATAGACATGCTGACGTCAATACCCGCAGACTCATCAGAGTCACTGTATCTTGATGCCACGGCTGCATCTGCATCCGATTGACGAGACTTCACACGGGACGTCTCCTCCAGCCCGTCAGAGCGTGGCGGCACGGTCGGGCGCTGCCGCTGCATCAGTCTCTCTAGCGCATCTTCATTCATGGCCTACACCTGTTCCAAACTCTCAATCACCTGCCGCAGCGGCAATTCCAACTCCTCATACCCCAACTCCGCCAATAACCGCCCCTGCCGAATCGCTTGCTTGTAGCGCTC
>CALDSK010000315.1 GCA_937911865.1 uncultured Synechococcus sp.
TTGCCTGTGTCACTGTCTCAGAATCGTACCTCACGCAATCAGGAACCGCTATATTAGCCGTATCTATGCTCAAACAAAAAAGACGTCACAGGCTCAATGCCGTGACGTCTTTTTACATTCAATTTATATTCAATCAGCCACCCGCTGAGACATACCAGTAGTAAGTCGCCATCGGAATAACAGTGGCAGCAATCAGCAAAACTACCACTACCACAGTAGAAGATCCTCGCGTTGCCTCTGTTTCTTCGGCGGTAGCAAACGTACGTTCAGTATCTACAGTGTCGTCGTAGGCTTCTGGGGGACCTGGATCTGGCTCACCAGAGAGTACGGCTACAAGGCGATCGGTCGCACCCAGAAAGGACTGGTTGTACTGGTTGCCTTTTAGTAGCGGCACCTTCATGGTTTCTCCCGTAATGCTCCCAACTAGATCAGTATTCAGAATCTGGGCGGATTCTTCCCCTACGCTGATACCAATATTGTTCGTGACATCATCTAGCACGATGATAGTTTGTTTGCTCTGCGTGTCTGGATCCGGAAACCATTTGTCCATGAGCTGATCGGCAAAGGACTGGACCGTTTCGCCATAGTCTAGTCGGTGAATGGTGACAAAGCGCACTTCGTTACCCGTGTCTTTCGCTAGCTGCGCAAGGGCACTGCTGATTTTGCCTTCATTGAGGCGAGATACCTGCGAAGCTTCGTCAACTACCCAGGTGTCGCTTTTAAGCGTCTGCGGCATGCTGTAAAGGCTTGTTGCTAGCGCAGGCTCACTGATGAGCTGAAGGCTAAAGAGGGCGATTGCAGTCAAGCAAACGAGCCGATGGCTCCAGCTGACAAGCCGTTGAAGAGGCCCGCGAAAATTTTGAGACATGGGTCTGTAGGGATAAAGGTGTATAGGTTTAAATATGACGTGTATTAGTTTAAATAATAGAGGACTTCGGCGACGCTCAGGGATGACGCTCAGTTCATGACGGCAAGAACTGGTAGTCCCTTAGAATTTTGAGCAGGTTCGTTTCGGTTTCGAGCAGGCAGGCATGGCCGCTTTTGGGCAGCAGCGTCAGCTGAGCGTTAGGAAATCGCTTGAGCAGGCTTTTGGTTTCGCGCTTAGAAGGGAGCAGGCGATCGTTGCCGCCAGCTACTAAAAGCACCGGATGAGTCATTCTTTCTAAGGGGAGACGTTCAACTTCAAACTGGCTGAGGAGTGACATCCGCCAGGCAGCGGTTTTAACCGGAACAGACTCCATCGCATTTTCTAACGCGACGCGATCGCGCCTATCTACCCTTTGTGGCTCAATCAAAAACGGAATCATCCCCTTAGAGCTATAGCGATAAGCCATACTCGGCAGCCGCCGGGTGATTAGCGGGCCCAGCTGCATCCAGGGCAGCTTACGAAAAGAAGAGGCCGGGTTGACGAGAATTACACGCTCGAATAGCTGCGGAGACGCTGTCAGAATTTGCATCGCCAAACAGCCACCAAAAGATTCACCACAAAGGTAAATAGACTGCTTCTGTTCAACTTCCTGCACAATTAGCTGAGTAACTCGATGAGCCAGTGGCTCCCAGCTACTTTGATCGAATGGGCTGAGCGCCAGACAGCGAATGTCAAACCACGGGGCTAGCCTCTCGACCTGAGGCCTGAGCAATCGCCCACTGCCATCCATCCCCGGCAAAAAAACGAAGAGCGGCTTATCGGGTGCGGCAGGCTGCGGTGATAAAAATTTGATAGGCGTGGCTAGGCTCATCGCATTGACGTTCACTCTTTAATATTCACTGATGGATTCACTCATGAAAACTAGCCGCCGCTAGTAGCAGCCTACTTGTAAAAGCGTTTGAACGGCGCTGTGACAGGTGTCGGTTAGCTCGGCGGCAGCCTGGCTGGCCTGCCTGCCGTGGTAGTTTTGGCGATCGCGCTCACCAATGGTGATAGGTTTGCCAATGACCACCGCAACTTTCTGGTAAATGACGGCGGGGTGACGTCCGGTTTTCTGAAACAGCGGCTCGCTAGGATCAAACCAGCCAAGGAATCTGAATGGAATGGTGTCCTGCTGGCTTTCTTCTAGTGCAATGATGGCCGTTGGCACAATGGTGAGTTCTGAAAAGGGTGCGCGAAAGGCCAGGTGCGCAAACCCTCGATGAAAGGGGCCAACCTGACCGGGCGCAGTGAGATCGACCATTGGATTGGTGCCTTCTGGAAAAACGCCAATAGACTGCGCTGATTCTAAAAAGCTTGTTGCCTGCTTGAAAAAAGTGCGCCCTCGCACCTTGGGGTCATCTAGCGGAAAGCACCCCAGCGCTTCGACCACGCTTTTCATTACGGGTACCTGTGACATGTAGTGGTGGCAGGCAAAGCGTATGGGTTGACGCGCGGCAACCATGAGTAGAGGCGCATCTAGAAAGCTGCGGTGGTTGGCGATGGTTAAAAAAGGCGATCGCGGCAGCCGGTCGGTGTGGTGTAGCTGGATGCGAATGCCCATAGAAAATAGCATCCAACGGGAGAGTTCAAGGGGGCTGACCAAGCGCGAATTTGATGACATGTATGGCTAAGAGAATCTCAAAAATTAGCTTTGAGTGAGGGTTGAACGAACTAAAAATTCTTTGAAACGGTGAGATGAATAAGGTGTGATTCTCTGTTGTTTTTTGAAATAAAGTGTTTGAAGATAAAGTGCTTGAGAATATAATTCTTGAAAATAGAACGCAAAAAAATCAAAGGGCAGGCAAAGGTACGGTCACCTTTTGCCTGCCCTCTATTGTTACATAACGGTTTCGCTGCCTACTCAGCACCTACTAAAAGGCTGAGCTGATCACTCATGATGCAGCGCTGATGTAGATCAGCTCATGATATAAGCCACCTGGCGCGATCGCACAGGAACAGCTGGAATCTCAATTGGACAGATACAGCCGTCAGAAATTGCGTCATCTAGAATTGTTAGCAATCTTTGCTCTTCACAGGTCAGCTTAGCCGTGCGGTAGCGACTGATTTGAGCTGCTACGCCAGGGGCAAGCTCACCGTTGGTCATTGCTGTACGAACCAATGATTCTAGACCTTTTGACTTAGACTTAAAATTTGACATTCCAAACATATTTTAGAACCCTAATGACTCATATTTCTGTCTTCTTCCTGTTAGCAACTGCTCCGGATAAAAAGATCGGAAACTGAATTTAATCGTGAGATTAATCATTAGGAATTGACACTCACCCAGATGTCATAAATATAGCAATTTTGTTTGATAACTTACTCCGTTAAAAGAACCATATTTGCTTGTTTTATTATGAGCGCTGAAAACACTTTGATTCCGTAAAATCTCTCAAGAATGCCGGTTTGAGGCAAATTTTCACGATAGATAAAGAGTTGAGATATATTTTATCTGCTCTTTTGTTGACATTTGTTGTGGTTAGTTGATTGTGCTGTTGACGTTAAGAGTGACACTATATAAAAAAATAGTTTTTTGTTTTTATAAGGCTTGGAAAAAGCCTTTGAAGATACTTAAGAATGGCCGTTGTGTTGAGTGGTAAATCTACGGTTAATACTTAAGTGCTTATACGGCTTATGCTCCTTTAAATTAGATTTTATTTCTCATATCTTTATTCAATTTGACTCAATTTGATTGGGCTTGACTTTGAATCAGCCTGTAATTACGGGCGTCGATTCTACGCATTGATTACGGCATTGGTTCAAGATGCGGTTGGATGACTGACCTGCTGTGCGGCGAGTGCGATCGCTGCTGGAAAAATGCGATGCTCTTGTACTTGAATTCGGGCCTGCAATGTTTCTACGGTATCGTCAGGCGCTACAGGGACGGCTGCCTGCATAATAATTGGGCCGCTATCGATTACCAGCTCTACAAAATGAACGCTACAGCCGGTGATTTTGACTCCGGCGTTTAACGCTTGCTCTACCGAGCGAATGCCGGGAAAGCTGGGAAGCAGGCTGGGATGAATATTGAGAATACGGCGGGGAAACGCTGAGAGTAAGCGCTCGGTGACTCGGCGCATCCAGCCTGCCATGATCACCCAGTTGACCTGATATTCCATGAGCTGGGCCGCGATCGCATCGTCCAACGACTCACGGCTACTAAACTGGCGATGGTCTAGTAGAACGGCTGGTATACCCAATCGCTGTGCTCGCTGTGCGACCTTGGCCTGAGGATTGTTGTAAATGACAACGGCGATGCGGGCATTGAGAACCCCTTTGCTAATGGCTTCGGCGATCGCTTCAAAGTTACTGCCACTGCCTGATGCCATCACACCTAATACAATCGGTGCGCGTATAATCGGTGAGCTAGATTGATCTGTACCCGCTAACAGCGCCGATTGGGGCGATACTAATGCATCGGTTCTGGGGATTGTTCTGGGGATTTTTCTGGGTGTTGAAGTTAAATCCATAGACAGTATTTGGTATCTGTTTGACAGTATGTTCTCTGTGAATATACGTGCTTTTTCTGAACTTTCTGATGGTACTTGTGAATAGTTGTGTACGGAAGGTGAAAAACCAGTCGCCACCCGACTTATAAATCAAGAATGGCTTATATTCTTAAGATTCAAGCGGGCAACCTGCTGTTTACGTGACATCCGTTGAATTGTGCAAATGAGCTTACCGACTAGTCTGTCCGAATCAACCGAAAAGGCCGATTTGCTCGGCGCACTTGCCCAAATTCAACAAGAGAAAGAGGAACTCTCGCGATCGCTAGAGAGCACTCAGGCCGAGTTGAATACGGCTTTGCTGTTAGAAGGTACGCTCAAGCGTATTACCGATCGCGTGCGTGACAGCTTAGACGAAGAGCAGATTTTGCAGGCGGCGGGCGATGAGCTGGTTGAAGCACTCGGCGCTAAGGAGGCAAACACCGCGCTCTACGATCTAGAGCAGGGCACGTCTACGGTGTACTACGAATTTGCCAAGGGATCGAACACGATGCGTGGCCGGGTCTCTCAAATGGAGGCCTATTCGGAGGTGTACCATCAGCTGTTGGCTGGGCAGTACCTACAGTTTTGTTCTGTTTCACCCAATCCGCAGCGCGGACATGTTTCGATGTTTGCCGCGCCGATCTTGGACGATCGAGATGTGCTGGGCGATCTGTGGCTGATCAACGACAAAGACAGGTGTCTGCCCGAGTTGGATATTCGCCTGGTGCAGCAGGTGACCAATCAATGTGCGATCGCCATTCGTCAGGCCCGGCTGTATCAAGAATCCCAGTCTCAAGTACGCGAGCTAGAGCATGTTAATACCCTTAAAGACGACTTTTTGAGCTCCGTTTCTCATGAGCTGCGCACGCCTGGAACCAGTATGCGAGTGGCCCTGCAGCGATTGGGGGTGACCCTCGCTCAAGAATATGGCCTGAAAGACGAAGAGCTAGAAAAGCCTCAGACAGAGCAAAGCAGACTGGCCCGCTACTACTGCATTTTGCAAGAAGAATGTGAGCGAGAAATTAGCCTGATCAACGACCTGCTAGATCTTCAGCGGCTAGACGTGGGCAACCATCCTATGATGATTCAGCCTATCGAATTGCTCAACTGGCTGCCTAGTCTGGTGAGTGGGTTTAAGCCTAGAGCAATCAGCCGCGGGCAGCAGTTGAAACTGAGCGTGCCTGAGAACTTGCCTGAACTCCGCTCAGATTTGGCCAGTATCGATCGCATTCTGGCAGAGCTGATTAACAATGCCTGTAAATACACACCGCCTGATCACGATATTGACGTTTCAGTGTCAGGTGGCCCGCACACGTTGCAGCTACGTGTCGTGAATACTGGCGTTGAAATAGAGGAAAAAGAGCTAGAGCGGATTTTCGATAAGTTTTACCGGGTGCCTAGTGCTGACCCGTGGAAGCAAGGTGGCACGGGTTTGGGTCTGGCTTTGGCACAAAAGCTAGTGGCGCACCTAGAAGGTGATATCGCGGTAGAAAGCGGGTCTAACCAGGTGGTATTCACTGTAGAACTACCGCTGGTGCATTCGGGCTCTCGATAGCGTGAAGTCCGGTCGGTGAGATGTCTGGTCGGTGAGAGGTTCGGTCGGCGAGAGGTCTGATGCGATGAACAGTGCGATGAACAGTGCAATGGTTGAACGTTCAACAAATCAAATAAACTGGGTAATATCAGTAGCCACTGCCCAATACGACAAGCGCTATACTTTTTCAGGCAAACGTGCTAATTAGAGAGCACACTCCAATTGAGTCTCTGCTATGTTTTCGTCGATCTTAGCCGTTTTAACTTTTTTGATATTTGGCTACACCGCAGGTTCGGTAAAAATTGTCAAAGAGGGAAATGCTGCTTTAGTAGAACGGCTTGGTCGGTTTAAGCGGACGCTAAAGCCCGGCCTAAATATGATCGTACCTTTGTTAGACACGGTGGTGCTGCAAGATTCGATGCGAGAGCAAACGCTAGATATTCCGCCGCAAAGAGCCATTACTAGCGATAACGTAAACCTGGAAGTGGATGCGATTATTTACTGGCGCATCTACGATTTGGAGAAAACCTACTACGCCATTGAAGACGTGGAGTTTGCGATGCAGGAGCTGGTGATTACCACCTTGCGTTCTGAAGTAGGTAAGATTCGGTTCCAAACGCTATTTTCTTCTCGTGATGATATCAACCGGGCGCTGCTCGATGTGCTCGATGAAGCGACTGCGCCCTGGGGCCTGAAGGTAAACCGGGTAGAAATTCAAAAGCTAGATCCGCCGCAAGATGTCCTTGAGGCAATGCAGAAAGAGACAGCGGCAACCTTTGCGAAAAATGCCAAGATTTCTGAAGCGCAGGCCGATGTAGAGTCTATGCGAATTTTGTCTGAGGCGCTAGAGGCGACAGGCAATGGTAAGGACGTGTTGAACTATCTGCTGGCGCGGCACTATGTATCGGCCAATCAAAAGATCGGTGAGAGCGATAACTCTAAGGTTCTGTTTATGGATCCAAAAGCGCTGACTGAAGGTCTAGTTGATCTCATTAACGAAGGCGACGCTTCAGAATAGTAAGGAAGGGAATCTGATTTTTCTACGCATTTTCTCCAATCGCTTTACTATAGATATCTGTATTCAGATACCTCAATTCAGATACCTCAGACGGCTACTTCAGACAGCATAGTTTCTATGCTTGCGACTCCTATGCTTGCGACTACAGCAGAGACTTCAACGCCTCAACAATCGACGCTTCCGCAAACCGCAGAAAAGCCTTTGCTTGGGCAGTCGGTTGAGGCCTTGACCGAGTGGGCCGCTCGCCACGGACAGCCTGCCTATCGAGGTAAGCAGCTGCATCAGTGGATTTATCAAAAGGGCATTCGTTCTCTCGATGAGGTGACGGTGTTCTCGAAAAAGTGGCGAGCTGAGGTAAAAGATTTTCCGGTGGGGCGATCGCACATTCATCACCGCTCCCAATCTCCTGATGGCACCATTAAATATCTCCTGCGTCTTAAAGACGGCTTGATCATTGAAGCGGTCGGTATCCCTTCAGAAAAGCGATTGACCGTTTGTGTCTCTTCGCAAATTGGCTGCCCGATGGGCTGCGACTTTTGTGCGACAGGCAAAGGCGGCTTTACCCGCAATTTGGAGACCTACGAGATTGTTGATCAGGTGCTGACGGTACAAGAAGACTTTCAGCGGCGGGTGAGCAATATCGTATTTATGGGTATGGGTGAGCCGCTGCTGAATACGAGCAATGTTGTAGCAGCGGTGCGATCGCTCAATCAAGATGTCGGTATCGGCCAAAGACTGATCACTGTTTCTACGGTCGGCATTCCTGGTCACATTCGTCGTCTGGCTGAAGAACATATGCAAATCACCCTAGCGGTGAGTCTGCATGCTAGCAACCAAACCCTTCGCCGCCAGCTGATTCCCAGCGCTGAGAAATATCCGCTAGAAGATCTGCTGGGCGAGTGCCGCGACTATGTAAACACCACGGGGCGTCGGGTGACGTTTGAATATGTGCTGCTTGCAGATGTTAACGATCGCCCAGAGCATGCGGTTGAACTAGCGAGCGCGCTACGCGGATTTCAAACCCACGTCAACCTGATTCCTTACAACCCAATTAGCGAAGTTGACTATCAGCGCCCCAGTCGTCAGCGGGTAGAAGGCTTTACGCAACAGCTAAAAGATAAAGGTGTTGCTGTGAGCGTGCGGTACTCACGAGGTCTAGAGAAAGACGCTGCCTGTGGTCAGCTACGGGCTTCTAAAGCGACAGCAGCGATTAAGCCCAAGGCGTAGCACCTACTCTGTAATCCAAGAAAAATCAGCAAAGTCAGCATCAGTTGGCTGATCGGCTGGGATCAGCCGAACGCTGGCTTGCTCTATCTCTGGCAGCCGACGTTCTACCCGGTTAGGAATGCCATAGTCATAGGCAATGTGTCCTTCGCCCACTAGGGCAATGACCTGACGGGTTGGGTCAGCTTCAATCTGGCTGACTATTTGCTCTGCCATCGTTTCATCCCAAAGCACTTGAGCTGCAAAGAAGTTCTCAAAGTTCAGACTGTGGCCAGCACCGCCGTGAGCATTGAATACTTCTGATATAGACTCTTTGTAAGCTTCGTCGGTCGTATCTATTTCATCAACTGGCGGAATGTAGGTAAGCGCATCACCAGATAAACTGTCGAGTCCATCGGTGGCGACTTGTCGAGTGACTTCTGCTGGCGTGTTGAGCGCAATGAGAGGAATGCTGTTTTCTTTGGCGTAGCGAATAATAGGCGCGTAGAGTTCCCAATCGTAGCCCCAGCGGGTTTCGTACTCACTTTGTTCGATTAGCGCTTCTTCAGAGATTTCATCGGCCAGGTAGCGATCAAGCACAGGCTGAAAAGGACGTTGAAACATCTCCAGGCCGATGGCGATGTCTTGCTGTGCGCCCAGCGCTTGAATAATCTCTAGCTGAGCGGCGTGGTCTCCTTCACTGCTATGTGTTTCGCCCAGATAGATCACCTGATTGGAGGTGATCGCCTCTAAAGTCTCTTCATTAGAAATTCCATCATCGCTATTGATAGCGTCTGACTGCTGCGCCAGCTGGACCTGCGCTTCTAGTTCTGATGGGGCTGTTCCTGATGTTTGTGCAGAGCTATTGCTACAGCCCAGTGAAAGTGTCACCAGTGCCAAACTCAACAGACCAAGCCAATATCGAGATTTGGAATGAGATTTGGGATATGAGAGGCGATCGCAAGTCAGCATATATAGAGATAAACGAGCATGATGGTGAGCAGGGCGAAACGGCTAGCGCTAGAGCAATCATCGACCTCAAGGCGCTAGATTTTCAAGGCACTAGATTCTCAAGGCACCAGATTCTCAAGATGCTAGAGATTCTCAAGGCACTAGATTCTCTACGCGCTAGATTTTTGTGGGCTGATAGTCTCGGCGCTCATGATTTTGCCTGTGACCTTTTCAGCTATAGCTCTTTCAGCTATGGCTCTTTCAGCGATATCGGTACTTTTAGCTTTGCCTTTAGCTGATATCTGACTAGCTGGATGGCTTAGCTGTTCTTTCTTTTTCTTACGAGATTGCCGCTTCAGCGTAGACGGCTTTGCCGCAGGCCTGCCCTGGCTACGAAGGTCATTTTTCGGTTTGAGCTGGGGGACCTGGTAAAGCTCATTGAGTTCGCTCGCTGGCGCATCTCTGCGTCCGTTGGCGAGATTGGCCATAATTGTTTCGCAAGTTTGCTTGCAAGAGACCGTTGCAATCAGACTTGCCTCACTGTAAATGCCCCATTTGTCCGGTGATATTTGCCGAGAAGAAAAAGCCATTGGGTGCCAGCGCGGTATTTTGTAGATTGTATTTAAGAAGCAGTCGTAAGAGGTGGTAGTCAAACAGAGTTTTAATACTTTCATCCTACCGCAATATTAAAAAATGTTTAATTTCAATGCGGATTGTTTGCCTTCAATAGAACACATTCGCTTTTTATGCACTTTAGTCGTTTCTCGTCGGCAGATGAGGATTTCCTGACAGAGATTTTCGGCTGGCCTAGCGTGTCTTCTCTGGAACATAACGCTAAGAAATAGACTCATACAAATGAGTTAATCCCGCCTACTTTTCTTCGGTCTTATTTTTCTTGGGTAGATGCTGCTATGGCTGCTGCTGAGTCCACTGCCTTATTTCCTGTTTCGGTGGCACTGCATCCACTTAATACAACCAAGATATTCAGTGCCAAGAAGCAGCTGCTTCGGCAACTGCACATGCTGTCGTACCGGACTGGACTATCGTCCTTAGGCGCTCGGCTGAACGCTCAGACGATAGACGGCTCTGTCGCAAGTATTTTAATGTATCACAGCATTCCAAGTGCCCACGAGGTTGCTTGGATGGACCCGCGAAACTGTTTGTCGGCAGGCTGTTTTGATCGTCACATGCAGTTTTTGGCGGCGCGTCGTTATGTCGTGAGCCTCGATCGGTTGCTGGCTCAGCTGGCCGCTGGTGAGCCAATCCGTCGTGGGACGGTAGCAATTACGTTTGACGATGGCTACTTAAACAATTTGCAAATAGCTGCACCCATTTTGGCTAAGTACAATTTACCCGCAACGCTGTACTTGGCCACAGCATATGTGGACACGGGTGAAAATCAGTGGATAGATACGCTGTATTCAGCCTTTCGAGCCAGATCCCAGCATTCGTTGACACTGAGCGGACTGAACGGACTGAACGGACTGAGCGGACTGAACGGACTGAGCTGGGACCTGAGCATTGAATCGACAGAGGCCTATCGTCAGGTAG
Source organism: uncultured Synechococcus sp. (assembly GCA_937911865.1). Classification (GTDB taxonomy): domain Bacteria; phylum Cyanobacteriota; class Cyanobacteriia; order Phormidesmidales; family Phormidesmidaceae; genus Phormidesmis. The sequence goes on from CALDSK010000315.1 coordinate 10,656, forward strand.
CACAGCGTCTGATTGAATGTACGCCTGAGCAGCGTCAGGCAATTTTGCAGGCCGTAGATGAGCAGCTCGCGCCAAAGGCCTATCCACCTAGAATGACCATGACCTGGGACGAGGTCAGAGAATTGCAGCGAGACTACCCCAACGTGACGCTGGGCGTGCACACCGCCAACCATCTTGATTTGGCTACGCATAGCGATCGCACTGCTGAAGAAATCCAAAGTGCGATCGCCCGTATCAAGGCCGAAACCGGTCAGCGTCCTCAGCACTTAGCCTTTCCCTACAATCGATACAACAAAGTCTCTCAAACCCAGGTTGCCCAGCACTTGCGATCGGCAGTGGCAGTGGCCTCCGACCCAGTGGTACGTTCCGACACCTCTCCCTACGCCCTGCCTCGACTAGAAGCTCCCCGGTCTTTGACGCTACTTAAATCGTGGACAAATGGAGGATTTCCAGATGTGGGTAAACGGCTGTTTGGTCATGTTTGGACGCAGCCATTTTAAGCTGGCTGCCCAGTACTTAGGCTGAAGTGTTTAGAATGAAGTGCTTAGGCTGAAGTACTTGGGATGAAATGCTTAGGATGATTTGAGCATGATATTTGTCAGATTATCCTTCACCAGTGCCTGTACAAGCTCTATTGCCTTTTCACCTTGCTTGGTGGCGAGCATGCCATCGAGCAGCAGCATAGAAAGCCCATGGACCATAGCCCATTTTTCTAGGGCTAAAAACTCTGGGTCGGCTGCCTTTATCAGTTCAGCGGCTTGCCCCGCTTTAATGAGGTCAACCAAAATCTGAAAGGTGCCCCTAGAGACGCTAGAAAGTTCGCTGTTGGCAGGCTCATTGCTTGGAAAGCTGCCGAACATCACTCGAAAGTGAGTGGGATAGTCGAGCGCGTATCGAACATAGGCAACACCCGTTGCCTGAAGGCTTTCAATTGGTTGGGCGTTAGCTTCGGCAACGGCGGCTTGTAGGTATTTGCCGAATTCAATAAAGCCTTCTTGAGCGATCGCCGCGAGCAGCGCCGCCTTATCTTCAAAGTGACGGTAGGGTGCGGTGTGTGAAACGCCGGCTGCACGAGCAACTTCCCTCAGTGACAGGCTCTTTGCATCTTTTGTCTTTAGCAGTTCTACGGCTGCTGTGAGTAGAGCCTGCCGTAAATCGCCATGATGATAGGTTTGCCTTTTGGCCATAGCGTTACTGTGCTGCCGCTTGTGTTATCTGTTGCTTGTCTTGTTTGCCGCTTGTCTTGTCTATCTAAATGTTCGAATAGTTCGAATAGTTTTCTGTATATTACAGGTGTTGACATCGTAAATATGCTTGCGTTAGTGTTTGGATGTCTTTCCAGTTTACAGTGTCAACATTTGAGGGTTATCCGATGCCTGCATCAAAGAACACGCAGCAGTCCATGCAGAAGAACACGCAAGATTTCTCTACAGAAGAGGTTCAACAGATATTGACAATTGCCATGGGAAAAGAGGCTTTTTCTCGGACGCAGTTAGAAGAGATGGCAAGTGAGCTGTCGATTGATGATGCAGCGCTAAGCTATGCCATTGATCTTTGGAAGAAAGAGGACGTTCAGCGATCTCAAAAACGTCAACAGCGACAGCGATTTTATCGAGAAGAGCTGTTGCCTTACGTGGTGGTTAACACTTTTTTGGTTTTACTCGATATTGCGATCGCCGGTGCGATTACCTGGTCTATTTATCCACTATTGGGTTGGGGGATGGGACTGTTGATAGGTGCGACCTCTGATGGCAGTAAGCGTTTTGGCTGCAAGCATCATCAGCGCCGTAATCGCTGTTCAGCGGCCCATGAGGTCTCGGGATGAAATTCTCTCACCTGTCAATAGATAAAACGACAACAATTTCTCTAGAAAATTAGAGAAGCAACAGAATGCTTGGAGGAGATAGGTCAATGAACAATGTTTTCCCGGGCCGCTACACAGCAAATGTTTCAGAGCCTCTAGTAGTCTTTTTGATTGGAATGCGGGTCAATCGCTTTCAGTCCGTGAGAAAATGGGTTTCGGTCGCAAAGGCTATGGGGCCAATGGTGACGACACTCTCTGCGCATCCAGAGAAAGGAATGCTAGGGGCCCGAACGTTCTTCAGGGCTTGGCCGCTAGAGACCTGTATGGTTTCTTATTGGCGTTCTTTTGAAGATTTGACTCGTTTTGCTTGCAGTAAAGACGATTCACACTGGCAAGCTTGGCAACAGTTTATGCGAGACATGAACAGCGACGACAGCGTTGGCATTTGGCATGAGACTTATAAAATAGATCCGACAGACTGTGAATGCATTTATGGCAACATGCCCGCTTCCGGCCTAGCGGCTGCAACCAACCATGTCCCCATTTCCGAAAAGACACGTAGTGCTGCCAAAAGAATGGCTATGACTGCCCGAGGTTAGGTCTAAAGTCGGGTAGATTCACTCAGAACCTTTCATGCCGATGCCTGACTGATTTCTAGAAGAAAGAAATAGGAACTAGCCTTGCAAACGACTAATTAAGCCGAATTGTTTAGCTTACTTTTCTTGCTTGGGTATGTTCGTTATATAGGCCAGGAATGGTTTGCCCAAAGGTACCTGTCTTATTTCCCTCGGCAGAAATATCAGCATGGAAGAGCGTCTTCAGCAGTCCACTGTTTGTGTGGCTAAACCACATTTTTTCTCATCAGTGGTCTGGATAGCAGGGCTATTAGCAACAGTTTCTCCTGCTGCTCAAAAAGCTGTGCAGGCGCAGGTAACTCCAGCGGCTGAAGGTGCTGGAACAGCTGTGAGAGCTGCGGGCAATCGGTACGATATTTCAGGGGGGACCCAAGCGGGTAGCAATCTGTTCCATACGTTTGATGAGTTCAGTCTAGAAGACTCTCAGACCGCCAATTTTCTGAGCGACTCAGACGTTTCGAATATCGTAGGTCAGGTCTCTACGCAGAGTCCTTCCTATATTGATGGCGTCGTGCAGGTCTCGGGCAGCGATGCCAATCTATATTTAGTCAATCCTGCTGGGGTGCTGTTTGGCCCTAGTGCACAGCTGTCCTTATTAGGCTCTTTTACTGCAACAACAGCGGACAAAATTGGCTTTGGCGAAGACTGGTTAGATGTGACTGCTAGCCAGTCGGACTATGCGCAGTTAACAGCAGCGCCATCGGCCTATCGCTTCACGCCATCTAACCCAAGCGCGGTTGTGAACCAGGGTGACTTAGCCGTTGCAGCTGGTGAATCTCTGGTGCTTATGGGCGGCGCTGTGATTAACGAAGGACGTTTAGAGGCGTCGGGTGGCCAAATTGGCCTAGCTGCGGTCGAAGGGAATAGTGTGGTTTATCTCACCGCGCCAGGCAGCTTGCTGAGTTTAGAGGTCGCTCAGCAAGACTTTCCCTCAGAGACAGGCGATGCGTTTTCTCCCACGGACTTACCTGTACTGATTACGGGGCAACCTGAGCCTGATACACCTGTAGAAGCTACAAATCTGACGGTACAGCCCGACGGTCAGGTGATGCTGGCGGGCTTACCAGTGTCTTCTGATGGGGGTGCTGTGACAGGTGAGCTTTCAACGCGATCGCAAACCGCATCAGGTGGCACCATTGCCCTATTGGGCGAGTCGCTCAGTCTGATCAACGCAAACATAGATGCTTCAGGTTCAACTGGCGGCGCAGTTCGTATCGGCGGTGGGACTCAAGCGGAAATCAAATTACCGACGAGTGAATCGTCAATAGTCAGTCAGTCTGACCTACTTGCTGATGGCCTTGAAGGGGCTGGTGGCGAGATTGTGGTGCGATCGCAAACGTCTCGTCTAAGTGGATATATCTCAGCTCAGGGGGCAACGCAGGGTGGTTTTATTGAAACCTCAGCCGACTATCTCGATATTGCTGGTCTAGACTTATCAGCTAATGGCGCTACGGGCAATGGCCATTGGCTGATAGATCCGGTAGATATAGAGATTGTCAGCGGCGCTGCGGGATTTAACCAGGTTGATCCGAGTGCGATCGCGACTAACTTGGACAATGGTTTAGACGTAGAAATCGTTACCACGCCAAGTGCCATTGGCGGTGACATTACACTAACCGATTCGATCGATCAAACAGGCGGCAGCAGCGCCACTCTAACGCTAAAAGGTCGCCGCTTTATCCAGAACAACAATTCAACTATTGATCTAGCGAGTACTGGTCAGCTGACGTTTGAGCTGAATGCGGTCAATCCAGAGCTAGCACCGGATTCGAGGTCGATTGAAGATGCGATCACAGCTATCGGCAATGTGACAGGCCGCTCTTTGCTGAGCCTGGGTTCCGGCCGCTACAGCTTTTCTAATAGCATCTTGCTCGACACCTCTGTTGATATCGAGGGCGTGAGCGCTTCTAGCACTCTACTAGAAGCAACCGGTCCTAATCGGTTGTTTGTTGTCGAGGCTGGAAAGAGCGTGACTCTTCAGGATTTGGCACTGACAACTTCGAGCTCAATCCCAAGCGCTTTGGTGCAGGGTGGAATAGAAAATCGCGGTAGCTTGACGATTAGAAACAGTCATTTTGAAAACAATCAGGCGTTGCAAGGTGCAGCGGTCGAAAGCTTGTTTGGCAGCACGCTTGACGTCTTTGACAGCTTGTTTGTGAACAATCAATCGAGCTACAACGGCGGCGCTATCTTTTTGAGCGATACGACCGATCTTAGCAGTATCCGCAATACTCGCTTTCAAGATAATTCGGCTTTTTTTAGTGGTGGCGCGATCTATTCAAACAACTCATCGATAGCGATTGATGACAACACGCGCTTTGTCGAGAATCAGGCCAGTGGTAGAGGCGGTGCGATCGCTAACGATGGCATTGGTGATTTTACTATTAGTCAAACTAGCTTCGAGAGAAATACCTCTCAAGATGGCGGCGGCGCAATTCATTCCGATGCTACTGGTACGCTGATTTTAAGCAATGCGACTTTTTCAGAGAACGTCTCCCAGGATGATGGTGGCGCTGTAGACGTTAATCGTGGCGTAGTTGCCCTGATCGAGAACAGCCGCTTCAGTGGAAACCGGGCCGAGAGCAGCACTAGCCACGGTGGTGGACTCTCTGTCGTCAACGGTGCTTCGGTGACGATCGTAGATACCGCATTTGAAAACAACTTTTCTGCTCAAAAGGGCGGTGCCCTGTATTTGAGTCAGGGCAGTACGGCGACGATTGCCGGAACACTGTCTATCGGTGCTGATAGTCTAGCCACCGATGCAACTACCCGATTCGTCCAGAACGCGTCCGACTTTGATGGTGGCGGCATTGCAGCCATTGAGGATAGTGATTTGACAGTGAGCGGCGTGCTGTTTCGAGATAATTTCTCAGGTGATGATGGAGGGGGGATTGCCGTTACAGAGACTAGCCGGGCAACGATTGAGAACACAAACTTTGAAGGCAACATCACTTTAGATCACGGCGGTGGTCTCTATCACAACAACATTAACAATACGCTTGTTGCCGGTACCTCACTGGTACTCACCAACAGTCGGCTGATCGAAAACCAAGCTCAACAGTCTGGCGGCGGATTTCATCAAGGGCTTAGAAGTTCTTCTGTTGTTCGCGATAGTCTTTTTCGTGGCAATGCTGCTGCTGTAGACGGCGGTGGCATTCACGTCTCCGAGGGGACGACGACGGTAGAAAATAGTCAGATAGTAGCCAACAGTGCTCGGTTTGGTGGTGGCATAGAAGTCAGCTCTAACGGTACGGCGATGGTAACAAGTACGGCATTAATCGAGAACGTCGCTTCTTTTCTAGGTGGCGGTGCTCAAATTGACTCAGGCACAACGTTTCAAGCTAGCAATAGTACTTTCGAGCGTAACCAGGCCACTGAAGGCGGAGGCCTATTTAACAGAGGGACGTCTGAAATTACAAACTCTACCTTCAGCGGTAACCTGGCCCAACTTATCGGTGGCGCGATTCGCTCAACGGGCTCTAGCGCTGTAGCGACTATTCGTCACAGCACCCTGACTGCCAATGCATCAGAAACGGCTGCTGGCGGTATTTCTAATACCGACTCAAGCACAGTGAATTTACAAAACACTATTGTTGCAGGCAATACTAGCCCCGAATCTAGCGATGTTCGTGGGCGCTTCGTTGATAGTGGCAACAACTTGATTGGCAGTAGCGAAGGTTCTATTGGGTTTACGATCAGCGCCTTGGTCGGTAGTGCGATCGCACCTCTCGACCCTCAGCTAGCACCTTTGGGCAACAACGGTGGGCCAACCAACACGCACCTGCCGCTCGCTGGTAGCATCGCTATTGATGCTGGGAGTAATGCTAGCTCATACACCGTTGACCAGCGCGGTTTTATCCGGCTATTTGGTAGCGCGACCGATATTGGCGCGGTAGAGGTAGAGGGAGCTGCTCCGCTGCTAGAACTTCCCGATTCGGCAACAATCCCTTTCTCAGTAGTGCGACCTAGCGGCCCCATTTTTGACTCAGGGTTAACCTCTAGTCGCTCTAATAGCGCTAGCGATTCGAGCACCTCAGGCGATGCGCGCCAAAATTTTGATACAGAAGACGCCAACCGATTCATCCGCTACCTGGAGCAAAACTTCTCCCAAGACTTTGAAGACTACTGGAACCTTTCTGCTGGCCCGGATTTGACATTTTCAGAAGTCCAGATGATTCTGCGACGTGCTCAAGAAGAGTATCAGGTTAATTCAGCAGTGGTATATGCGATGTTTGTTCCTGAAGAGCCGCGAGAAGAAAAAGAACAGTCGGCTATTCTTCAAATTGAATCGCCTCCCGCAGACAGCGATTTGTTGACTCTATCTCTGGTGCTTCCTGACGGTGAGCTGGTTAACTATCAACTTCCCGTCACGCGCAAAGAAGCGGTTCGCCAGATGCGCTATTTTCGCAGCGCTGTTTCAGATCCTGCTGATCCTGCGAGCTATCGCCCCCTGGCTCGGCAGCTATATCAGTGGCTGCTGGCACCTTTAGAAATAGACCTTGCCAGTCAGAATATCAATAACCTGATGTACGCTCTAGACGCCGGATTACGGTCTGTTCCTGTAGCCGCTATGCAAGACGATAACGGCTTTTTGATAGAGCGTTACGGTATTTCGGTCATTCCTAGTATGGGGCTGATGCGAGCAGATTTCCCGCTACCAGCGCGCCGGTCAACAGTCGCTATGGGGATATCAGAGTTTGAAACTCAGGTTCCTTTGCCTGCTGTGCCGATTGAATTAGAGGTTGTTGACCAGTTTGTGCCCGCGTCGCAAGTAGTGCTCAATGAGGCAACTACGCTAGACGCTATCAAGGCTATTCAAACGCTAGAACAACCGGGTGTGTTGCATTTAGCGACTCACGCTAGCTTTGATCGCAGATCTCCAGAAGACTCGTATATTCAATTGTGGAAAGAACCATTGAGCATGCGAGCGTTTAGCCAGCTGGACTGGCAGTCATCAGATCTAGAGCTTTTGATTTTGAGCGCCTGCTCGACGGCCTTAGGCAGCCGCAATTCTGAACTAGGGTTTGCTGGGCTGGCAGCGGCCTCCGGGGTAGATGCCACAATGGGCAGCCTGTGGGAAGTCTCGGACGTGGGGACGCTGGCGCTGATGAGCGAGTTTTACGCGCAGCTCGAAAAGACAGAGTTACGATTTGAAGCTTTGCGCCAGGCCCAGTTAGCCCTGTTAAATGGTGAAACACGGATTGAAGGCGGCAATTTGGTGACAGGACACGGTGAAATAGCGCTGCCAGATGAATGGGACTTACCGGATTCAGCCCCTTTAGACCATCCTTTCTTCTGGTCAGCCTTTACTATGGTTGGGAACCCCTGGTGATGTCCTTAATATGCGAGATTTTCAACTTCCTGGTCGCTCTCCTGCCTATGCCAATAAAGGCATGGTGGCAACCTCTCATTCTTTGGCAACGCTGACAGCAATTGATGTGTTAAGAGATGGCGGCAATGCAGTAGATGCCTCGATCGCGGCATCAGCCGTCTTGTGTGTCATAGAGCCTCAAGCCACCGGTATTGGCGGTGATTGCTTTGTCCTTTACGCACCTGCTAACGCCAGCGGCGAAGTTGTTGCGCTCAACGGTTCAGGTAAAGCTCCTGGTAAGGCTGAGCTGAGCTGGTTTCTAGATCAGGGCATGCAACAGATATCTCTGCAAAGTCCGCATTCTGTGACGATCCCAGGCGCGGTAGATGCGTGGTGTCAGTTACATAAAGACTACGGCAAAAAAGACTTTTCTAACCTGCTAGCTCCAGCGATTCGCCTGGCAAAAGAGGGTTATACGGTTCACCCACGAGTCGCCTATGACTGGGCGCAGCTAGCGAAGAAGCTAAAAGCAACAAAAAATGCGACGAGAATGTTGTTGTTTGGTGGAGAAGCGCCTAAGGCGGGCGATCGTCATTGTCAGCCAGAATTAGGAGAGACTTTGGATGCGATCGCCCAAAACGGCCGTTCTGCCTTCTACACGGGGCCCATTGCCGAAGACATGGTTAGCTATTTGCAATCTCTCGGTGGACTCCACACCCTAGAAGACTTTGCTGCACCCCAGGCAGAATATGTTACGCCTATTGCAACAAAGTATCGCGGTTACGATGTGGTGGAATGTCCGCCAAACGGTCAGGGACTTACAGCTTTGATTATGTTGAATATTCTCTCGGGCTTTTCTCTGACGGACCATGCACCGATGAGCGCTGAGCGGCTGCATTTAGAATGCGAGGCGGCAAGGTTGGCCTACGGCGTGCGCGATCGCTATGTTGCCGATCCAGATCAGTCCGATATCCCTTTAGACTTTCTGCTATCTGAAGACTACGCTACGCAGCTGCGCAGCAAAATCAGCCTAGATAAAGCAATGCCGCCATTGAAAGAGTCAGATTTTCCGACTCATCCCGATACGGTTTATCTGTGCGTCGTCGATGAAGATGGAAACGCGGTGAGCTTTATTAATTCAGTATTTCATGGGTTCGGCAGTGGATTAGTCAGTCCTAAAACAGGGGTTGTTTTGCAAAATCGAGGGGCAGGGTTTGTGTTAAAAGAAGGGCATCGGAATGCGATCGCTCCTTACAAACGCCCGCTGCACACCATCATTCCAGGCATGCTGATGAACAATAATCGCGCTGTCATGCCTTTCGGTGTCATGGGCGGTCAGTATCAGCCAACCGGCCATGCCCACTTCCTGACTAATCTGTTGGACTACCGCATGGATGTACAGTCAGCGCTCGATTTCGCTAGAGTATTTCACGATGGAAAAGCCTGTATCGTTGAGCGCGGCGTTCCTAGTCAAGTGAGAGATCAATTAGCTGAAATGGGTCATAAAGTGGTTCCGGCAGCGCTACCACACGGTGGCGGTCAAGCTATTTGGATAGGTGATGGGAATGCCTTGGTCGGTGGGTCTGACCCACGTAAGGACGGTTGCGCTTTGGGCTACGAGTAGTTTTCCCCTTAAATAGGTAGCTAAGTATCATGGGGAGGAAGCTCCACTGGTAGTCCGTAGAGCTGCAAACACTTAAGGAAAGGGCACCACCGCCGCCGCTGTTGTTTATCTATGCGGTTTGTCAAAACATCGAGTTGATAATGGTATGGCTACGTTTGTTTGTCTACTGATTGACAGGGCTGACTAAGACATTGAAGAATGTCATGTCCTTTTATCTGATTGAGCCCAGGATACGACACTTCTGGTCTAGTCACTTCTGGTCTAGTCAAGAGCACGAGGCGGTGCTCCGTGCTTCTTCTGATTGTTAAGGAGAGCGTATTTAAGTGACTTCCCTGACTAGGTCGTAGGCAAGCGCATAACGGGCACAATAACACGGCTCTTGTGATGTTATTTTTTCTATGCTTACCTTTAATTTAACTTTTGCTCCAGACATCAAATCCGGCTTCAAGCCCGATAAAGCTCAAGAAAACGCTATGAACCTAGCTGCGAGCAATTGGGGGAAAATCTTCAGCAATACGGCCACGATAGATTTAGTGGTAAACTCCACCAACAATCCAGACGACGATACCCTAATGTCTGCTGGATCAAATTATACCGATTATGCTCCAGGCTTTGGTAACACTGAGGTTGTGCGTAACAAAGCCCTCTTTGGCAACGATCTTAACGGATCCGAAGCTGATGGTGAAGTGACCGTTAACTGGGGTGTTAACTGGGAGCTAGACTTTAACGAAACACCAAATAAATTGGAAGATGAGTACGATTTTTACTCTACTTTCTACCATGAGATCACGCATGCCTTAGGGTTTGGTAGCGAGATTACTCAAGAGGGTACCGATGCCTATGATGGCGGTACGCTGGCTGATGGTGAAGCTGGTGCGTGGGGCGCATTTGATCAATTCATTTCAGATAGTAACGGCAACAAGGTTATCAACCAGAAAGGACTGATAGATGCCACAAAATATAAGGCGCTATTAACTGGCGGAACCAGCGCGGAGAATAAAGGATTATTTTTTGCAGGTGCTAATGCGGTTGCTGCCAATGGCGGCAATCTTGTTGGACTCTATTCTCCAGCTAACTACTCATCCGGCAGCAGTGCCCATCATTTAGATGATGACAACCCAGCTTTAGACGGTCATTTGATGTTGGCAGAAACAGAATCTGGCGCAAGTGCTCGCACGCTGAGCGCTGTCGGCAAAGGAGTTTTGAAAGACTTGGGCTACACCTTTGCGGATGAGGCTTCTTCTCCTGAGAGTAAGCTAACTGGCAGCAAGCTAACGACGAAGTCCAATAGCAATTATGTGAAAGTAGATCAGCTAGATACAAATGATTCGCTTGCCCTCACACTCAAGCAAGTCGGCGTCAAGAATGCTAGCGAGATTTCCATTTTTGTCGCTGATGACGATCTAACAGGCGCAAACAAGCAGCAGATTGCCAGCTTTTCTATCTTGGAGAGCGGAAAATTAGCTGCTGGCTATACACCTGAAATTACACTGGATTTTGTTAAAGTAGCTGTTGGCAAATTTTTGCAGTTTGAGATAACAGAAAACGGCAAGACTCGCTTCTCTTCGTTCAACTCTATTAGTGATGACACTATTGAACTAGACTTTGGCTCCGGAACTATACTGACGCTACAGTCGGTCGGGGCTTCGTTTAAAACAAATCTATTGAAAGAAGATGCAGCTGCTATCGATCTCACCACACAGACTGGTAGTACAAAGTTGGCTTTTGAGGTTTATCGCGAGGCTGACTATAACAACACAGTCGGATTCTACAAAATGGACAAAGCCGATGGCAGTATTGTGATAGATGAGGTGCTAGGACTCACAGTGAAGCCAGGCGAAGCTGGATATACGGAAGCTGCCCTAGCAAGGCAATTGCAAACTAAGCTCTCAGGCTCTAACGGTAAAGTAAGCAGTTTTTCTGCTGAGGTGATGAGCGATCAGTTTCTAGGAACTTTTCTGATTGCTGATGGCACTGACCCTACGAGCAGTGAGGTTTACTTTGGCCATGGAAGTGCTAACAGTAACGGCAATGACCATGTCAAAATGCTAGGTAACAACACCTTTGGTTTTGAGGATATGTCAGGATTGGGTGATCGCGATTACAACGATATCGTCGTTCGATTTGCTGTGGTGTAGTTCACTCAGCGATTATTCAATCTAGCTGAAGCGGCGCACGCCTAGCTGCCGCTTCTATAAGTCCAATGCATCAACGCCCCGTCTGCTGTAGTGAATGCGTAGCTTAATGCCCAGCGTAATTTGCTTCATAATCCAATACAGCACCGTCAAAATAATGAAAGTGACGAAAACAACCGCTAGTGGCCGTTTAGTCGTAAGCGTATTGAGGGTAAGCGTCATGATGCTAGTCGGATCGGTCGCTAAATCCCAGCTATTGACCCGCGTAAATCGGCCTAGATATATGCCGATAGCACTCAGCGCGTGAATTAAAAGTTCAGTGGGCAAAATGAAGCGTTCATCGCCATTGCGCTTGATATAGAAATCAAGATTGAGAATAGAGAGCACATAGGCTTCAAACCCGGCGATCATTGCAGCTGTGTGCATCGGCACAAAAATAAGCGCAATCACCCATATTCGAATGCCCCAGGCTCCAGCACCGCGAATGATATGGATAATATCGGTGAGCACATAGGCAGCGTTTGGCAAAAAGGCAATAAAGCACAGGAGCCCCAGCCACCACAGCATCGTGCGGGCGCTCTTTTTCCGCTTGAATAAAAAGATGCTCATGGCAATAGAAATGAGCCCTAAAACAATCCACCATACAACTTTTAACTGAGCGGCCTGTTCTCCGGATGCCAGGGCATTCATCAGAGCCATTTGCGCGTTCATAATTCTAGGTATTCTGGGCTGCACGCCTACAATGCCAACCACGCTGACTAACCCAAGCGAGACCCAAATCTTGCGACGCGAAAGCGCACTGCGCCGAAATAGCAGAAAGCTCAACAGCAAAGGTACAAATGCTAAAAACAAATTCCACAGAATCCAGCCGCTATACACATTAGAAAAAGCTGTGGAGATATCTGCGAATAAATATTTCAAATACATACCATCAGAAAAATAAGGTCAAATATGACGAATCAATGCATATATAGCTTCCAAAGCATTGCCTAAGACACTCGCTCAAGGGTGCACCCCTAGCAAACAAGCAATGCTTCTACGCAAACGTCCTAATGCATCAGGACGTTTGCTATAGCCTAGCGTCCTGACTTATCGCTGTCGCTTGAGATCCCGTAATTTCCGCAAAAGTCTGACTTTTTTAGACCTTTGCTAACGCTATCTTCATCATCTGTTCCCTCCGTTACATGCAAGGAAATAGGCAAAAAGGTACAATGCGTCATCTGCATAATGAGGCTGCGTGTGGCTTGCTAGATGTTGCATGACCCAACGCCTTTAACAATGTCCTAAACAAGCCCTAAACAACACCTCGTAATATGACTGGCCTTCAACGACAGCCGAAAAGCAAACAACTCGACAGTCGGCAGCTAAGAAGCCCGTTACAACCTGCCTTAACCAGTCCACTCTCTACCTATCAACCGGTAGGCAAGCTCACAAAAGCAGCTCGGCCGCTGCTGTCTAAGCCGCTGCTTCATATTCTCGATCACGACGAAAAGCCCGGTGATATGCTGACTCAGCCTAAGCAAAAGGCCCTTCGCGGTCAGGCTGATGTCTACATTGCCAGGGCAGAAATTGAGCTCAGAAATGCCATGCAGTCGTTGGCATTCATGACTAATTCAGAAATTAACTCTATCTCAACCCTGACTGCACTGTCTTTACCCAAAGCAGTTGCGCCTATGTTTTGGACAATCAACGCGCTGCTGCAAGAAAAATTCCAAAAGCCTAACGACTATAGCCGCATTCACCACCGCAATCATGATGCCCGCCTGCTTTATCAGCAGCTAGCAAAGCTCAATCTGACGCCCTGGTCACAGCGCACTGTCGATTACATACAGCCTAGCGAACTGCCTAACAACATCATGTTCCCGATTGGACATCCGATTTTGGGGCGCACCTACCGCAGGCATCCTTTCAAGTCTCGCTCTACGCACTACTACCCCGTTACAGACTACTTCTCCGTTCTCTTTAAGGAGCGAGAGCAGGCCCTATTGTCTCTGTTGGGTCAGCTGGGGGCGACTAAAATTGTCATGACCCCGATTCCGTCTACCACAGCGCTGAACTGTGAGGAAAATTTGGCCGCCCAACTGCATCAAAAAGTCTTTAAATATCCTGCTCGAATTAACGATCTGCCGCCAGCTCTCGATATTCAAAAGAATCCCTGGTTAGCCGGTGAACCCGCCTGGCAATCCGTGGTTCGCGAAAGACTGCACCGGGGTGCACTTTCTGCGCAGTTCGAATTCGACTGCGACGTTATGGGAATGCTCAAGAATCAAATCAAAATGATCGGTCAACTTGTTCCCGGTCTAGACTCCATGGCCTTGCCTGACAACTACGAGGACATTCTCACAACTCAGATTCTGCAAACTCGCCGAGTCCAGGTAGAATTCTGCGAAGTCTGAAGCCCAAAGCGATCCCAAAGAGATCACTGCCTAGAGTTGCTTACGCTTTAGGCCTTTTTTTTTGCTGGACGGCGGGTTTCCATAACAAGAAGCCCGCCTTTGCTGATCATCCTACACTACTGACCACTGCGTCTTTCTGCACACCTGCTTCGGCGCTGTCTGCCTCAGAAGGGGGCACTACCTGCCAGAACCTAGGTAGGTAGGCCTGCCAGTCATCTAGGATTCGCTGGGCTTTCTTGCTACCAGTTCGGTCTGCATGCGCCTCGATCAGAGATTTTAGCTGCTTTTCACCTGCTTCTGTCAGTACGCGCTGTACCTGTACAATCTCAGGGTTTACCCGGGTTTGAAAGTCTCCAGTTTCATCTAAGAAGTAGCCAAGTCCGCCTGTCATCCCTGCACCGACATTGCGGCCCACATTGCCAAGAACCACGACGACTCCGCCTGTCATGTATTCACAGCAGTGATCGCCTGCACCTTCTAGTACGGCCACACCTTTGGAATTGCGAACAGCGAAGCGTTCGCCAGCGATCCCGTTGATGTAGATCGTACCGCCGCTAGCGCCATAAATGCAGGTGTTGCCCACAATGACGGTGTCTTCAGCTTTATAGGTAGCGTTTTCAAAGGGCTTGATGACGATCTCACCACCGTTCATCCCTTTGCCGACGTAGTCGTTGGCCTCGCCAACCAGAGTCATTTTCATTCCTGCTAGGTTAAAGGCTCCGAAGCTTTGACCAACACTGCCATTGAAGTTGAAGTTGAGCTGACCCTTAAATCCGGTGTTGCCGTATTGCTTGGCGATCGCACCCGAAACCCTCGCACCTACCGTCCGATCGGTATTAATCACATCCCACGATTTTGTGACTGAGGTGTGGTTTGCGATCGCCTGCGAAACCCCCTCATCCGCCAAAATTTCATCGTCTAAAACAGCACCATTGGTGTGAATATCACCGTGGTCCAGCCAGGACCTATCCTGCTTCACATCGGGCAGCTTCACCAGCGCCGAAAGGTCTAACGCCTTTGTTTTCGCTAGCGTCACATCATTACGCGGTACTAGCAAATCAGCACGTCCAATGATCTCATTTAGCGAGCGGTAGCCCAGCCTAGCGAGCAAAGAGCGTACTTCTTCTGCAATGAAGTAGAAGAAATTCACCACCTTCCCCGGCGTGCCAGGAAATCGCTTCCGCAGCGTTTCTTGCTGGGTGGCTACCCCAACCGGACACTGATTGGTATGACATACCCGGGCCATAATGCAGCCTTCTGCAATCATGGCGATCGAGCCAAAGCCGTATTCCTCAGCGCCCATCAGCGCGCCCATAATCACATCCCAGCCAGTTTTTAGGCCGCCGTCTACTCGCAGTAAAACGCGATCACGCAACCCATTCTCCATCAAAGACCGATGCACCTCTGTCAAACCCAGCTCCCAGGGCAGACCTGCATGCTTAATCGAACTTAGTGGTGACGCGCCTGTGCCGCCATCGTGCCCCGAAATTTGAATCACATCGGCGTTGGCCTTTGCCACACCGGCTGCAATTGTTCCAATCCCCACTTCTGCGACCAGCTTCACCGACACGCCCGCCTTTGGATTGATCTGATGCAGATCAAAAATCAGCTGAGCCAAGTCTTCAATCGAGTAAATATCGTGATGTGGTGGCGGTGAAATCAGGGTGACTCCCGGTTTAGACTTGCGCAAAGAGGCGATGTATTCACTGACCTTTTTCCCTGGTAGCTGACCGCCCTCGCCTGGCTTAGCCCCTTGTGCCATCTTGATCTCAATCTGCTTAGCACTCATCAGATACTCTGGCGTCACGCCAAAGCGACCGGAGGCTACTTGCTTAATCGCAGAAGACGCTGTATCTCCATTTTCTAACCCTTTTAGGTGGGGTAGCGTCTGCGAAAGACCCTCACCATCTACGTCGTCTAAGACTTTGAATCGAACAGCGTCTTCACCCCCCTCTCCTGAGTTCGACTTACCGCCGATCCGGTTCATCGCAATGCCCAATGTCTCATGCGCTTCTCTAGAAAGCGATCCGAGAGACATCCCGCCCGTGCAAAAGCGCTGCATAATCGATTCAACAGATTCGACTTCTGAAAGATCGATTGCCTCTCTATCGCCTGAAAAGTCCAACAGATCTCGCAGTGCGGCGACAGGTCTGCCTTTTAGCTGCTCACGATAAATCTCGTAGTGATCATACTGTTTGGTTTCTACCGCCTTATGCAACAGCTTTGTCATCGCCGGGTTGTTCATGTGGTACTCACCCGATGGCCGCGATTGCACAAAGCCCATATTCTCCAAACGCTTCTTTGCCAGTTCTGGAAAGGCCTTTTCGTGAAAAGCCATCGTCTCTTGCGCTAGCTCTTCAATCGTGAGTCCGCCTAGCCGGGAAACGCTTCCTCTAAAAGAGAGTTCCTTAAGGTCTTCACCAATGCCAACCGCTTCAAAAATCTGTGCACCGCGATAGCTGCTCAGCAAAGAGATTCCCATCTTCGAGAGAATCTTTAACAGGCCGTTTTCAACCGCCTTGCGGAAGTTTGCCTGTGCGCCATTCAGCGTAGAAACGGGTAGCTTACCGGTTTCCATTTGCTTTTGGGTTTTCTTTTCTGCCCACCAGAGTCGAATGCCTTCTAGCGATAGGTACGGACATATAGCAGTCGCACCATAGCCTAGCAAGCAGGCAAAATGGTGCGTACTCCAGCACTGGGCTGTATCTACAATCAGCGAGGTCTGCATCCGCAAACCGGTTTTGATCAGGTGGTGATGCACCGCGCCCACAGCAGCAAACGGTGGAATGTAAGTTTGCGAGTCAGAAAGGGTGGTGGTGTTGCCTTCAGCGTCGATGCGATCGCTCAAAATCAAAATCTGGCTACCGGCCTCTACTGCCGCCGCCGCCTTCTCACACAGCGCCTTAATCGCTGCTTCTAACCTGCCGGGCGCAGCCTCTACCGCAAACAGCGTAGACAGCTCGCTCGTCGGAAAATCCGAAGCGCGAATGGTCTCCATCTCGGTGTCGTTAATGATTGGAGACTCCAGCTTCATCAGCCGTGCCTGTTCTGGGTGCTCTTCTAGTAAATTTCCCTGAGCCCCTAGCTGCGTAGAAAGCGACATCACCAGTCGTTCCCTTAGCGGATCAATCGGTGGATTGGTCACCTGCGCAAACCGCTGCTTGAAATAGTTGTAAAGCAGGTGTGGTTTGTTCGAGAGCACGGCTAGTGGCGTATCGTTCCCCATACAGAACGTAGGCTCTTTTCCTTGGGCGGCCATGTCTTGAATAATCATGTCCATATCTTCCGCCGTCAGGCCAAAAGCCGTCTGCTGGGTCAAGAGGGCTGATTTATCAAGCCACGTCTTTTCGCTAAACAGCTGAGGGGCAATCTCTTGACGTCTTTCGCGTAGCCACTGGCCGTAGGGCTGCGCTCCAGCAATCCGCTTCTTAATATCCCAGTTGTGTAGAATCTCGTGTTTTTCGTCAAAGTTGACAGCCAGCATTTGGCCAGGGCCGAGTCTTCCTTTTTCAACAATGTCTTCGACCGGAATATTTACAACGCCCGCCTCAGAAGACACAATCACATAGCCCGCTTTGGTGACCACATAGCGCGCGGGCCGCAAGCCATTTCTATCAAGTGTGGCACCCACCTGTTTCCCATCGCAAAACACCACTAGCGCCGGGCCATCCCAGGGCTCTTGAATGCTGCTGTAATACTCGTAATAGTCCACAATCTCGGGGTACTGAGCCAGCTCTGGCTGGTTGTGATAGGCCTCAGGCACCATCATGGTTAGTGCATGCGCAGGCGATCGGCCCGTGCGCACCAGCAGCTCCATCGTGTTGTCAAGATTGGCGGAATCACTGTTTTCAATGTTGACCACTGGCTTTAACAGCGCTAGGTCATCTCCCCAGCTAGGATGAGAGAGATTCGCCTCGCGCGCGCTCATCCAGTTAATGTTGCCGACTAGCGTATTAATTTCGCCGTTGTGACCCAGTAGTCTCATCGGGTGAGCCAGCGGCCACTTAGGGAGGGTATTGGTACTGAAGCGTCGGTGATACACCGCAAAGGCGCTTTCGTAGTCCGTATTCTGTAAATCCTGGTAGAACCGACCCAAGACCTCAGAGCGCACCATGCCTTTGTAGACGATAGTTCTACCTGAAAAAGAGCACACGTAGGCCTCGGCCAAAGATTTCGCCTCGGTGGGCTCAGCCGCTGGGTCGCTCACCAGCTGGTTAATGGCTTTTTCAAAGCGACGGCGAGCGAGAAATAGCGATCGCTCTAGCGCATCTCCTGCCAATGACTCTGACGTGACAACAGCTTGAGCAATCTTCGGCTGAAACTCTCTTGCCAGTGAGCCCAATGTCTCTGGGCTGACCGGAACGTCTCTCCAACCCAAAAAGGTCAGACCCGCTGCGCTAATGGCTTCTTCAAACTGTGTCCTAGCGGTTTTCTCTGCTAGCTCCGTCTGTGGTAGAAACACCATCGCAACGCCAGTGCTCGTCGTGGAAAGATTTCCTGCACTAGACTCGTTTGCCCAATCTTGCAGTAGCTTCCACGGAATGGCAGTCATAATACCTGCACCATCGCCTGAGTCTTGGTCGGCGCAACAGCCGCCTCGGTGCTCCATACAGCTCAATGCCGTCAGCGTGTCCATCACTAACTGATGGCTCGCTCGCCCTTGCTGGTCGGCAATGAATCCGACGCCACAGGCATCTCGTTCTTCTACGAGCCAGCTTGGTCCTAAGGGCTCCAATACATCCGTCTGAAAAACTGTTGACTGAGCTGTTGAATGGAGAGTCACGCGCGTGGTTACCTGAAGTTTATCTAGAGATTATATAGAAATATTAAGGGATAGTGAGGTTCGCAAGGAACCTTTTTGAAGGGATGCCTTTGTAAAGCGAGCACGTGCCGATATTTTCTAATGTCCCTATTCGCTTAGATTAGCAAGACAAACGGTGCGCCAACAAAGGCGAATTCTCACGTATTAAGTCACAGTTGCCAAAGGCACGTCGCTGCGTTTATCAGACAGTAGAATCACTGGCAGGATAGGGCTGACGCTTTCATACATCCTTTTTTAAGCTAGTGATAGCTCCATTAACGATAAAGTTCATCACAGCCCCGAAACGTTCTAACGAAATGCCAAGCTACGGCGATAGAGCCTGCGTCTGCACTCAGCGTCATCAAGACTGAAACTGCCTCGTTTCAACGGTCTCCTTAATTATCTTAAAAATTCTGTTTTAATATCTGTGCTCCGTAGGGAAACATCAACAAGAGTTCAAGTAACTTTCTAAGAAGATTTGTCAGCAGCGAAGTTGTTTTGCACCCGCTATCGAGTAGATCTGGAAAGCTGACTTTAACAATGATGTGCCCGTGTGCATTTGTTGTATCCACATACATTCACACCTACGAAATGCATACCTACTGGGATGCACACCTGAAGATGCACACCTAACAAGATAAGTTCTCTGGTATCTAACCGCGTTACTCCACTCCACTCCACGGACCTCCATGAAATCCTTGCGTTACTCTCAGAGTGATAATTTGCGTCTACGCTTGACGGTAGGCAAATTGGTCTCGTTTGGCATGATGACCGCACTGGGTTGGGCTGCGCTTAGCTCACTGGGCGTTTCAACAACCCCTTCGACCGCTCCTGGCGCTGCGACCGTTGTTTCTGCTGGTGTTGAACCTGCTGCGGGTGTTACCAACAGCGCTACCTCTATTGCTAGTACATCTGAAATTGTAGGTGCAGCGCCCTTTCAGCTCTCGCCGCTACAGTCTATTGCTCAAGCCAATAGCGCCACTCGCCTTTCAGGTACTCAAATCAGCCTCAACGGTCAAACTTTCCCTGGCCTATGGCAGCAGAAAGATGGTCGCGTGGGGGTTTCTATCGGCAGTATGGCCAATCTGATTGGTGTGGAACTGCTCAACACGACGTCGCCAACTCAGCAGCCTATACGGTGGTTCCCCGCGACGCAAGATGGCGTGTTAAGACTGCCTGCTTGGTGGGATGCGACTAATCGCTACGTTGATATCGCTGATTTGTCAGTTGGTGCGGGTTGGACAGGCCAGCCTAATGGTAATACGCTTCAGCTGACGATCCCTACCCAGCGGACGACAGCCGTGCGGCAAGGTAGGCAGACTTGGGGCGATCGCATCGTAGTCGATCTGACTGGCCCAGCCACCTGGCAGCTAGACGCTTCCGATGTATATACAATTACTGTTGCTGGTTCTATCACCCCTGAATTAGTCAGGGCCTTTCGCGCGGTCCCAGGCAATCTCATTACCCAGCTACATGTTGCGCCCCTACGCGGCCAAACCGTCATCAAAATCAAAACTAAAGACGGTGCTACCCCTCAAATCTGGACCGCTGGCAGCCCCTCGCGCGTCGTTATCGACATTCGCCGAGATGCCATGGTTGAAAGAGATATAGCCTGGGCGCCCGGCCTTCGCTGGCGGCAGCAGTACATTAACGTTGGGCAGCACCGCTTTCCGGTATACATGTTCATCGCTCAGCCCAACCCTTCTACGCTAGCGCTAAGAACCATTCACGCTAACCCCAGCACCGCCATAGGCATTGAACCTATTGTGACTCAGGCCCAGCGTACGCGTGTCACGGGTGCAGTCAATGCCGGATTTTTTAACCGCAACAACCAGCTGCCTCTAGGCGCAGTCCGCAGCGCGGGCCAATGGATTTCTGGTCCTATCTTAGGTAGAGGGGCAATGGCCTGGAACGATCAAGGCGATTTGGTTATGGATCGGCTAACGCTAAACGAGTCGGTTACGGTCGGGCCCGGTGAATCTTTTCCCATTCTGACGGTTAACAGCGGCTATGTTCAAGCGGGCATTGGGCGCTACACCGACGGCTGGGGGACAAGTTACACCCCTATTGTTGACAATGAAATTGTAGTTACCGTTCGCAACAACGAAGTGGCTGCCAGACAAACGTTGGGCAAGGCCGGTACGGGTAGTGTAGCTATTCCAGCCGACGGTGAAGGGTATTTACTCGCGCTGAGGAGTAATCAATCGGCAGGCAGTAGTTTTGCGCCCGGTACGCCAGTATTGCTAGCCAGCCAGAGCCAGCCAGCTATTTTTGAGCAGTACCCTAACGTAATTGGGGGTGGGCCCTTGCTGATTCGCGATCGCCAGGTGGTCCTTAATCCCCAGCTCGAAGGGTTTAGCACCAACTTTATAGAAGGCGCCGCGCCCCGAACAGCTATCGGTAAAACAGCAGACGGTACGTGGATTATTGCCACCATGCATGACCGCGTAGGGGGCCGTGGTCCGACACTTAGTGAAACAGCTAAAATCATGCAGCAGCTGGGCGCGGTCGATGCTCTGAACTTAGACGGGGGCAGTTCTTCGAGTCTATATCTAGGTGGTCAGCTGATAAACCGACAGCCTCGTACTGCGGCTAGGGTCAATAATGGAATTGGCCTATTCGTATTAGGGCAAGAGTAGATTGGGGCATACTGAAGCCTGATATCTTTTTGTTTTCGGCTCAACAACTGCCTTTAACAAAGAGATTGTTCACGCCTTCTACCTTGCGTGAACTTTAGATGTTGACACGGTACAGGTGACGTTAGCGACAAACTACTTCAACTTCGGTTAATACGGATGAAGACTTGATAGGGAATACCTTTTTGTAATCGTCTTTACTTTCAGACAAGAGGAAGGTCTTGTTACTATCAGGTGAGCAATTGGCAATGAGCAATTTAGAGGCCTAGAAGTAGAGACCTAGAAGCTCCTTGATACGCTTGTTGTGTTTCCCTGAAAGCTCCACTTCATTTAAAAACGCTTACGTCACGAGAATCTTGTTGCGTCTGCTGCCAGCATGACCCATATGCTCGCAGTGTCCGTAAGAGATGAGCTAACCTGCTGACATTTTTATGTCAGTTCTTCTATGGCTAGCGCCAAGTCTAGACTTAAATTTATCCACCAGGCCTAGTGCCCTTTGTACTGTCTTATGAAAGAGGAGACCATTACTATGGTTCAAGCTCAAGAACGCTCTAACACAGCTGTCGCTGACGACCTGTCTAACTTTGAAGGTGTTGCTGCGACCGAACTCCGTCCCTGGGGTTCTTTTACCGTGCTAGAAGTGGGCTCTGGATACAAGATTAAGCGCATTGAAGTAAAGCCAGGCCATCGCCTTAGCCTTCAGATGCACCACCACCGCAGCGAGCACTGGATTGTAGTTTCTGGCACTGCCAAAGTAACCTGCGGCGACGAAGAAAGAATGCTCTGTACAAATCAGTCTACCTACGTTCCCGCTTGCACCTCTCACCGTCTCGAAAATTCGGGCGTGATTCCCCTAGTACTGATCGAAGTTCAGAACGGTGAATACTTGGGTGAAGACGACATCACTCGCTACCAAGATGACTACGCTCGTCACGGCGCTTAATTGCCAGAACTATCCGAACCCTCAAGGCGTTTGGTGAAGGCATCTAGCGATTGACTAGCGATTGAATAATACAGAAAGGGATTGTCTCTACATCTTAGAGACAGTCCCTTTTTTCGTGGTAGCTAATTTGATACTCAGCGCTTCAACTGTTCAGAGCGTGAATATTCAGAGCGTGAAATATAGCAGCCAAGAGAATATAGCCTACTGCTTGCTGAGCCCTCAGCTTTGTATAGTAACCACCATGTAGCTAACCACCATATAGCAACCATTCTAGCTATGTGTGTTGGCTGAAGCTAACAGCAGACTGCTGTAGTAAGCTAAACCTTATTGACTCAGCGACTTCTGTATATTTATTTATGGTTCAACTCACGTCTAAAGCTCAGCAAGAAATTGACCGTTTGCGCCGTCGGCAAAATAAACCAAACGCCATTTGTCGGCTGAATTTACAGCCAAGTAGCTGCGCGCAGTGGGCCTACACATTGAGCCTAGAGTCCACTGCAATAGTCGAAGGTAGTAATGACGAGGTCTATGATTTTGACGGGCTGCGGCTGGTGGTCGGATGTGGTCACCGCGAGTATATTCGAGGCCTTAAGATAGATTTTGCCGAAGATCTCACTGGCGGCGCGTTTCGATTTGATAATCCATTAGCCACTGAAAGCTGCCGCTGTGGGTACGCTTTCACAATTCGATAGTCCGCTGAATTTTGGGCGTTTAGACAGGATGGGTTGAGGATGGGTTTACCCGATTGACAAGATAAATTTATCCGCGATACTATCGGATCTCATGACAACTATTTTGCGGAGTTATATTCCCCCGCCTTATGCCTACGATTCAACAGCTCATTCGCACTGAGCGTTCCAAAGCAACCAAAAAGACCAAGTCTCCTGCCTTAAAAAGCTGCCCTCAGCGTCGCGGTGTTTGCACTCGTGTGTACACCACAACGCCTAAGAAACCCAACTCAGCTTTGAGAAAAGTTGCCAGGGTTCGTTTAACCTCTGGGTTTGAAGTGACTGCCTATATCCCTGGTATTGGCCACAACTTGCAAGAGCACTCCGTAGTGATGATTCGCGGTGGTCGTGTTAAAGATCTGCCGGGCGTTCGTTACCACATCATTCGTGGCACGTTAGACACTGCTGGTGTTAAGGACCGCCGCCAAGGCCGCTCTAAGTACGGTGCTAAGAAGCCCAAAGAGTAAGCTAAAGAGTAAGCTTAAATCTTGCTTGGAAACATTAGTCTTGACTCACCTCTAACGCTACAGCTTGCTATAGACACAAGCCTTCACCTTTTGGTGTGGTCCTCTCAGACAACCATTTAAGACAGGTAATGCTGAGACCTTCTTTATTTGTTTGTTTGACGGGTTCGTTGCGTTCCACGCCAAAAGTCCAAAAGGTTTGAGAGCAGCGCATTACTGCGCGTATCAATATTCATTACCAATCTCCATTCTTCAAAGGTTAAATCCTCATGTCTCGTCGTTCAGCCGCAACCAAACGTACCGTTCCCCCAGATTCTGTATACAACAGCCGTCTGGTCAGCATGATGTCTCGTCGGATTATGCTCAGCGGTAAGAAATCCGTCGCTAATAAAATTCTCTACGGTGCGTTCAAGATCATCGAAGAGCGCACGGGCAACGATCCGCTAGAGACCTTTGAGCAGGCTGTTCGTAATACGACGCCTCTAGTGGAGGTCAAAGCTCGCCGGGTCGGTGGTGCAACCTACCAGGTACCTATGGAAGTTCGCTCTGAGCGAGGAACTGCTCTATCTTTACGATGGATTACCGATGGCGATGAAGCTAGCGAATGAACTGATTGATGCGGCTAATGAAACAGGGGGTGCTGTTCGCAAGCGCGAAGAGACTCACCGTATGGCAGAAGCTAACAAGGCATTTGCTCACTATCGCTACTAAAGTAATTACTGAAAAGCCTGATATTGAGGTGATAAACAAGTCCTTTCTTCCTTATTACCTTAATATCAGGCGCTTTTAGGGGCTGTGGATGCTGCCAAGAAACGTCTTTTCAGTGTCAATAACTTTTGTGCGCTGCTGGTCTAGTGCACGAGTCAGTGTTCTGCTGGGCAGCTTTGCTCAGTAATTTTTATAATGATTTTTGTTGCAATCATATTTCTTTGTTGATTCGCAAAGGCGGTTAGTTGCCAAGGAGGCCCAGTGTGGCACGGACTACTCAAATAGAAGACGTCAGAAACATTGGTATCGCGGCTCATATTGACGCGGGTAAAACAACAACGACAGAGCGCATTCTGTTTTATTCAGGCGTCGTCCACAAAATTGGCGAAGTTCATGACGGCAATGCTGTTACTGACTGGATGGAGCAAGAAAAAGAGCGCGGTATCACAATCACCGCTGCGGCTATCTCTACTACTTGGCGCGACCACCAGATCAATATTATTGATACGCCTGGGCATGTAGATTTCACAATCGAAGTTGAGCGTTCCATGCGAGTGCTTGATGGTGTTGTCGCTGTTTTTTGTTCTGTGGGTGGCGTTCAGCCTCAGTCTGAAACCGTCTGGCGACAGGCCGATCGCTACAAGGTGCCACGTATTGCCTTCGTCAATAAAATGGACCGGACGGGCGCTAACTTTTTCAAGGTCTACGAGCAGGTCACAGAGCGGCTACGAGCCAAAGCTGTTCCACTACAGATTCCGATTGGCGCTGAAGACCAGTTCAAAGGCGTCGTAGACCTTGTGCAAATGAAAGCCCATTTGTACACAAACGATTTGGGTACCGATATCCAGGTCACTGATATTCCTGAAGATATTCAGGCAAAGGCGGACGAATATCGGACCATATTGCTAGAGACGATTGCCGAATTAGATGATTCGCTGATGGAGCGATATCTAGAAGGTGAAGAAATTTCTTCAGAAGAGTTGATGGCTGCTGTTCGGCAAGCGACAATCAACGACAAACTGGTTCCCATGTTCTGTGGCTCTGCTTTTAAGAACAAGGGCGTTCAGCTGCTGTTGGATGCTGTCGTAGACTATCTGCCTTCGCCGCCTGAAGTTCCGGCTATTGAAGGCATTTTACCCAACGGCGAAACTGGGACGAGGCCGGCGAGTGACGATACCCCTGCTGCTGCGCTCGCCTTCAAGATCATGGCCGATCCTTACGGTCGTCTAACCTTTATTCGGGTGTATTCAGGCGTACTGAAGAAAGGCAGCTATGTTTACAATGCGACAAAGGATAAGAAAGAGCGGATCTCTCGGCTGATTATCCTTAAGGCAGATGAGCGAATTGAAGTCGATGAGATGCGAGCTGGGGATTTGGGTGCGGCCCTCGGGCTAAAAGACACGTTTACCGGTGACACCATTTGCGATCCTGATGAGCCAATCGTCTTAGAATCTCTCTACATTCCTGAACCGGTGATTTCGGTCGCGGTAGAGCCGAAGACAAAGCAAGATATGGAGAAGCTCTCAAAGGCGCTCCAATCACTGTCTGAAGAGGATCCAACGTTCAGAGTCAGTATTGACCCTGAAACCAATCAGACGGTGATTGCGGGAATGGGCGAACTCCATTTGGATATTCTTGTCAACCGAATGTTGCGAGAGTTCAAGGTAGAAGCTAATATCGGTGCGCCTCAGGTCGCGTATCGAGAAACGGTATTGAAACCTGCTACAGCCGAGTCCAAATTTATCAGACAGAGTGGTGGCAAGGGTCAATACGGCCATGTTGTGATTGAGCTAGAACCTGCTGAGCAGGGCTCTGGGTTTGAGTTTGTCAGCAAAATTGTTGGCGGTACTATCCCTAGAGAATTCATCGCTCCGGCTGAGCAAGGGATGAAAGAAGCTTGCGAATCTGGTATTCTAGCCGGATATCCATTAATTGATGTAAAGGTTACGTTAGTGGATGGGTCGTATCACGACGTTGACTCGTCAGAGATGGCATTTAAAATTGCTGGCTCTATGGCAGTCAAGGATGCCGTGATGAAAGCATCTCCGGTTCTTTTGGAACCCATGATGAAGGTCGAAGTGGAAGCTCCAGAAGACTTCCTCGGAGATGTGATGGGAGATCTCAACTCTCGTCGCGGTCAGATTGAGGGGATGGGCTCTGAAGAAGGCATTACCAAGGTTACCTCCCGGGTACCTTTGGCCGAAATGTTCGGGTATGCCACAGACATCCGCTCCAAAACTCAGGGAAGGGGGTCCTTCTCTATGGAGTTCAGCCAATACGAGGAGGTTCCGCGTAATGTGGCTGAGGCGATTATCGCCAGAAATAAAGGGAACGCATAGTTAGTTTTAGGAACACAAAGAGAAATTCATGGCACGCGAAAAATTTGAAAGAAGCAAACCCCACGTTAACATTGGCACCATCGGCCACGTTGACCACGGTAAAACAACGCTGACTGCGGCTATCACCATGACCCTGGCGGCAGCAGGTAGTGCAAAAGCTCAAAAATATGATGAAATCGACGCGGCTCCTGAGGAGAAGGCGCGGGGTATCACCATCAATACTGCTCACGTTGAGTACGAGACTGCAAATCGTCACTACGCTCACGTTGACTGCCCAGGCCACGCTGACTATGTGAAGAACATGATCACGGGCGCGGCCCAAATGGACGGTGCAATTTTGGTCGTGTCTGCGGCTGATGGTCCGATGCCTCAGACACGTGAGCATATTTTGCTGGCTGGTCAGGTAGGCGTACCTAACATTGTTGTTTTCTTGAACAAGCAGGATCAAGTTGACGACGAAGAGCTGCTTGAGCTAGTTGAGCTTGAAGTTCGTGAATTGCTTAGTTCCTACGATTTCCCTGGCGACGATATTCCCATTGCTTCTGGTTCTGCGCTAAAGGCTGTAGAAAAGTTGACGGCTTCTCCTACGACTGCTCGTGGTGATGACGAGTGGGTCGATAAAATTCATGCGTTGATGGATGAAGTTGACTCTTACATTCCAACCCCTGAGCGCGAAGTTGATAAGCCTTTCTTGATGGCGGTTGAGGACGTTTTCTCGATTACAGGTCGTGGTACGGTTGCAACTGGCCGAATTGAGCGTGGCGTTGTCAAGGTTGGTGAGACGGTTCAGCTAGTCGGTATTAAAGACACGCGTGATACCACTGTGACCGGTGTTGAAATGTTCCAGAAGACGTTGGATTCTGGTATGGCTGGCGACAACGTTGGCGTACTGCTCCGGGGTGTTCAAAAAGAGGACATTGAGCGCGGCATGGTTTTGGCTAAACCGGGTTCTATCACCCCCCAT
The DNA here is from genome assembly GCA_937911865.1 of uncultured Synechococcus sp. Taxonomy (GTDB): domain Bacteria; phylum Cyanobacteriota; class Cyanobacteriia; order Phormidesmidales; family Phormidesmidaceae; genus Phormidesmis. The sequence goes on from CALDSK010000315.1 coordinate 38,144, forward strand.
ACTGAGTTTGAGTCTGAAGTTTATGTGCTCAACAAAGAAGAAGGCGGTCGTCATACGCCTTTCTTCCCTGGCTACAAGCCTCAGTTCTATGTGCGTACAACTGACGTGACTGGCTCTATCGAAAGCTTTACTGCTGATGATGGCAGTGCTGCTGAGATGGTTATGCCGGGCGATCGCATCAAAATGAACGTAAAGCTGATCAACCCCATTGCGATTGAGCAAGGTATGCGCTTTGCCATCCGTGAAGGTGGCCGCACCGTGGGTGCGGGCGTTGTTTCCAAGATTACGAAGTAATCGATTGGCAGCACGGTAGATCAATCGCGATAAACTAACGCGATAAGCTAATGGGGGCACACCAATTGGTGTGCCCCCACCAAAGTCTCTGCTATTCAGCGGGATGACGCCGCAAAGGCAAAAACAACTCGAACCTAGAAAACTAAAAAAACAGCGCAGCATAGGCGCTTTATCCTCGATGGCTACCACTATTCAACAGCAGAAGATTCGCATTCGCCTCAAGGCATTCGATCGCCGCTTACTCGATACTTCCTGCGAAAAGATTGTCGAAACTGCCAACCGCACAAACGCAACAGCTGTTGGCCCGATTCCATTACCTACGAAGCGCAAAATCTACTGTGTATTGCGCTCTCCCCACGTAGACAAAGATTCTCGTGAGCATTTTGAGACCCGCACGCATCGACGCATTATTGATATCTATCAGCCTTCCTCAAAGACAATCGACGCCTTAATGAAGCTCGATCTTCCTGCTGGTGTAGATATTGAAGTGAAGCTGTAGGCCCTAACGTTATAGCTTCTAACGGCCCTCTGACGGTTTTAGAGATTCAGAGAGAGCTTGAGCGCAAGTCACTAAAGCCAAGCTCTCGAAGCTAAGCAAGGGGTGAAAGCCTGCGTTAAACTAAAAAGCAGTGATATGCTCGCCTTCCTTAGACACGAGCGCGTCACTGCTTTAGTCTTATTTAGTACATAATGAACTCTTCCTCCTCAGTCGCCGTTCGAGAATTACCCCTCTTCCCGCTTCCTGAGCTGGTTTTGTTCCCGGGTCGGCGATTGCCGCTCCACATCTTTGAGTTCCGCTACCGTATTCTGATGAATACGATTTTGCAGGGCGATCGCCGCTTTGGTGTGCTGATGGTTGATCCCAGCACAGGCGAAATTGCTAAGGTTGGATGCTGCGCCGAGGTGATTCACTACCAGCGGATGCCCGACGACAGAATGAAAATCATGACGCTAGGCCAGCAGCGGTTTAGAGTCCTAGACTATGTGCGTGAAACTCCCTATCGGGTTGGCTTGGTTGAGTGGATTGAAGATGAGCCAGTAGAAGAGAATTTGCTACCGTTGGCTGATGAAGTCGATCAGCTGCTAAGAGATGTAGTCAAGCTCTCAGCGAAGCTGACCAGTCAGGATATTGACTTTCCAGATGATATTCCCGATCTGCCGTTAGAGCTTTCTTATTGGGTTGCCAGTACGCTCTACGGTGTTTCTCTAGAGCAGCAGTCTTTACTAGAGATGCAAAACACGATGAGTCGCCTAGAGCGTGAAGCAGAGATTTTGACGTCAACTCGTAATAACTTAGCGGCTCGCACCGCACTAAAAGACGTTCTAGAGTAGCTCTTTTTTGAAACAAGGCGACTGAAATAGGGCTACGTTCACAGCACCTCTTGAATTTCAGTGAGGTCGTAGCTGCCTAGATACTTTAAGTTTGTTGTATGCATCTTGAGCAGTTCTAATGCGGTCTGCATTTTTGAGGTGCTCGCATCAGCTTCCATGTCAATAAAGAAGACGTATTCACCGAGCAGCCGCTTGGTGGGTCGCGATTCGATACGACTCATGTTGATGTCTAGTGCAGAAAAGAGCTGTAGCGGCTTGAGCAAAGCTCCGGGTTCATTAGTCGGTAGGCTAAAGGCCAGCGACGTATATGTGCCTTTGGTCGCTGCCTGTTTTCCGAGAACCCAAAAGCGAGTGTAGTTGTCAGCGTAGTCATTGATCGGATGTGCTAGTACAGGAAGGTTATAGACTGTTGCTCCCCATTTAGAGGCGATCGCACCTGTTTTATCATCTTCTTCTAGTCTGGTTAGTGGCTCAGCTGTAGAACTTGCCGCAATTAGCTGAGCATCGGCTAGGTTTCCCGAGAGCCAGTTACGACATTGGCTTAAAGCCTGAGGATGTGAGTAAACCTTCTCAATATCTACAATTTGCTGGGCCTTGGAAATTAGCGCATGCTGCACCGGTAGCGTAAAAGCCTGCTGAATTTGCAGCGTTTTTAGCTCCCATAGGGTGTCTAGCGTGATCATGACGCCACCGCCAATAGAATTCTCTACGGGCACAACGCAGAAATCAGTTTCACCTTTCTCGGTCGCCTTAATTGCTTGAGCGATTGTAGGATAGGCCTTCATCTGCGTTTCTTTGTCGCTGCGACTCTTTGCATAGGTTGCGGCGGCGAAGTCTGAAAACGTGCCTTTCGGTCCGAGGTGAGCAATTGAAACCGTCATGGGGCTGAGTTTTGTCAATGCTATACAGTGTTAGGGTTAGCTTATCCCGTTTTCTTTCATTTCGCGTTCAGCTATGGTTCGCTTTAGCGCTTCTCAGGCCGTTACCATTTCGGTGCCACCACAGCCGCTGTCTATGGAAGACTACTTGAGTGAACCCGAGCGTTTAGTTTACGCTCTAGTTGACTCGCAGCGCGTAGAAATACTTGGGCCCAACCTGTTTAGAGTAAAAGTTCGCGCCATCAAATTCTTAGGCTTTGCGCTTCAGCCTGTGTGCGATATTGAGGTTTGGCTAGAGGCTGGCACGGTCAGGCTACGTTCCGATCGCTGTCAGCTAGAAGGCTATGATTCTTTTAATCAAAAGTTTTCGATGAATATGCAAGGATATCTTGTCAGTCAAGATACTGCAAAAGGGAAGAAGCTACGCGGACAGGCTAATTTAGTGGTCACTGTCGATCTACCGCAGGCAATGAGCCTAACACCTAAGCCCATACTAGAGCGGACTGGCAACGGTTTACTCAACGGCATTTTAATCACGCTCAAGCAGCGACTGATGCGACAGCTGATTGCAGATTATTCTGTTTGGGCGTCTTCACCCCCATCGGTTTCTAGCTTGCCTTGATCGCCTCCGTAAACGACAAGCTTCTGTCAGCATTCAAGGCTCAAACTAGCGTTTTTGCGCTGGCGTTTTTGGCGACGACTGGCTCACGCCCTGGCAACTTTTGAAAGATAGCCGGTGCTGACGACATACGCCTAGCTGGGCAATGCCTTCTCGATGCTTAGCGCTGCCATAGCCTTTGTTCGACGCTAGGTCGTAGCCTGGATAATGCTTGCTGAGCCGAACAATAAGCGCATCTCGCCAGACTTTCGCGATAATGCTGGCTGCTGCGATCGCAAGTACAGATTGATCGCCTTTAACAACCGTTTCTTGAGCCATCGGCAGATGCGGAATCCTTTGATTGCCATCCACTAAACATTTCTGTGGCGGTGTTTTGAGCCGGGCGATCGCCCGGCTCATCGCGAGCAGTGAAGCCTGTAAAATATTGATTCGATCAATCTCATAAGAAGACGCTAGGCCCACACCACAATCTGCAAGCTGTCTGATTTGAGCAGCCAGCCGATTGCGTTTGTCAGCAGTCAGCTGCTTACTGTCAGTTACACCAGCTGCCGTGAGCGGTGCGATCGCTGTAGCCGGTAAAATAACCGCAGCCGCAACCACCGGGCCAAACAAAGCACCTCGGCCAACCTCATCTACGCCTGCAATGATCTGCGAGCTGCCCATACCATAGCCCTACTAGCTAGCAGACGACCGACGGCGACGACGGCGCACGACTTTCTTCTCTGACTTCTTCTCTGCCACGTCTTCAAACTGGTCTGCCGCTGTCTCTGACTCATTCGCAGAGGCCGACTCACGCTGTTCGACATCGCTTTCTCCACCGTCGCTGTCAGCCGATCTGATAGTTGGTGGCGCTACTGACGCCGACTCGGATGCTGGCGCATCTGTTTGGACCGCCGCTTTAGACCGTCTTCTTCTGCGAACAGGTGCTGCTTTACCCGTCGGTTTTTCAGTGCTGTCCTCCGAGCTCTCTATTTCTGCAGCTTGTTCTAGCGCTTCTCCAGAATCATCGGCCTCATCTGAATTTGCATGAGCAGGCGTCTCGATAATCTTTTTATTGCTCCTCGCTGCTTCAGCATCGGCTTTCGCCTTTGCTAAAAAATCTTCAGCTTCTCCCGGTAGAACAACAGAAACGAGCGTATTTTGAGGATTCTCAACGGTTTGTCCACTAAAAGCAAGTGGTGAGACGCCCATCATGGCGTATATCCGCTGCTCTTCTAGCGGCATTTCAACTGCTACAATTTCGGGCGGCTCTTCTGGCTTCCGGCGTCCGTTCCGGACTCGCTTGCCACGACCTGTCGGTTCATTGCTAGCAGCCTTCGACTCGTTGTTGCCTTCCTTAGAGGCGTCTAACTGGCCTTCTCTTTCTAGCCGCTCTTTTTCGATTCGTTCGTCAACCCGGCTGTGACTACCGCGTCTACGCTTTCTATCATCACCGTTACGTTCCGACCTATCAACTGTAATTGGTGATAGCGATCCAGAACGGCCGGATGTTGAGCTATCCGAGCCACGACGGCGACGGCGACGATTGCCTCGGCCGTTTTTATCCTGATAGCTAGGATGATTTAACAAATCTAGCTCTTGCAGCTCCGAGCGGCCTGATAGACCCACTGCAGATTTGTCATCGCGGCTCCCTCTCGCTGAAGGGCGACTCGAATAGCTTTGTGCAGGTGAGCTATAGCCACTAGGACGCTCTGGTGCCGCACCAATTTGAGTTGCGCTGCCTGGGGCCTCTCCTGGAAGAGACGCCAGATGCCCTAATCCGCCACAGGTAGGACAGGTCTTGCCAAAGAGCTCGTAAATATTTTGGCCTTGACGCTTACGGGTAAGCTCTACGAGACCTAGCTCAGAAAGCTGGGAAATTTGGGGCCTCGACTTATCGGCTCGAATCGCTTTTCCAAACTGTTCTAGCACCTGCATCTGGTCTCGGCGCGACTCCATATCAATGAAGTCAACAACAATGACGCCTGCAATGTTGCGCAGTCTCAGCTGTCTAGCAATCTCAACAGCAGCTTCACAGTTAGTCCATAGCACCGTCTCACGAGCGGTGGCCGAACGCGTAAAGGAGCCTGAGTTAACATCAATTACTGTGAGCGCTTCTGTCGGCTCGATAATAATATATCCGCCAGAAGGTAGGTCTACCCTGGGCTTCAGCGCTTCACGAATCGCTGCGTTAACCCGAAAATATTCAAGAATATGAGTCGGCTCTTTGTGGTAGTCGACCAGGATATTCGCTGGAATCCGGCCATCGCTCCAGCTGCTAAGGTGCTTTTTAGTCCGGTTTAAGCCACTTTCTGTGTCGGTAACAATGCGGTTAACATCATCGTTGTAGACATCTCGTAAGACTTTTAGAATGAAGTCGTCATCTCGGTTGAGCAGTGAGGGCGGGCGAGTCGCCATCGCCTCTTGCTGGATGGCATCCCAACGCTTTTGCAAAGACTCTAAGTCTTCAATGATGGCGTCTTCAGAAACGCCTTCTGCTTCTGTTCTAATCAGCAGCCCTGTGCCAGCGGGCTTAACTAAAATGCCCAACGCTCTTAACCGATTTCGTTCGGTCTCATTGCGAATACGCCTAGAGAGATTGACGCCCCTGCCGTATGGCATCAGCACCAGGTATCTGCCGGGCAGAGTCACTTTTCCGGTGAGCCTAGGTCCCTTGTTACCCGTAGGCTCTTTCATGATTTGAACGAGCACCTTTTGTTGGGGTGCCAAGAGTTCAGTAATTGAGCTAGACGTGCGCTTGAGCTTTAGTGGCCCAAGGTCAGACACATGCATGAACCCGTTTTTGTCGCTATCGCCGATGTTGACAAAGCAGGCGTCGATTCCAGGCAGGATATTCTCGACCGTTCCGAGATAGATATCGCCGACCTGATGGCTGCCAGTCGCAACAATAATCTCTTGTATCTGATCTTCTGAGAAAACAGCGGCAATACGATGCTGCTCTGCAATAACAATTTGCTTGGACATTCAATATTTCCTCTGGAGCCTATCAAGAGCGTGCCTTGGCCTTAAGGCTTAGCTGCTGACGGTCCTACGAGTTGTAAAAAGCTAAGATGAGTAAAAATTGAGCGAAAGAAGTTGAAAGTTGAAGAGATTGCTTCGCTGTGTAGCAATCCGTAAGAAAAAATTAGCTGATAAAACGGCTTATCTGCAACTGCAAGTGATAAGAATCACACCTGCAAACAAGCAACAAACCAAAAACGCAATAAAAAATCTCTTGAGAAACCACTTTTAGAGAGCTTTCCCTAAAAGAATTTGCCTGCGCTCTAACTTGTTTGCGCTCTAAAAGCTTTTCTCGATCGATTTGCCGGTGTGTGATTACCAGGATTAACGGGATAGATGCCACTGTTTGGAAACAATCAGCCAAGCCTTTTGGGGAAGCTATCTTCCATAAAAGGGCTGATTCTTGAATGTTTCTAACGAAAATACTGCCTTGATACTGCGAGAGCGTGAGAGTACTCTTTTCCTTTCTACAGGCGTCTAGCCCATTAATCCCTGGTTAGAGCAAGGAAGAAATAGTCTATGACTCCTGAAAAAGCGCGGTGTCATCTTGAAGCTTGGCTTGACAGCTAAGGCCTAATCATAAGACCTATCCGTTCTGTAGCAACTAATATATGACTGTACGTATTATAACGCCAGCAGTGCTTTTATGCGATTTAGTTATAGAAAAAATTAATATGTCACGGGTGCAAGTATGCATACGTATGTGCTCTAGATAGCTCAAACCCCCATGGTTCTGGTAGTTTCCCACTAGAGCCATGAGGGTGAGCGGTATGGAACTTACGCCATGTCCTTGTTTGCTACGACGCCGAGGCGGTTGAGAGTGAGCGGCGTCTTCTGCCAGGCTTGCTGGCCTTTTGCTCCTCTATATTTTTTGGGTCATTCTTTTGATCGTTTTTTTCAGAACTCCTTTCTTCTGCATGACTGTTTGTGCTCAGCGTGTCTATATGCTGAAGCATTAGTACGGTGACCGGGTATTGCTTAGGCAGTTCGCGACGGACAAAGCGACGAGCATCTTCTTCCAGTCGCGATCGCAATCCATCCCAGTTAACCTGCGGCCGATCGCTTTGTGGATCGTCAAGCACTTCTTTCCATCGGGTCATCAAAGACTTTTTCACCAGCGGTACGATGCCACTCTCCCATTGCGTTTGACTCTTCACAGAGACCACACCCCGAAGGTTTATCGTGGGTTCACCGAGTAGATTGCCCTGCCCATCGACTGTTGCGGAGACCGTAATGATGCCATCTTCTGCTAGCTGCTGGCGCTCTTTCAGGACAGTGCGCTCAACAATACCCGTCCGCGAAGCATCAACTAGGGCAATGCCAGAGGTTACTTTGCCATCTATTCTCATGCTCTCAGGCGTGATTTTGATCACATCACCATTGTTTACAATGGCCACGTTTTCTTTCTCTACACCCAGCTGCTGGGCCATTTCAGCGTGCTTAACAAGCATCCTGTGCTCACCGTGAACTGGGATAAAGAACTTAGGCCGAGTTAACGCCAGCATCAGCTTGTGATCTTCTTGGTAGCCATGTCCAGAGACATGCAGCCCTTTGGCTTTCCCGTAGATTACGCGAGCACCTTGCTGCATTAGTTTATCAATGGTGTTGACAACACTAACCGTATTTCCAGGAATCGGATTAGAAGAGAAAATGACCGTATCGCCTTCCTGAATACGAATTTGACGGTGCGATTTATTAGCAATCCGAGTCAGGGCCGCCATCGGTTCACCTTGAGAGCCTGTTGTCAGGATCATGGCCTTGCTATCTGGGCACTGCTTCAACTGATTGAGCGGTTTGAACAGATTGTCTGGGCACTTGATATAGCCCAGGTTGCGTGCATGAGAAATAACGTTCAGCATGGAACGCCCGACGATAAATACATCGCGATTGTGCTTTTGCGCCAGCTCTAACAGCATGCTGACGCGGTGTACGGAAGATGCAAACGTGGTGACAAACAGACGACCCTTGGCCGCATTGAATTCTCTATCTAGATTGGGAAAAACAGCCCGTTCTGAGGGCGTATTCCCCGGAACTTCGGCGTTTGTAGAGTCACTGATAAGGCACAGCACGCCTTCCTCGCCATACTCTGCAATTTTCTGAAAGTCGAAGAATTCACCATCTACTGGGGTGTGATCGACCTTGAAATCACCGCTGTGAATAATCGTGCCTACTGGGGTCTTGATCGCCATGGTGAAGCTATCTGCCATGGAGTGGGTGTTACGGATGTATTGGGCACTGAAGTGCTTGCCAAACTGGACCGTATCACGAGGCCCTACCGTATGTAGCTCTGTGCGATTCAAGACACCAGCTTCTTCAAGCTTGCCCTGCAATAGCGCCATTGCCAGGCGAGGGCCATGGATGACCGGTATGTTGAACTGCTTGAGGTGAAATGCAATGCCACCGATATGGTCTTCATGGCCGTGGGTGACAATCATGCCTTTGATTTTGTGCTGGTTCTCTTTGAGATAGGTAATATCTGGCAGCACAATATTGACGCCGTGCATTCCCTCTGTAGGGAAGGAGAGTCCTGCGTCTAGAAGAACGATTTCGTCGCCGTATTCAAATACGCAGGTGTTTTTCCCAATCTCGTGAAGTCCACCTAGGGGAATGATTTTAAGGGTGTTAGTGTCTTTTTTCTTACTGCTAACTTTACTAACGACTTTTCTACTCATGTAGTTTCCTTTGTTGAACGATAAATTGAAGACTTAAAAGACGGTGATTTGAGAAGTCGTACGTTGGGATTGAAGGGAATGCGTATGGACTTCTTTCTAAAACGGTAAGGATAAAATTTAGTAGGCGCTAACTAAGCATTGAACGTAAGCCGACTTATAGCTATGTGCTCACTGTCTGGTTGTGATACTTACTGGTTGTGATACTTAGGGAATAAAGCTGGGAGGATAGAGCTGGCGTGATAGATAGCCGTGATAGATAGCTATGACTGAAGACTGAGCCAGAAAACTAAGCTAGAAGACTGGGCCTGAAGAATGAATGAGTATTAGAACTGAACTCGAATACCTGCTTCTTTCAGATACTCATCGATAGATATGGCTGCCAAAAGATACTGACGTGTCGCCTATTGTGAGTGGTGATATGTCTGTTTGTCCTCGGTATGTTAGATATGTTCTGTCGTGGTGTTCGATATGCGGCTTGTTCTTTAGTCTTTTGATGCTTTATTCACCTGAGAGTAGAAGCATTTCAGACAGTGTTGCTTTGACCTGCTGCTCTAGTTCTGACGTGCCTTTGCATAGGGGTAGTCGGCAATTGCCGATGTCCCACCCCTGGAGGGCTAGTGCTACTTTCAGCGGTACTGGACTGGTGACTGCAAATAGCGTTTTAAACAAAGGCAAAAGTTCAAGGTGAATAGCAGTGGCTTGGGTGACCTTGCCCGCTTCAAATGAACAGATCATCTGCTGAAGCCGGTTGCCTACTAAATGACTGGCGACGCTAACGACTCCGACGGCACCGACGGAGAGCATAGGCAGCGTTAGGGAATCATCTCCAGAGTATATCTCAAACTCTTTTGGGCTCAGTCGGCTAATCTGGCTGACCTGATCAAGATTCCCACTTGCTTCTTTAATAGCAACTACGTTTGGTATGTCTGCAAGTCGAACAGCTGTTTCAGGAAGGAGGTTGCAGCCTGTGCGTCCAGGCACATTGTAAAGCATGATTGGCAGGTCGGGGACAGCCTCAGCGATCGCCTTGAAATGCCCATACAATCCTGCCTGGGGTGGCTTGTTGTAGTAAGGCACGACTTGCAAAGAGCCATCTAGACCCAGTTTCTCAGCTTTTCGTGTAGCTGCGATCGCTTCTTTTGTGCTGTTAGACCCTGTTCCAGCTAGTACCTTTGCTCTACCACTTACAGCCTGCTGCACTACCTTGAACAGTGCGTATTCTTCATCCCAGGTAAGCGAAGGCGATTCACCCGTTGTGCCACAGACCACCACTGTATCTGTGCCATTATCTGCCAAACAGCTAGCTAATTTTTCCGCTATGGAATAATTAACTTCTCCATCGGCATGAAAAGGCGTTGCCATCGCCGTGAGTACTCGGCCAAACCGAGGTGCCCCCTGACGGTCACCTGCTGGGGTATCACTCATACGTAACGTCCATTTAGCATCAGCAATCAATCCTCAAATCGATTCTCAGGTTAAAACTTAAGCTGCTACAGGTGATCTCAGCCATTGCCGTGCAACGACTAACTCTGCAATTTGAACGGCATTGAGGGCGGCACCCTTACGAATTTGGTCGCCACTCAACCATAGTTCCAACCCTGTTGAATTAGAAAGGTCTTGACGGATACGTCCGACTAAAACGTTGTCTTTCCCGCTGGCATCTATCGGCATCGGAAAGTAGTTAGCCTGCCAGTCTTCAACTAGCTTTATGCCCGCGGCCTCTTGAATAGCTACCCTCGCTTTAGATAGGTCAAACGGCTGCTCAAACTCCAGATTAATCGCCTCAGAATGAGCCCGCAATACGGGAACCCGAATGCAGGTAGCAGATACTTTCAGTCCAGGCGCAGCGAAAATTTTGCGGGTTTCATTCACCATCTTCATCTCCTCCTCGCAGTAGCCCTGCTCGTTGAGCGGCGTATTGTGAGGGAACAAGTTGAATGCCAATGGATAAGGAAAACTTTCTGTCGGCGGTGTCTCTCCAGCCAAAATAGCCTTCGTTTGCTGCTTCACCTCTTCCATTGCCCGCGCGCCCGCGCCGCTAGCAGACTGATAAGTTGAAACCACAATCCGCTGAATTGGCTGGATCTGATGCAGGGGCCAAACCGCCACACTCATCAAAATCGTAGTGCAGTTAGGATTGGCGATGACTCCCTGGTGGGTCTGCGCTGCTTCTGGGTTAACCTCTGGCACCACAAGGGGAACGGAATCGTCCATTCTAAAGGCGCTGGAGTTGTCAATCATCAATGCACCTGCATCGACAATATCTGTCACCCACTGCCTAGAGATAGACCCTCCTGCAGAAGCTAACACAATATCTACATCTTTAAAGGCATCCTGGCAGACGGCTTCGACCGTTAAATGATTGCCTTGAAACTCAACCTGTGTACCTGCTGAACGAGATGAAGCTAGTAGCTTTAGCGATTTTAATGGAAAATCTCGTTCATCGAGTAGCTGAAGTAGCTCAGTACCGACTGCGCCTGTCGCACCCAAGATGGCAACGCTATAAGAATCGTTCGACAAGCAAATATCCTCCTAAACTTATATAAAGGTGTCTTATGTAAAAGTGGTCGTCTCTAAAAGAACTGCTAATGCGATTTGCTTGGCTAATAGGACTAACAAATAATGGATTAAGTGACGTTCTCTACAGACTCAAAAAAACAGTAGGCTCAAAAAAACAGTAGCTACAGCCTGCGACGATTTAAGAGCTGGTATCTTCAGCGGATGACGACTGCTTAGATAACTCTGCCTATGCCTGCCTATGTCTGCCTATGACGAATGATGCGATCACTTACTAGGTCTTTCATCTCCGTCTCTGCAGTAGAAGGTAGAACTTCACAAATAGTTGTGTAAGCAGACGTCTTACCTCGCCGACATTTCTACCGCGCAAGTAAGCGCTGTAACCAATATACCTTAAGTGAAACAGCGTTTCGGCTTGTCTTGGGTATATCATCGGTCTTCGCTCCAGTGGGCGTACTTGGCTCGGTGATATACAGACAGGGGCTGAAGTTTATTCGTACATCAATATAATCGGGTGTATGATTACTAACTGCGATAGCTAAGCTGGCCTGTGGCTTGCTTTTTCTGGGCTTGCTCTTGTGTGCCACTGCTCATCGTTTGTTAACCATAGTATTTACTCTTACGTATTTTTAAATGAAAGTCACCCAGGAAAATTTGCCCGATAGCCAAGTCGGACTAGAAATAGAAGTCCCCGCTGAACTATCCAAGCAGGGCTATGAAAAGGTTCTGCGGGACTACATGAAGTCGGCGAATATTCCTGGATTTCGTAAAGGAAAAGTACCCCGTCAAATTTTGATTCAGCGCATCGGTACCTTGCAACTAAAGGCCGCAGCGCTTGAAGATATGATGCAGACGGTTATCGAAAAAGCGATTAAGCAAGAAGGTATCGACGCCCTGGGTAACTATCAGCTGACCTCTGATTTTGAGAAGCTAATCGGCGAATACACCCCTGGTGAGCCCTTTACGATTTCTGCTTCTGTCGATGTCCCGCCTCGAGTGACCTTAACAAAGTACAAAGATCTTTCTGTAAAGGCTGAAGAAATAAAGCCCGATGAAGCGCGTGTAGACGAGACGCTAGAAAGCTACCGTGAAAACCAATCGACGCTGGTTCCTGTGGAAGACAGAGCTGCTGAGGAAGGCGATGTAACCGTGGTAGATTTTGTCGGCAAGGCCAAGAACGACGGCGGCGAGCTGGAAGAATTTGAAGGTGGCAGCGCTAAAGACTTTCAAGTTGAAATTAAGGAAGGTCGCTTTATTCCTGGCTTTGTAGAAGGCATTGTTGGTATGGCGCTAGAAGAGTCTAAAGATGTCGAGGTGACCTTCCCAGAAGACTATCCGCAAGCTGAGTTAGCCGGTAAGCCTGCCGTCTTTGAAATTACGCTTAAAGAGCTGAAGGAGAAAGAGCTCCCCGATTTAGACGATGACTTTGCTGAAGAAGTTAGCGAGTTTGAAACCTTAGAAGAGCTGCGTAAATCCTTAGAAGAGCGTTATCAAGAAGAAGCGGCAAATGCTACCGATGCCAACATTGAGCAGGCCTTACTCGATGAGCTAGTTGAGCATGTTGAGGCTGAAATTCCTAAAACGCTGGTCATGCGAGAAGTTGACTTTATCGTGACTCAAACTGCCATGCAGCTGAGCCGACAAGGCATCGACCTAAGCAAGTTCCTGACGAAGGATTTAGTTGATAACATGCGCGAGAACGCTCGCCCTGAAGCTATTGACCGACTGCGTCGGACACTGGCCTTAGGGGAGATCGCTAAGCAGGAGTCAATCGCGGTGAGCGAAGAGGAGGTCGCCGAGCGGGCCAAGGAAATGATGGCCGAAGTCGAGGATCCCAGTCAGGTCGACCCAGAACGGTTGGATCAAGTCGTTAATGAAGACCTGCTCAAAGAAAAAATCCTTGCTTGGCTCAAAGAAAATTCGGAAGTTGAGCTTGTGCCAGAGGGGACTTTAGCACCTGAAGAGCCTGAAAACGCTGACGATGACGCTGATTCCGTAGCGGTACCAGCGGATGATTCTGACGCTGAGGCTGTA